>CAMARK010000037.1 GCA_945860205.1 Reyranella massiliensis 521 | reverse complement strand
GCGAGAACGGTCGCCGTCGTCGTGCCGTCGCCGGCGATGTCGTTGGTCTTCGAGGCCACTTCGCGCACCATCTGGGCGCCCATGTTCTCGAACTTGTCGGCGAGCTCGATCTCCTTGGCGACGGTGACGCCGTCCTTGGTGATGCGCGGTGCGCCGAAGCTCTTGTCGAGGACGACGTTGCGGCCCTTCGGACCCAGCGTCACCTTGACGGCGTTGGCGAGAATGTCGACGCCGCGCAGCATGCGCTCCCGTGCGTCGCCGCTAAAGCGGACTTCCTTGGCAGCCATTTTCTATTCCTCTTGAGATGTTTTGGTTGATCGAGACGGATGAAGAGGCGCTTACGCAGCCTTCTTCATCGCGGCGGAACCCTCGATGATTCCCATGATGTCGGACTCCTTCATGATCAGGAGATCCTCGCCGTCGAGCTTGATTTCGGTGCCCGACCACTTGCCGAACAGGATGCGGTCGCCCTTCTTGACGTCGAGCGGAACGAGCTTGCCGGCTTCATCGCGGGCGCCCGGGCCAACGGCGACGATCTCGCCTTCCATCGGCTTTTCCTTGGCGGTGTCCGGAATGATGATGCCGCCCTTGGTCTTGCCTTCTTCTTCGACGCGCTTGACCACGACACGGTCATGGAGCGGACGGAACTTCATAGGTCTTTCCTCCAACTGGCTGTTAGCTCGGCGCAACCTTCAGATTGCGCCCGAATGGATTGCTATCAGCACTCACCCTGGATGAGCGCCAAAGGCGTGCTGCATGTAAGGGTGTTGATGAAACGAGTCAAGACGAGCGGAAAGTCGCTTCGCACTAGCAGCAACCCTGGAGGAGTGCTGCTAACTAATTGATGTGGAACGAATTTTGCTGCTTTTCCGTTAAGGGTGCGTGACTATTCCCATGCGCGTACCATGTCAAGGAGTGACAGATGGATCGCAGTTTCGTAGCGCAGCTCAACGACTACCGGATCACCACCGCCGAAATCCTCTACTGGATGCCCGACCACACCCACGTTCTGCAGACCTTTGTCTGGCAGCACCTCGATTTGGCCCCCCGCTTTCCCGCCCTCACCAAGTTCCTCGAGTTCTGGGAACGCAACATCGACGGCAAGTTGCACAAGGTGCGAGTGGCCAACGCGGCCCTGATCAAGCCGGCCGAATTCAAGTTCGCCTCAGGTCTCTACGAACTGCACTGAGCGCCTCTCCCGAGGCGACGCGGTTGCGTCGCTGCACGAACCTGACTTACCGTCCGCGCCGACTTCCACTTTGCAGATCGGCGCCCCTTCCCCATGTCTCAGAAAATCCAGCTGCCCGTCTCCTCGGGCTTCGATGCGCTGAAGTGGCGCTGCATCGGTCCCTCGCGCGGCGGCCGCGTCGTCGCCGTCTCAGGCGATCCGACAAACAAGATGGTGTTCTATTTCGGCGCCTGCGCCGGCGGCATCTGGAAGACCGAAGACGGTGGCGTGTTCTGGCGCTGCATCTCGGATGGCATGATGGGCAGCGCCGCGGTCGGCTCGATCGCGGTCGCGCCCTCGGACCCCAACGTGATCTATGCCGGCACCGGTGAAACGGCGATCCGCCTCGACGTCTCCTATGGCGACGGCATGTACAAGTCGACCGATGCCGGACGCACCTGGACCCATGTCGGCCTCAGGAACAGCAAGTTCATCGGCCGCATCTGCATCCATCCGACCAATCCCGATCTCGTCTATGTCGCGGCATTGGGCGACGTGTTCGGCCCCAATGCCGAGCGGGGCGTCTATCGCTCGAAGGACGGCGGCAAGAGCTGGGAGAAGATCCTCTATCGCAGCGACGTGGCGGGCGCGATTGAGCTCACGATGGACCGCAGCAATCCGCGCCTCCTGTTCGCATCGATGTGGGAAGCGCGGCGCAACTTCTGGAACATTTCCAGCGGCGGCCCGGGCAGCGGATTGTTTCGCAGCACCGACGGCGGCGACACCTGGGAGGAAATCTCGCGCAACTCAGGCCTGCCCGACGGCATGCTCGGCAAGATCGGTGTGTCGGTTTCCCCTGTCCGCGCCGGCCGCGTCTGGGCACTGATCGAGGCCGAGGGCGACAAGACCGGCCTCTACCGCTCTGACGACTACGGCGCGCGCTGGACGCAGGTCTCGGCCAATCGCGACCTGATGCACCGGCCCTGGTACTACACCCACGTCTTCGCCGACCAAGGCAATGCCGACACCGTGTTCGTCACCAACCTGCAGATGTGGAAGTCGACCGACGGCGGCACGAGCTTCAACGAGGTCACGACCCGGCACGGCGACAACCACGACCTGTGGATCGATCCCAACGACAACACGCGCATGATCGAGGGCAACGACGGCGGCGCCCACGTGTCGTTCAACAGCGGCGCCTCGTGGTCGACGATCTACAACCAGAAGACCGCGCAGTTCTATCGTCTCGACATCGACAACCAGTATCCCTACCGCGTCTACGGCACCCAGCAGGACAACACCTCGATCTCCGTCCCGAGTGCCTCGGAATGGGGCGTCATCACGCTGGCCGACTGCTCCTATCCCGGCACCGGCGAGTCGGGCTTCATCGCCGTCGATCCCCGGGACCACAACATCGTCTATATCGGCGCCATCGGCTCAAGCCCGGGCGGCAGCGGCGCGCTGCAACGCTACGATCACCGCACCCGCCAGATCCAGCTGGTCAATGTGTGGCCCGAGGAATCGACCGGCATCTCGCCCAAGGACCTCAAATATCGCTTCGCGTGGACCTTCCCGATCGTGTTCTCGCCGCACGATCCCAACACGCTCTATGTCGGCGGTAACTGCGTGTTCCGTACCCGCAACGAAGGCATGGATTGGGAAAAGATCTCACCCGACCTCAGCCTCAATGACCGCTCGCGCCAGCAGCATTCCGGCGGCGACATCACCCGCGAGAGCGCCGGCGCCGAGGTCCACGCGACCTGCGCCTGTGTCGTGGAATCGCCGCATCGCCCCGGCGAGATCTGGGCTTCTACCGACGACGGCTTGGTCCATGTCACGCGCGACGGCGGCAAGAGCTGGAAGAACGTCACGCCCAAGGCCATGCCGGAGCTGGCCTATGTCGGCTGCGTCGAAATCTCGGCCCACGATGCCGACACGATCTACCTCGCCGCCACGCGCTACAAGCTTGCCGACTACAAGCCCTACCTGTTCAAGAGCAGCGACGGTGGGCGGAACTGGAAGTCGATCAAGGGCGACCTGCCGGCCGATGAGATCACGCGCGTCGTCCGCGCCGATCCGCTTGCCAAGGGCCTGCTCTACGTCGGCACCGAGACCGGCATCCATTTCAGCCTCGACGACGGAGCGAGCTGGACGCGCATGGCCGGCGGCCTGCCCGTGGTGCCGATCTACGACCTGAAGCTCAAGGACGCCGATCTCGTGGCGGCCACGCACGGCCGCTCGTTCTGGATTCTCGACGACGTGACGGCGCTGCGCGGTCTCGCTAAATCGGGGGCAAAGCCAGGGGGCCGCAAGCCGACGCGCCTGTTCGCGCCACGGACAGCGATCCGCACCAAGCTCCACTGGAGCGCCGGCGCCAACGTGCGCGGCGGCATTGCCTATGGCCCCGCCTTCGGCATCGACGGCAGCACGGTCATGGTCGAAAGGCCCGACGGCACGCGGGTGCGCGAGCACCTCGATGTCGGCGAGAACCCGCCGAACGGCGCGATCGTCTATTACTGGCTGGCCGAGGACGCCAAGGAGGCTGTGACGCTCACCTTCCGCGATTCGGCCGGGCGCAAGATCGTCTCGTATGCCAGCGACACCAAAGACGCCGCGCCGGCACGAAAGCCCGGCACCAAGGCCGGGCTGAACCGCTTCGTTTGGGACTTGAAATATCCCGGCCCGACCAAGCTCGACTACGACCTGGCGCCGCCGCGGCCCAAGCCTTTGGCGCCCGATCCCGAGAACCCGCCCGGTCCGACCGTCGTTCCCGGCACCTACGGCGTCGAGCTCGGCGTCGGCAGCAAGCCCCAGTCGGCGAGCTTCACCGTGGTCAAGGATCCGCGCCTGGCCACGACGCCGGCCGACTACGCCGCCCAGTTCGCCCTGCACAAGGAGCTGGTGGCGTCGCTGTCGAAGCTGAAGCAGGCGCTCAACCGGCTGCGCAAGATGAAGCGCCAGCTGGGCGAGGTCGCCGACCGGGCGGCCAAGTCGGAGCGCGCGTTGCGCAACCGCGCCGTGACGATCGGCCTAAAACTCTCGGACATCGAGCGCGTGATGGTCGACCCGCAGCGCAAGTCGGTGCGCGACGTGCTGCGCAACCCGGCCGGCCTCAACGACACGCTGTTCGACATGATCGCCATGACGACGACCGCCGACGCCGCCCCCACCAGCCAGACCAAGGCCGTGTCACGCGAGGTCATGGACAAGGTCGACGAACAGATCGCCAGGTTCGACGCGCTGGTGACGAGCGACGTCGCCCCTCTCAATGCAGCGCTGACCAAGGCCCGCGTCGGCCACGTCACCACCTGAGGAGCGGCCATGCTGCGACAGCCCTCTGGCTTCTGGGGCCTCTTTGCCACGGACATGATCGTGCGGGCGGCCTACCAGATGGCCAAGAGTCCGGTGCTGCCGATCCTGGCCTCGAGCCTTGGGGCCAACAAGCTGATGATCGGCACCATCGTCGGCGTCTCGACGCTGACCGGCACGGTGTTCAAGCCGATCGTCGGCATGCTGTCGGACCGCTACGGCCGGCGAATCTTCTTCTTCACGGCGCTCCTGCTGTTCGCAGGCTTCCCGTTCCTCTACCAGTTTGTGCAGACACCCGATCAGCTCGTCTGGATGCGCGTACTGCATGGCACGGCGACGGCGATCTTCGGTCCCGTCACGCTCGCGATCGTGACCGAGATGTCGACGCAGAGCCGTGGCGCGCGGCTTGGCCTGTTCGAGATGGCCCGCGGCAGCGGCCATCTGATCGCACCGGCCGTTGCGGGCTTCATCCTGGCCTGGAGCTCACCCGAGGTGGTGTTCACCGTGGTCGGGCTGCTGAGCTGCGCGGCCTTCGTGCCGGCACTGTTCGTGCGCTTCGACGAGTCCAAGCGGGAGGCCGTCCCGCGTACGAGCTTTTTCGCTGAGCTGGTCGACGGCGTGAAGCATGCCGCGACGCGACGCGAGCTCTGGTTCGTGGGTGCGCTCGAGTTCGCGATCTACGGCTCGATCTATTCGCTGAAGGCGTTCCTGCCGATCTTCGCCCTCGAGGCGGGCTACGGCATATGGGCAGCCGGCCTGTTCTTCACTTTCCAGGAGGCAGCGCACCTCCTTGTCCGGCCGTTCGGCGGAAGACTGGGTGACCGGCGCGGCTACGTGCCGACCATCGCCTTCGGCCTGTTGGCCATCGGCGGAGCGCTGGTGGCACTGCCCTACGCCCCCACCGCCAGCGCGCTGCTGGCACTTGCCGTCGTGGTCGGCATCGGCCAGGGCCTCACCTTCCCCTCGACGGTGGCGCTGATCGGCAACCGCATCGCGGCCAGCCATATCGGCATGGGCCTCGGCTTCTACGGCGCCCTGCGCAATCTCGGCAAGGTGGCAGGCCCGATCATCGTCGGCGCCCTGCTTCAGATCTTCCCCGCCAAGCTGGTGTTTCCCGGTCTCGGTATCGCCGCCCTGCTGATCGCCGCCACGCTCTTCGTGGTCACGACATCACGCCGGGACGGCGTTCAGACTCCCTGACGCGCGGCCCGGTATTCGATCTCTGTCCGCTCGATCAGCTCGGCGACCGACGGCACGTCACCGACGCCCGATACCGAGTGGCCGGCGCTCCAGATGTCCTTCCAGCGTTTGCTGTCGGGTTTGTCGCGCTCCGAGGCGTTGATGTCCTTGGCGATGTCGATGGCGCCGCGCACCGGCAGATTGTCGGGATCGAGGCCCGCCGCGGCGATCGAGGGCCGCAGCATGTTGGTTTCAAGACCGGTGAAGGCGCGCGTCAGCAGCACGTCATCGAGCCGGCTCTGCATCAGCATCTGCTTGTATTCGTCCTTGGCCAGGCTCTCGCGGGTGGCGATGAATTTGGTGCCCATGTAGGCTAGGTCGCAGCCCAGCGTTTCGGCAGCGGCAATGGCCCGACCATCGGCCATGCCGCCCGCCATCACCACGATGCCGTCCCAGAAGGAACGCACCGCGCGCA
Organism: Reyranella massiliensis 521; assembly: GCA_945860205.1. Classification (GTDB taxonomy): domain Bacteria; phylum Pseudomonadota; class Alphaproteobacteria; order Reyranellales; family Reyranellaceae; genus Reyranella; species Reyranella massiliensis_B. Next base: position 35,931 of record CAMARK010000037.1, on the reverse strand, counting down.
CGAAGGCGAAGGGATTGGCCCAGCCGGTCTGGCCGCCGGCGCCGGCCGTCAGCAGCACCAGCCCATCGACGCCTGAAGCAATCGCCTTCTCGGCATGACGCACCGAAGCCACGTCGGCGAACACCAGGCAACCGGCGTCCTTGAGCGGCTTCATCACCGGCTCGGGCGAGCCCACCGACGTGATCACCAGTTCGACCCCGGCCCGCAGCACCGTCGCCAGGTCGTCGGCCACGCGCGGGTTGGAGCGGTGCACGATCAGGTTGGGGCAGAGCGGCGCCGGTGCGCGGCCGGTCTCGTCGGCGGCACGCTTGAGGGAGTCGGCCATCCCCGCCAGCCAGCCGTCGAGTTCCCCGACCGTGCGGCAGTTGGCGGTCGGGAACGAGCCAATGACGCCGCTCCGGCACGCAGCCGTCACCAGCGCCGGCCCCGACACCAGGAACATCGGGGCCGCGATCAGTGGCAGGCGGAGACGGCTCGCGAGGGCTGTGGGCAGCACCTCAGGCCGCGGCGGTAAGGCCTTCCTGCTCGAGCACGCGCTTGACCGCCGGGCGGTTCTTCATGCGCTCGTAGTGGGCGGCAACGTTCTTGGGCAACGGCATCTTCATGCGACCGGCGGCCCAGAACTCGACATAGAAGAGCGCGGCATCGGCGACCGAGAACTTGCCGGCGAGGTATTCCTTGCCCTCGAGCGTCTTGTCCATCAGGGCGAGGCCCTTCTCCATGATCTCCTTGCCGCGCGCCTTGACCTTGTCGTGGTCGGCTTCGGTGGGTGCATAGTTCATCGGCCGGAACATGCGCGAGAAGCCCTGCATGTGCATGGTCGAAACCGCATAGTCCATCGCTTCGAGCGCGCTCGCCTCGGCGTCGGCATCGGTGGGCAGCAGGCCCTTCTCCGGATTCTTGCGGGCGAGCCAGGTGGCGATCGCCGGGAACTCGGTCAACACCGCGCCGTCGTCGCGCACCAGCGTCGGCACCTTGGACTTCGGATTGATCTTCACGAAGTCCGGTCCGTACTGCTCCTGCTTGGCGCCGTCGATCTTCTGCAGGTCGTAGGGCTTGCCGATCTCCTCGAGGATGACGTGGATGCCGAGAGAGCAGGCGCCGGGCATGTAATAGAGCTTCATGGTGTTTCCTCCGTGATGGGTCGATACACCCTATCTCATCGCAGCAGGGCGAGAAGCGCAATCCCGCCCACCACGAGCGCCGAGGCAGCCATGCGACGGAGGCCGAAGCCTTCCTTCAGTACGAGTGTGCCGAGCACGGCGCCGAAGATCACGCTGGTCTCGCGCAGCGCCACTACAGGGCCGAGCGGCAGGCTCCGGGCGGCGAGCAGGAAGGCGAGGAAGCCCAGCACCGATATGACACCGGCCAGCAGGCCGACGGCGCCGTGACGGTGGACATAGGCCGGGAGCTGGGCGCGGCGAGTCACCAATGCGTAACCGACCATGCCGAGGCCGGTGATGACTTCCAGGCACGCCTGGAAGCCGAGCACCGTGCCGGCGGCGCGCACGCCCATGCCGCCAAAGAAGCTGTAGGCCGCGACCGACACGCCGGTTGCCAGCGCAAAGCCCACCGCTGGACGGCTGGCGCCTACGCCGACCGACAGCGCCCATGATGCCGAGCGAGATCAGGCCGACGGCCACCATCTGACCGGTGCCCAGCGCCTCGCCGATGGCAAGGAAGGCCGCGATCGTCATCAGCACCGGCGCCAGCCCGCGGGCGAGCGGATAGACGACGCTCATGTCGCCGACGCCATAGGAGCGGATGAGCAGCGCGTAATAGGCGAACATCACGCAGGAGGTGAGCGCCAGCCACTTCCAGCTCTCGGGGGCGGGCCAGTCGACGAAGGGAAGCACTGCGAGGCCAAGCACGAGGCCGGCGGTGCGGATCGCCACCATGGTGAGCACGCGGTCGCCGGCCGATTTCACCAGCGCATTCCAGATCGCATGGGCGATCGCCGACAGAATGACGAGACCGTAGAGCAGCGCCGGGGTCATGTGGATCGACAATCCGCCCGCGCGCCCTATTCTGCAAACGACGCACGAGGGGGAGAACGCATGGCGAAATCGACGTTGCGGGCGATGGTCGGAACACCGCAGACCAAAATCGGCACCTTTTTATTCGAGTTCACGACCCCCGGCATCGGCCAGATCCTGAAGGCGGCGGGCGCCGAGTATGCGGTGCTCGACATGGAGCACACCGGCTTCAGCTTCGACACGGTGCGCAGCGTCGTGCGCTACCTGCAGGCCGCCGACCTGCCCTCGATCGTGCGTGTGCCCTCGCAGTCCCGCCACCACATCTCGCGCGCGCTGGATACCGGCGCCGACGGCGTCATGGTGCCGATCGTGTCGTCGGTCGAGCAGGCCAAGGCGGTGCTGGACGCGGCCAAGTACTGGCCCGACGGCACCCGCGGCGTGGCGCTGGGCCTCGCCCACGAGCGCTTCGCCATGCGCTCCGAGCCGCTGGTGCCGCGCTTTGCCGAGCAGAACGCCCGCACCGCCATCATCCTGCAGGTCGAAGACCCGAGGGGCGCTTCGGCTGCCGACGAGATCGCCTCGATGCCCGGCGTCGACATGCTGTGGCTTGGCCACAACGACCTCTCGGTGGCACTGGGCGAGCCCGGCGCCTTCGACCACCCGGACTTCGTGCAGGCCGAGCAGGCCACGATTGCCGCCGCCAAGAAGCACGGCAAGTCGGCCGGCCGGCTCGCCGTCGATGCCAGGCAGGGCGCGGAGTTCGTCCGCCTGGGCTACGACTTCGTCTCGATCGCGGGCGACGTCTGGCTGCTGCAGCAGGCCTTTGCCGCGGGCGTCGAGACCGTCAGGCGCGGATGATCACCGGAAGTGCGCGGATACCGCGGATAAAATTGGAGTAGAGCCGCACCGGCGGACCGGCGAGTTCGATCGCGAGGTCGCGCTTCAGCAGCTCTTCCCACAGGATCCGAAGCTGCATCTCGGCCAGCCGGTCGCCGACGCAGCGGTGGATGCCGGCGCCGAAGGCGAGATGATGGCGCGGCTTGGCGCGGCCAACGAAAAAGCGCTCAGGCGCCTCCATCGCGGTCTCGTCGCGATTGCCCGAGACGTACCACATCACCACCTTGTCGCCCCTGGCGATGGCCTTGCCGGCGAGTTCCGTGTCGCGGGTTGCGGTGCGCCGCATGTGGATCACCGGCGTCTGGTAGCGGATGGTTTCGGACACCAGGGTCGGCAGCAGGGCGGCACTGGCCCGCACCTTGGCGACTTCTTCGGGATGCTCGATCATCGCCATCAGCCCGCCGGTCATCGAATTGCGCGTGGTGTCGTTGCCGCCCACGATCAGCAACCCGAAGGTGCCGATGAACTCGCGCAGCGGCAGGTTCTGTGTTGCCTCGCTATGCGCCATCATCGAGATCAGGTCGAACTTGGGCGGCTGGGCGGCGCGTTCCTGCCACAGCGCGCCCATGATCTCGGCCATCTGCATCAGTTCGGCCATCCGCTCGGCCTCGCTTTTCACCACCGCGTCCGGGGCTTCGATGTTGGCGATGGCGACGTCGGACCAGTGGGTGAGCTTGCGCCGGTCGGCCCATGGGAAGTCGAACAGGGTGGCCAGCATCATGGCGGTGAGCTCGGTCGACACGCGGTCGACCCAGTCGAAGGTCTCGTTGCGCGGCAGGCCGTCGAGCACGGCCTCGGTGCGCCGGCGGATGATGCCTTCCATGTTGGCGAGGTTGGTGGGCGCCACGATCGGCGCCACGGTCCGGCGCTGGGCGGTGTGGCGCGGCGGGTCCATGCGGATGAAGTTGGGCAGGTCCTGGCCGAGCGGCTGGTCGGCGATCTGGATGCCGCCCAGGCTCGAGTCGGACGAAAAGGTCTTATGGTCGAGCTCAACCATCATGATGTCGGCGAAGCGCGTCACCGACCAATAGGGCCCGTAGGGGCTCTCGGCGTGGCGGTGCACCGGGTCTTCCCGCCGCAACCGTGCGAAATGCGGCGCCCAGGCATCTTCGCGGTAAAGGCGCGGATTGCTGACGTCAGCGTACTGGGGGGCATGCTCGGTCATGCCCCAAGGCCGCCCGTGGGTCGCTTCCAAGTCAAGCCCATTCGTCGCAACTGACCCCGATTTGGCGCGTTGACAGGCGGAAGGCGTGGGCGCAAACCGTCGCGCCGCCGCCAACCTTGGTGGCGTTCGATAACATGGCCTCAGCCGAAACCAGTCCACCTACTCCCCCAGTCCCGCCCGCGACGCCCGCGGCCAACGGCAGCAACGGCTCTCACGCGCCGAGCGGCGCCGCGGCTGGCCTCGTGGTCGGGGCGCTGGGCGTGGTGTTCGGCGACATCGGCACCAGCCCGCTCTACGCCTTGCGCGAGACCTTCCTCCATGGAGCCGGCCTGACACCGACCCCGGAGCATGTGCTGGGCGTGCTATCGACCCTGTTCTGGGCCGTCACCCTCACCGTCACCATCAAGTACGTCGTTCTGATCATGCGCGCCGACAACAAGGGCGAAGGCGGCGTGCTGGCGCTGGCGACGCTGGCCACGCGCGGCCTGAACGGCAAGCAGCGCAACGTGCGCCGGGCCATCGTCGTGCTGGCGGTCATCGGCCTCGCGCTGTTCTACGGCGACGCCATCATTACGCCAGCCGTCTCCGTGATGAGCGCCGTCGAGGGCCTCTCCGCAGCCGCCCCGGCCTTTACCCCCTTCGTCATGCCGTTGTCGCTCGTCATCCTGATTGGCCTGTTCATGCTGCAGGCCCGCGGTACGGCCGACGTCGGCCGCCTGTTCGGCCCGGTCATGTTGCTGTGGTTCCTGGTGCTGGGCGTGCTCGGCGCCTGGCAGATCGCCAAGAACCCGGCCGTGCTGTACGCGATCAATCCCCTCTACGCGGTCAGGCTGATCTCCGACCAGGGCCTCGGCATCTTCTGGGCCTTCGGCTCGATCGTGCTGGCCGTTACTGGCGCCGAGGCGCTGTACGCCGACATGGGCCATTTTGGCCGCAAACCGATCCGGACCGGATGGCTCGCCTTGGTGATGCCGGGCCTGCTGCTCAACTACTTCGGCCAGGGCGCAATGATCATCGAGGACCCCGAGATCGTGCGGCAGGTATTCTTCGAGCTGGTGCCGAAGGACTACATCCTCGGGCTGGTGGCGCTCTCGACGCTCGCCGCCGTCATCGCCTCGCAGGCCGTCATCACCGGTGTCTTCTCGCTGACCCGTCAGGCGATCCAGCTCGGCTACCTGCCGCGCATGGAGATCAAGCACACGTCCGAGACCACGATCGGGCAGATCTATATCCCGCGCGTGAACTGGATCCTGATGGGCGGCGTCGTGGCCCTGGTCGTGGGTTTCGGCTCCTCGGGCGCGCTGGCCGGCGCCTATGGCCTGGCCGTCACCGGGGCCATGCTGGTCGATGCAGCCCTTGCCACCGTGGTGGCGATCCTGGTGTGGCGCTGGTCGTGGCCGCTGGCCGTCGGCGTGTTCGGCTTCCTGGCCATCCCCGACCTTGCCTTCTTCATCGCCAACGCCCTCAAGATCCCCGACGGCGGCTGGCTGCCGCTCGTGGTCGCGGCCTTCGTCTACTTCACCATCACCACCTGGCGGCGCGGCCGCCGGCTGGTGGCGACCGAGCTCAGCGAGGGTTCGCTGCCGTTGCGTCAGTTCCTCGAGCGCATGGAGCGCGCGCCCGACCGCGTCGCCGGCACGGCCGTGTTCCTGACCGCCGACGCCAGCCACACGCCCGCGGCCTTCCTGCACAATCTCAAGCACAACAAGGTCCTGCACGAGCGCATCATCATCCTGCAGGTCGAAACCATGGATGTGCCGCGCGTGCCCGAGGCCAACCGCATCGAGGTCGAACGGCTGGGCAAGGGCTTCCACACCGTGATCGCCCGCTACGGCTTCACCGAACAGCCCGACGTGCCGGCGGCACTGCGCGCCTGCCGGCCGCACGGCATCGCCTACGACGAGATGGAGACCAGCTTCTTCCTCGGCCGCGAAACGCTGATCCCGGCGCAACGCTCGCCGCTCGGCCGGATCGGCCGCGACTGGTTCATTTCGCTCTCGCACTCGGCCTCGGCGACCAAGACCTTCTTCCGCATCCCGCCGAACCGCGCTATCGAGTTGGGTAACCAGATCCAGATCTGATCGAATCAGGTGTAATCGATGGCGCGCCCTACGCTTCTCATGCTGCCCGGCCTGCTCGCCACACGGCGCGTCTTCCAGCCCCAGATCGATGCCCTTTCCGACACCGTCGACATCGTCGTGCCCGAGCTCTGGCATTACGACTCGATGGCCGCCATGGCCGACGCGGCGCTCGCAATGGCGCCGCAACGCTTTGCCCTCGCTGGCTTCTCGATGGGCGGTTACGTCGCCTTCGAGGTCATGCGCCGTGCGGCTGAACGCGTCGAGCGGCTGGCCCTGATCGACACCCAGGCCACGCCCGACGCGGCCGAGGCGACGGCGCGGCGTCACGGCCTGATGGAGCAGACCAAGATCGGCCGCTTCCATGGCGTGCAGCCTTCGCTGCTGCCGATGATCCTTCACCGCTCGCACATCGACGACAAGGCGATCGTCCAGCCGATCCTCGACATGGCGCTGGAAGTGGGCGCCGAGGGCTTCGTCAACGAGACCCGCGCCACCATCGCGCGGCCCGACAGCCGGCCGCTGCTGGTCGACATAGAAGTGCCGACCGTGGTGATCGTCGGCCGCCAGGACCTGACGACGCCGCTGGTCCGCGCCGAGGAGATGGCCGCCGACATCGCGACCTCGCGACTGGTCGTGCTCGAGGATTGCGGACACATGGCCCCTTTGGAACGACCCGCCGAAGTGACGGCAGCGCTCCGGAAATGGTTGAGGGGAGATGGTTGAGCGAATGAACACGATCTATGCCCGCGAGGATTTCCTTGCCGCCGACGAGTACATCGACGTGTGCCGCAAATCCGGCATCAACCGGCCGGTCGACGACCGCAGCCGCGTCGAGCGCATGCTGGCGCACAGCAACCTTTATGTGACCGCCCGCCAGGACGGTAGATTGGTGGGCTTTGCCCGGTCCCTCACCGACTTCTGCTGGTGCTGCTATCTCTCCGACCTCGCCGTCGACAAGGCCTGCCAGGGCCAGGGCATCGGCAAACGCCTGATCGAGGAGACGCGGACGGCCGCCGGCGGCGCGATCACCACCACGCTCCTGCTGTCGGCGCCGACGGCAGTGAGCTTCTACCAGGGCATGAAGATGCCCCAGGCCGACAACTGCTTCCTCTACCGCCGGCAGAAGTAGCGACGCCTCCCGACGCGGGACAAAGTAAAAACCGACTTTTCCGTTCCCGCGCCGCGCCGGCTTCGCCCAAGCGCCTGATACCCTTGGGCAATCCGACGCGAGACGGAAGGCGCGATGTCTCCCGCAGTGAGACATTTTGAAAACTCACTTCTCGCCACCCAGCGTCGCCGACGACCACATCAGCGCGGCCACGATACGGTCGTTGGCGCGGCCGATATGGCCGATCTGGCGGCCGCGATAGAGCACCGGTCGCGTCCGGGGATTTTCGACCCGGTTGATGGCTTCCAGCAGGATCGTCTGGCGCCGCCAATTCAGACGCTCGCGGCAGTCCCGGTCGAACGTCTCATCCTGTTCGCGCCAGCGATGGGCGGTGCGGCGATCAACGCCCGTGCGCGCCGCCGCCTCATTCATTGCGCCCCAGCGCAGGAGATGGCGCAGGAAGTCGCGCTTGCGGCGGGCGAGGCTCGGCCGCTTGGGCGGCACGTGCCATTTGACGTCGGGATAGCCTTCGGGCGGCGGCGGATCGCAGTAGGGCATCGACTCCTCCTTGGATAGGGGCCTATATACTATTCCTATCCAAGGCCGTCAATATCCTGTCGCCGCCGGTGGGGACTACATCCCCTTCGTGACCTGGCCGCGGATCTCGCCGCCCTTGTTGGCGTCGGTGTGGATGTTGAAATACCACATGCCGGCCGCCAGATCGGCCGCCTGGGCATCGGTCAACGTCGCCTCGCCCTTCATCGGGCTCGCCAGCCCGTCCTTCTGGGGCACCACGACGCCGGCGTTGGCGCCGGCTGCGGCAGGGCCATGGAAGTGGGCCGCCGTCGGCGGGCCGCTCAGGTCGGCGAAGGTGACGCTCCAGGTGAGCTTCTTGGTGGCGGGATCGTAGGTGCCGGTGAGTGCGCCGGTGCCCTTGCTGGCATTCGGCGGCACCTGGCTGGCGGCCGTGAGCGTGGCCTTGAGTGTCTGGGTTTGCGCAAAGGCGGCCGGGACCGCCGCCAACAGAGCAACTGCGGCGAGACCAGTCAGGCCGGACCGAAGCAGGCCGGAGCGGAGCATCGTATTCATCGTGTGGTGTCCTCCGAGTGGGTCCGGCACATGGCAGATGCCCGTCCGACGGGCCGGCGGCGTCGTGGGACTATCGAGCACGACAACGAACCCGGCGGGCAGAAAGTTGCCCCGGCGTTCAGGTCCGCGTCAGCGGCGCTGCTGCGCCTGCACGGCCCGGCGGTACTGGGCCTCGAAGCCGGCTAGGCTTTGCTTGAAAGGCCCGGCCATGGTGTCGTCCTGCAGGCTGATCTGGACCACGATGTGCGAGCCCGACCGCATCTGCTGCAGCAGCTCGGCCGACTTCTCCTGGACGTACGAGCATTCGCCGGTGCCGGCGCAGATCTCCGTCGAGATGAAGGGATTGCCGTCGACCTGGAGGCTGGCCCGCCGGCCCACGCCGTCGCCCACGATGGTGAGCGTGGTGTAGGCCGCCGAGTAGCTCACGATCAGGAAGGTGCCGAGCAGGTTGTTGGGGCCGCCGTCGATCATGTTGGAAACGGTGCAATCGAGCCCGCGCTCGGTATTGCAGTTCATCACCCACTGATCGGGCGGCTGGTTCTGACCCATGCCCTGGGCCGCCACGGGCGACGCCAGGGCGAGCACGCCAAGCGCCACGAGTAGAGATCGCATCATCGGCAGTTCACTCCCTTGCCTTCCGGGCACTCCATATCAGCCCGCCGCGACGTCGCCCACCACCCTCACCCGCACACGCACCGAATTGCCGGGCAAGTAGGCGAGCGGCATGTCCTCGCTCTCGATGGTGGCCAGGGTGGCGCGGCCGGCGCCTGCCGCCACGGCGCGATCCTGGGCGATGCCCTGGGCCGCCGCGATTGCCTCGGCCCGGGTCATGTCCTTGAAAATCTGGTCGCACTCGCCCGAGACCTGGGCGATGGCGGCCCCCACCGCATTGGCGCAGTCGCCATGCTCGACATGGATCACCTCGCTGACGCCCGCGAGCTTCTCCGGGATCAGGAAAGCGCCGCCGCCGACCGCGATCAGCGGCACGCTGCCCGCCTCGGTCTTCATGCGGTCGATCGCCTCCTCGGCAAGGCGCGCGGCTTCGCTCAATACCTTGCGACACGCCGCGGCATCGAGATGGGCAACCCTGGCCTTGAAGGTCGGGCATGCGGAAGAGCGTACGCACGCCACCGACCTGCACCACCGAGTTGGCTTCGCGTGGAAATCCATTCTTGAGCTGGCCGACGTCGGTGGTGGTGCCGCCGACGTCGATCACCATCGCGTCTTGCAGGCCCGAGAGATAGGCCGCCCCGCGCATGGAATTGGTGGCGCCCGAGGCGAAACTGTAGACCGGCAGGCGCCGGGCCTGCGCGGCCTCCGCCACCGTGCCGTCGTTCTGGGTGATGAACAGCGGGGCGGCGATGCCGGAATCGCGGATCGCTTTTTCGAAGGCCGCGATGGTGTCGCGCGACAGCTCGGCCAGAGCCGCGTTCAGGAGGCCCGCGTTCTCGCGCTCCAGGAGACCGATGCGGCCAAGATCCGACGAGCAGGTGATGGCGGCCTCGGGGATCACCGCCGCGACGAGTTCGGCCGCGCGCCGCTCGTGGCTGGGATCGAGCGGCGAGAAGATCGACGAGATGCCGACCGATTTCAGCCCCGCCGCCTTCATCTCCTGGGCCGCCTTGGTGACCGCGGCCTCGTCGAGCGGCATGAAGGGTCGGCCATCGTATTCGTGCCCGCCCTCGACCATCCAGACCCCGCCGCGCACCAGATTGGCGAGATCCTCCGGCCAGTCGCAGAATGGCGGCAGCGAGGCCGAGGCCGGCATGCCGAGCCGCAAGGCGCCGACCTTGGTGAGATGACGGCGCTGGACCACGGCATTGATGAAATGCGTGGTGCCGATCATGACGCCGTCGATGCGCTTCAGCTTGCCCCCTGCTTCCTTCAGCGCGCCGGTCGAACCGAGGCTCTTCAGCGAATCCAGAATGCCGGTGGTGACGTCCTCGCTGGTCGGCGCCTTGACGGCGCGGACCACTTTTCCCTCTTCGATCAGGACGGCGTCGGTATTGGTGCCGCCGACGTCGATGCCAATGCGCCTCATGCTGCAAACACACTCTTAAAGTCGATGTCATAGCCGAAAGCGCGCGGGCCTACGTGTTGCAGGCCTTTCACTGAGAGAAAGACCGGCGGCGGCGGCAGCGCGATCACGGTGACGCGCTGGCCGTAGCGGATGGTCTCGGTGCCAACCGCCTCGCCCGATACCGAATCGAGAACGCAGATCAGATCGGGCGACATGGCGACCGGCTTCTTGTCGAGCCAGGCCACGATCCATTCGTTCTGGAAGTTGAGTTCCATCGTGGCGCCGCGCCACTCGTCCATGCCGTCGAACCGCGTCCTGCCGCGCAAAAACCCCTCGGTGGCGCGGCGTTCGACATCGACCACCTTGCCCTTGTAGAGCACCTTGCCCGGCTCGACCGACAGGATGGCGGCAATCGGGTCCTCATGCTTGCGCTGGGCCTCGCGCACGGCATGACCGATGGCGATGGCCTTGGTGGTGGTGCCATGGATGCCCCACTTCTTGACCTCGGCGCCCGTGCGCGGCGCCTTGCAGGTGGACGCGATCGATCCGTACTCGGTGCAGATCTTGCGGCTCACCCGCTCCATCCACTTCCAGGTCGGCACTTTCTCGACCACCGATTCGAGTCCGCGCACGTCGACGGTGGTGAGCGGACAGGGCGCGAGATCGGCCACGGCGACCGACGTCATCTGCGCCTCGGGGTAGGCGCGGCCCATCATGTCGGCGTCGATCACGGGGCGTTTCAAATGCGCCGCCGCCATCAGCGGCTGGATCGAATTCCCGCCGCCGATTTCCAGCGCCATGATACCGCGAAAGCGATATCCGGTGTGGCGTTCCATCAGGTCGACGGCGCGGGCGATGGTGCGGCTATCGGTCAGGCGCTCCTGGCCGACCAGCGGCGCCCCCATGTTGGACACCGCCGCCACCCAATCGTCGTCGGCCAGATCGGACGACGGCATGAGCTGGACCCGGTGACCCTCCTTGTAGAGGGCCCGCATGTTCATCAGGCCGAGATAGGGGCTGCCGCCGCCGCCGGTGCCCAGCACCCAGGCTCCGACCGCCAGCGATTCGATGTCGTCCAGTGTGATGTCGTGCAAAGCCATGCGTTTGCCAATTCTCCCCGCGGCACCTATGTAGCCGCCTGTCTCATCGCTGACAAAGCGCCAGTCACCAGAAGGATACCGAGCAATGTCCGAGCCAATCAAACTCGTCGCTTTCTGCGGCAGCCTTCGCAAAGACTCTTTTAACCGTCTGGCGCTCGCTGCTTTCACCGAGCGGCTGCCGGCTGGTGTCACGCTTTCGACGATCGAAATCGGCGATTGGCCGCTCTACGACGCCGACGTGCAGGCCAAGGGCTTCCCGACGGGCGTGCAAGCCGCCCAGAAAGCCATGCTCGAGGCCGACGGCATCGTATTCGCGACCCCGGAATACAACTATTCCGTCTCGGGCGTGCTGAAGAACGCCATCGACTGGCTGTCGCGCATGACCCCGCAGCCCTTCGCTGCCAAGCCGATCGCCATGTTCGGCGCCGCGGGCGGCCCGCTCGGCACGGCGCGCGCGCAATACCACCTGCGCCAGATGATGGTGTTCCTCGACGGCCGGCCGGTGAACAAGCCCGAGGTCATGATCGGCGTTGCCCACACCAAGTTCGTCGACGGCAAGTTCACCGACGAGGTGGGGGCCAAGCTGCTGGCCGACCTCGGCGCCTCGCTCGCGCTCGCGATCCGGCAGGCCAGGGCCGCCGCCAACGCGAAGTAGTCTTTGCTGGGAGCACCTTAGTCTTCACATGCTCAGGCTGCACGCCCGGCCTTGTCCCCGTGCGCGCGAGCAGGAGGCCCAGCGTCATGCCGACCGGATATCGCCCACGATGCCGCATTGGGTCTGGATCGTCGTCATTCCAGCATTTCCCGAAGCACGCGGCCCGTGGCGGTGATGGCGAGCAGGGCCGGTACGCCGAGCGCGGGCTTTATCCATTGCTTGGTGAGCGGCGTATAGCTCATGCAATCCATGGCCACGAGATCAGGTTTATGGGCCGCGAGGCGCCGGGCGGCGGCGGCGGCCTCCGCCGCACCCGCGCTGGGTGCCAGCGCCTCGGCCACGATCTCCAGGCCCGGCCGCGCCCATTTCGCGCCGAGCTTTTCGGCCTGCTCGGCGAGCGGGATCAGGAGCCCCAGCCGCCCACGCGGCAGCAGGCCGGTCGCGAGGCCATTCAGGATGCGCGACGGAAACAGCACGCCCTCGTCGCCCGGCATCGGCGGGAACTCGCCCGTGCAGGCATAGACCAGCACGTTGCAGCCGTCGGCGCGCAGCTTCTCCAGCACGCCGGGCGAGCGGGCGATCACGGCCTTCTTGGAAATTCTTACGTCGCGCCCGCCGCGCAGGCGGGTGTAGAGCGTGTCGCCGTCATACTCGGGCTTCAGCGCATCGACCTCGGCATCGGAGAGTCCATCGAGTGCCCCGCGCAGCATCACCCGAGTACCCGGAGGCGCGTGTTCGGCGAACAGCGAGGCGATGTCGTCGCGCGGCGCCTGGCCGATGGTGGCGATGCCGAGGATGCGAGTCATTTGTTATCCTTCCAGCGCCACCGTGTCCGAATCGGCCCAGGCAAGGCCCACCGCATCTCCGGCACCGCGCGGCGAGCGTTCGCCGGCGTGGGTTTCGCGGGCGAGCAACGTCCGCCGGTCGGCGGTGCGGATGCGATAGAGCGTCGAGCCGCCGAGGAAATTTGCCGTCTCGACGGTGCCGGCGACGCGGGCTTCCGCCGTCGGCACGAAGCGGATCTTTTCCGGCCGCAGCGCGCAGGCGCGGTCGCCGTCTTCCAGGATATTGATCTCGCCGATGAAGTCGGCGACGAAGCGGGTGCGAGGCCGTTCGTAAATCTCGGTCGGGGCGCCCACCTGCTCGACCCGGCCTTTGTTCATGACGGCGATGCGGTCGCTCATGGCCAGCGCCTCCTCCTGGTCGTGTGTGACGAACACCAGGGTGACGCCCAGCCGCTTCTGCAACTCCTTCAGCTCGAACTGCATCTGCTGGCGGAGCTTGCGGTCGAGCGCGCCCAGCGGCTCGTCGCACAGCAGCACCGGCGGCTCGACCACCAGGGCGCGGGCAAGCGCCACGCGCTGCTGCTGGCCGCCCGAGAGCTGGGCCGGCTTGCGCTCCTCAAGCCCGGTGAGTTCGACCAGGGCAAGGGCCGCCTTCACGCGACGCGCGATGTCGGGTTTGGGCACCTCGCGCATGCGCAGCCCGAAGGCCACATTCTCGGCCACGGTGCGATGGGGAAAGAGCGCATAGGACTGGAACACCATGCCCATGTCGCGCCTGTGCACGGGCAGATCCGTGATGTCTCGGCCGCCGACATGGACGCGGCCGGAATCGGGCAGTTCGAAGCCCGCGATCATGCGCAGGCTGGTAGTCTTGCCGCAGCCCGACGGCCCGAGCAGCGAGAAGAACTCGCCGGCCTCGATGTCGAGCGTGACGTCGTCGACGGCCACCACGCGGCCGTCGAACGTCTTCGTCACCTGCTCCAGCTTGATGGTGGCGGAGGTCACTAGCCCTTCAGGATCCTGGTGACGCGGGCGTCGATGTCTTCCTTGCGCGCGTTGTACCACTTCCAGTCGGGCTGGATCAGCGTGGCGACCTTGGCTTCGGTGGTGAGAAGCTTGGCATCGTACTTGGCGTCGAGCTTCACCTTCTTGTTGGCCGGCGAGTACCACACCGCCTCGGCCAGCAGCTTCTGCACATCTGGCCGCAGCATGTAGTCTATGTAGCCGAAAGCCAGGTCCTTGACCTTCGATCCCGGCGTCACGTTCAGCACCTGCTCGAGCGCCAGCACGCCCTCGGACGGGCTGGCGAAGTCCACGGGCTGGTTCTGGCCGTCGTAGCGGAAGACGCCTGAGTCGTGGATGACGCCCATGGAGACCTCGCCCGACAGCAGCATCTTTTCCATCTGGCCGGTGAAATCGACCAGCTTGATCGGCTTCAGCGCCTCCAACGCCTTATAGGCGGCGTCGAGGTCGGTGAGCCCTTTGCCATAGACCTTGCCCAGCATCATCAGGTGGCACTGGCCCAGGCTGTTCACCGGAATGATGTAGCCGCCGCGGGAGCCCGCGAGCTTGGGATCCGCGAGGTCCTTCCACGAGGCCGGCTTGGCGAGACCCTTGTCGGTGCGGAAGCCAAGGCCAATGGCGCTGGTGAAGATCGCCACGCCCACGATCTTGTCACTGGCGGCCCAGGGATAGACATCGGCCACGTTGGGCACTTCCTTGGCCGTGATCTTTCCCATCACCAATCCTTCGGTGAAGGAATTCCACTGTTCGTTGGAATTAGTGTGCAGCACATCGTAGATCGGATCGTTCTTCGCGCTCGCCTGCAGCTTGGGCACGAACGGGAAGGCCTGGTCGGCCGACACCGTGCATTTGAACTCCTTCTCGAAGGCCGGCAGGACCGTGGCCTTCATGACCTCGCCCCACTTGCCACCCCAGGTCGTGATTTTCAGCGTCCTGGGCTGGGCATGAAGGATCGACGGTGCGCCGACCGCGGCGGCCGCCGCCAGGCCCGCACCGGTACGCAATGCCCGCCGCCTCGAAATCGTGTGTCGTGAAATCATGATGACCCCCTCTGTTCCCTTTAGAGCTTAACGTAAGCTTTGAGGCCGATCAGCCTCTCAAGCACCAGAACCACCGAAAGTGCGAGCAAGATCGAGACCATCGAGGCCGCCGCGATGGCGCCGTCGAGGTCGAATTTCATGTAGTTGAACAGCACCACCGGCAGGGTCTCGCCCTTGGGTACCACCAGGAACAGCGACACCGGGAACTGGTCGAACGAGACGATGAAGGCGAAGACGCCGCCCGCGAACACGCCGGGCCGGATCAACGGCAGGGTGATCTCGAAGAAGACGCGGGCCGGGCTGGCGCCCAGCACCGCTGCTGCTTCCTCGATGCGCCGGTCGAAATTGTACAGCACGGCCAGGGTAGTCCGGATCACATAGGGCACGGCCACCAGCGTATGGGCCAGGATCAGGCCCCAGACCGGACGGCCAATGCCCGACAGCAGATAGGCCTGGAATAGCGCCAGGCCGGTCAGGATGGCCGGCAGCATCAGCGGCGACATGAAGAAGGCCGTGAGGAAAGTACGTCCCGGGAGATTGCCGCGTGCCAGGGCGAGTGCACAGGCGCCGCCGATCAGGATCGAAAGGACCAGCACCACCGACGCTACCCACAGCGACAGCCAGAGCGCAGCCATGAATTCGGTGCCGGCGAAGAACTTCGCGAACCAGCGCAGGCTGACGCCCACCGGCGGGAAGGAGATGTAGGGCGTCGGATTGAGCGCGAACACCAGCACGATGGCGATCGGCAGCATCAGGAAGGCGAGCAGCAGGGCATTGAGCGCGAGATAGGCCGCGCGACCGCCATCGAACGGCCGTTTGTTGAGGGCGGCGCTCATGCCATCCCCTGCTCGCCCGACAGGCGCGCGAGGATACGGTTGTAGGCGACAACGATCACCAGCGAGACCAGCAGCAGGATCACGCCCAGCGCGCCGGCGAAATTGGGATTGAAGCTGGTGCCGACCTGCTGGGCGATCAGCATGGGCAGCGTCAACACGTCGGTGCCGCCCATCAGCGAGGGCGTGACGTAGGCACTGATCGAGAGCGCGAACACCAGCAGCGAGCCCGCCAGGATGCCGGGCAGGCTGAGCGGCAGGGTGACTTCGGCAAAGGCCCTGAGCCGGCCGGCACCGAGGCTGCGCGCCGCCTGCTCCAGCCGCTCGTCGATGCGGCCGATCACCCCGGTCAAGGTCAGCACCATGAAGGGCACGTAGATATGAACCAGGGCAACGATGGTGCCGAACTCGTTGTACATCAGCGGCAAGGGCCCGTCGGTCACGCCCCACTGGATCAAGAGCGTGTTGATGACGCCCCTGTCCTGCAGGATCGTCATCCAGGCGAAGGTGCGCACGACGATGCCGGTGAGCATGGGCGCGATCACCGCCATCAGCACCAGCGCGTGGCCGAGCCTCGACTGCATGCGCGCCATCCAGTGCGCCAGCGGATAGCCGATCAGGAGCGAGACGACCGTCGTCACCAGCCCGATACGCAGGGTGGACCACAAGGCCTCGTGGTAGATGCCGGCGGTATCGAACACGAAGCGCTCGTAGTGGCGCGTGGTGGCAAAGGCATTGGGGTTGGTGACGGGGTTGCCGGAGTAGAACGACATCACCGCCATCACGCCGAACGGCAGCACGAAGAACAGGACGAAGAGGAGCGCGGCGGGCGCCACCAGCCAGGCGAGCGGGGAAGGACGGGAGCGGATGGCAGCCATGGGTCTTCGTATCGTGGCGCAAGGCGATGCTTCGGTCCACGCCGAAGGACAGTGCCGCCTGCCGCGTGCTACGGGAGCCACCAGATGGCATCGAAATTGCCGCTTCTCGCGCTGCTGATCGCGGTGACCTGCCTCAGCCAGTTCTACCGCGTCTCCAACAGCGTGATCGCGCCCGAGCTCACGCGCGACCTCGACCTCAGCGCGCGCCAGCTCGGCTGGGCGGGCAGCGCCTTCTTCTTCGCGCTGTTTGCCGTGCAGATCCCCGTGGGCATGTGGTTCGACCGCTTCGGCGCCCGCCGCACGGTGGCCGCCCTGTCGCTGCTGGCCATGCTGGGCTCGCTCTGGATCGCCCGCGCCGCCGACGCCACAGACCTGATCGCCGGCCGCACCATCGTGGGCGTGGGCTGCGCCGCCTCCTTCATGTCGGTGGTGTTCCTGTGCTCGCGCTGGTTCCAGCCGGCCAAGCTCGCGACGACGCTGTCCTGGGTGTTCGCCGCCTCCAACATCGGCACCCTGGCGGCGGCCACGCCACTCGCCTTGATCGCCGCGAGCGTGGGCTGGCGTCACGGATTTTTGGGCCTCGCCGCCATCACGCTGCTGGTCGCGATCGGTTTCTATGTCTTCGTGCGCGACCGGCCGCCAGAAGCGGATGGCCCGGCGCCGCGCAAGGAGACGCCGGCCGAGATCCTGCGGGGCCTGTGGGAAGTGTGGCGCACGCCAGGCCTCGGCCCCGTGCTCTCCATGCATTTCTTCGCCTATGCCACGATGCTGACGGTGCTGGGCGTGTGGGGCGGACCTTATCTTTACGACGTGCACAAGCTCGACGGCGTGGAACGCGGCAACGTGTTGCTCGCTATGGGCGTGGCGCAGATCCTGGGCATCCTGGCCTACGGGCCGATGGACCGCGTGCTGCGCTCGCGCAAGAAGGTCGTGTTCAGCGGGGCGGCGATCTCCACGATGCTGCTCACGGTGATGGCGCTGCTGGCCAATCCGCCGCTCTGGCTCGCTGTCGTGCTGCTGGTGGCCTTTTGCTTCTTCTGCGCCTACGGCACGGTGATCGTGGCCCAGGGCCGCGGCCTGTTCCCCGACCGGCTGGCCGGCCGCGGCGTCACCACCGTCAACATGGCGCAGTGCTTGGGATTGGCCGTGCTGCCGGCCGGCATGGGCTACATCGTCGAAGCCTTCGGGGGCGGCGACCTTGCCTACCGCTGGGTGTTCGCCACGCTGGCCGCCGGCCTCGCGCTGGGCTCGATCGCCTATGTGCGGGCGCGCGACAGCGCCTCGCCCTGAAGCCTACTTCGTCGCTTCCCTGAGGTAGGCGATCACGTCGGCCAACTGGTCGCGCTGCTTTATGCCGGCGAAGACCTTCTTCGTCCCCGGCATGTCGGCCTTGGGATCGCGCAGATAGGCGGCGAGCGTCGCGTCGTTCCATTCGATGGCGAACTTGCGCATGACCTCGGAATAGCCGTAGCCCTGCCCGGTGCCCGACCGGCGGCCCATGATGCGATAGAGATTTGGCCCCGTCGTGGTCGCGCCACCCCTCTGCAGCGTATGGCAGGCCTTGCACTGCGTATTGAACACGCGCTCGCCCTTGGCCACATCCTGCGCCGACGCCGTCGACGCCGACAGTCCGACAACCAGCACGCCCGCGACGCCGACCCAGCTTTTCACTTGCCAGCTTTTCACTTGGTCGCTTCCTTGAGATAGGTGACGAGGTCGGCGAGCTGGCCGGCGTTCTTCACGCCGTTGAAGAGCATCTTGGTGCCGGGGACCTTGCCCTTGGGGTCGCGGTTGTACTCGGCCATCGTGGCGTCATCCCAGACGATGCCCGACTTCTTCATGGCGTCGGAGGACTCGTAGCCTCCGCCGGTGCCGGCCTTGCGCCCGAACACGCCGTGCAGGTTGGGACCGGCCGTGCCGGCGCCATCCTTCTCGAGCGTGTGGCAGGCCCGGCACTGGGTGTTGAAGACGCGCTGGCCGCGCGAGGCCTCGCCGGACGGGGTACCGGACTGCGCGGCGGCGGTTCCGGCGGTGGCTGCCAAGCCGACGACGATCACAGCGGCGGCAGTGATCAAACTCTTCATCACGCTACTCCTGATGTTCCGGCCGATGATGCCCTATATCTGGGTCCCGATGCAGAGCCTGTTCGATCCTGATGGCGGAATGGAGGCGCTGGGCCCGGGCGCCGCGCTGCTGCATGGCCGGGCGCTGGCAGCCGGCGAAGCGCTGCTTCAGGCCATCGACGCCATCGCAGCCGACGCACCGTTCCGGCGCATGACGACGCCTGGCGGTTTCGAGATGTCGGTGTCGATGACGAATTGCGGCGCCGGTGGCTGGATCACCGACCGCAAAGGCTATCGCTACACGCGGGAGGATCCCGAAACCGGCCGGCCGTGGCCTGCCCTGCCCAAGATCTTCCTGGCGCTGGCCCGCGACGCAGCCGACGCCGCGGGCTTCCCGGGCTTCGTGCCCGATGCCTGCCTGATCAACCGCTACGAGCCTGGCACGCGGCTGTCGCCGCACCAGGACAAGGACGAGGCCGACTACGGCCATCCCATCGTGTCGGTGTCGCTGGGCCTGCCCGCCACCTTCCAGTTCGGCGGGCCCAGGCGCACCGATCCCCTGAAGAAGGTGATGCTGCACCACGGCGACGTCGTGGTCTGGGGTGGGCCGTCGCGCCTTGCCCATCACGGCGTGCTGACATTGAAAAGCGGCGAGCATCCATTGACTGGACGCCGCCGCTTCAATCTCACGCTCAGGAAGGCGCTGTAGTCACTCCGGCTTGAGGTTCTGCTCCTTGATGAGCGTCACCCAGCGCTTCTCTTCCGTCAGGTACCATTCCTTGAATTGGGCCGGCGTCGAGCTCTTGATCTCCACACCCTGCTTCTTGAAGCGCTCGATCACCTCGGGTTCGGCCGTGATCTTGGCGATGGTGGCGTGAAGCTTGTCCTGGATCGGCTTGGGCGTGCCGGCCGGCACCACCAGGCCCTGCCAGAACACGACGTCGAAGTCCTTGAGGTCGCTCGACTCGGCCACCGTCGGAATCTCGGGGAAGCTGGGCGAGCGCTTGATGCTGGAAATCGCGATGGCGCGCGTCTTGCCCGACTGCAGGAACGGTATCGCCTCGAGCGAGGCCGAGAACATCATCTGCGCCTGGCCCGAGGCCACGTCCTGGCCGGCCTGCGCGCCGCCGCGGTAGGGCACGATGGTGTACTGGAGCCCGGTCTTGGCGCGGAACATCTCCGCCGCCATGTGGTTGGTGGCGCCGATGCCCGAGGTCGCCATGTTGAACTTGCCCGGGTTGGCTTTCAGGTAGGCGATCAGCTCGGCCATGGTCTTGACCGGGAAGTCGGCGTTCACCTGCAGGATGAAGGGCGTGAAGCTGATCAGCGACACCAGGTCGAAGCTCTTGTGCGGATCGTACTGGACGTTGCCCTGCAGCGTCGGATTGATGATCAGCGAGGTGCCGCCACCATAGAGCGTGTAGCCGTCGGCCGGGGCCTTGGCGACGAAGTTCGAGGCCACGGTGGTGGCCGCCCCCGCCTTGTTGTCGATCAGGACCGGCTTGCCCAGCAGGGCGCTCATGCGTTCGCCGATGACGCGCACGATCGCGTCGTTCAGGCCGCCTGCCGGATAAGGCACGATGAAGGTGATGGCCTTGTTGGGGTAATCGGATTGCGCGGACGCGGAAGCTGGCAACACAAGAGCAGCGAGTGCCGTGAGCGCGGCGAGCACCGACGCGATAAGCCTCGAACGATTCATTTTCTTCCTCCCTTGAGGTCAATCGCTGACGAAGAACGGCAGCGTCACCTCCTTGTTGACCGGCTCGAAACCGAGCCGGACGCGCTTGCCGATCTTGAGGTCGGCCTCGTTCACTCCGCGCAGCGGCGCGTTCACGCGCACGCCGGCATCCATGTCGACCAGCGCCACGATATAGGGCGCCGACGCCTTGAAGAAGAAGTTGAAGGGATGGTGGCACACCGTCCAGGTATGAATCGCTCCGCCCTGTGTCGCTTCCTTGAATTCGCTGGCCATCGAGAAGCAGTGTGGGCAGACCGGCCGCGGATAGTGGCGGACCTTGCCGCAGGCCGAGCAGTGCTGCAGCAGGAACCGGCCCTCGCGCATGCCGTCCCAGTGCGGCTGGCTTTCACGAGTGGGGGCCGGCAGCGGCCGTTCTGGCGCGGGCGGTGGCGCAACCGTCGGGGCGTTCATGCCGCTCTCCGCAGGATGGCGATCGAGCCGTCACCCATGTCGCCGTAGCCGGTGACCAGGCCCACCTCGGCATCCTTGACCTGGGCGCGGCCGGCCTCGCCGCGCAGCTGGCGGGTGAGTTCGATCGCATGGTTTAGGCCTACGACATGGCCTTGGCTCAAAAGCCCGCCATGGGTGTTGATGGGCAGGTCGCCGCCGAGGCCGATGCGGCCGTCCATGATGAACGGCCCGCCCTCGCCGGTCTTGCAGAAGCCCAGGATCTCGAGCTGGCGGATCACCGTGAAGGTGAAGCAGTCGTAGATCTGGGCAACGTCGATGTCCTTCGGCCCGACGCCGGCCATCTCGTAGGCGCGTGGCGCCGACTTCACGAGGCCGAACTCCAGCAGGTCGGGACGCTGGGCGATCGAGGCCGGCGATTCGGGATGGCCCTCGGCCACACCCATGATGGTCACCAGCGGCTTCTTCAAGTCGCGCGCCCGATCGGCGCGGCTGATGATGATGGCGGCGCCACCGTCGCTCTCCAGGCTGCAGTCGAACAAACGGAAAGGATCGGAGATCATGCGCGAGGCGTGATGCTCCTCGACCGTGAGCGGCTTGTTCATCACCACATTGCCGTTGAGGATCGCGTGCTGGCGCGTGACGACGGCGACCTCGGCGAACTGCCGCGCCGTGGTGCCGTAGAGTTCCATGTGGCGGCGCGCGCCTTGGGCATAGAGCTGGGCCGGCGCGAACATCCCGATCGGCGCCTCGAACTCGGCCGCCAGCGCGAACTGCGGGAACTGTTGCAGGCGCGTGGATACGCGGGCGCCGGAATAGCCGGTGCGGCCGACCGCGATCAGCACGTGGTTGCAGACGCCGGTCGCCACCGCCATCGCCGCACTCTGGATGGCGGCCACGCAGGTGGCGCCGCCCACCGGCACGAACAGCGAGAGTTTGAGATCGGGCAGGCCGAGACTGGCGATGAAGTCCTCGGCAATGCCGCCGCCCGGGAAATAGGGCACGACACCGTCGATGTCGCGCGGGCTGAGCCCCGCATCGGCGATGGCGGCGAGGCTCGCCTCGAGCTGCAACGCGAGCGCGCTCTTGGACGTGCCGCGCGTATAGGCGGTTTCGCCGATGCCGCTGATCGCCGCCGCTTCGTGGAGCGGATGTGCCATGATTGTTTCCTCCGGCGCCCATTGTGCCGGAAGTCAGCCCTCTGGCAACCAGTAGGGTAGCAATCAGTCCGCGCGGATATTCCCGACGCGGATGACTTCGCGCCAACGCGCGAGCTCGCTGCGGATCAGCGCCGTATAAGCCTCCGACCCGAGCGGTCCCGGCCGGATGCCGATGCGGTCGAAATGGCCTTTGATTTGGTCGCTTTGCAGGGCCGCGGCGATTTCCACTTCCCAGCGCTTGGCGAGTTCGGGCGGGATGCCGGCCGGCGCTGAGAAGCCGAACCAGTTCGTGGCCACGACCTCGGGGAATCCCGCCTCGCGGAAGGTCGGCGTGTCCGGCAGGGTCGGTGCGCGCTCGGCCTCGCTGACGGCGAGCGGCCGCATGCGCTTGCTCGTGAGATAGCCGATCGCGGTGGGCAGGCTTTCCATCAGCGCCGTGATCTGTCCGCCTAAAAGATCGTTCATCGCCGGCGCCGAGCCGCGATATGGAATGTGGGTGAACGGCACGCCGGTTTCGCGCACCAATAATTGGCCGACGAGATGGTTCATGGTGCCGTTGCCGCCCGAGCCGTAGTTGATCTCGCCAGGCTTGGCGCGGGCCATGTCGACCAATTCCTTCACGCTCATGACGGGCGAGGCGGCGTTCACCGCCAGCACGCTCGGGAACGTGCCCACGAGGTGGATATGCGTGAAATCAGCCAGCGGATCGTAGGGCACGTCCTTGTAGAGGACCGGTCCGATGCCGTGCGAGGCGGCGCTGGAGATCATGACGATATGCGTGTCGCCGCGCGCCTTGGCCACGATATCGGCGCCCAGCATGCCGCCGGCGCCGGGCTTGTTTTCCACCACGATCGGCTGGCCGAGCTTGGTGCCGAACCACTCCGCCAGCGCCCGCGACATGATGTCGGCGGCACCTGCCGGCGGGAAGTTGACGATCCATCGGATCGGCTTGGTCGGCCAGGCCGTCTGCGCACGACCAATGGCCGGCGCCGAAACAGCGGCCGCGATCATGAGAGTCCGTCGAGAGATCATGGGGCCATCTCCACTACTAATGCCTCGGCGCATGGTGCAACATGCGTGCCGTCCCGAGTACAGGATTCACGATGAATTTCGATCTCGTCTTGCGCAATGTGCGGCTTCCCGATGCCAAGCCGGATCAACCGACCACCGACATCGGCGTCAACCAGGGCCGCATCGCCGCCCTCGCCCCCAAGCTGGGCGGCAGCGCCAGGGAAGAGATGCAGGGCCATGGGCGGCTGGTCTGCTCCGGCTTCGTCGAGACCCATATCCATCTCGACAAGGCCTGCATCCTCGGCCGCTGCGAGCACACGCTCAAGCGCAACCCTCATCTCGCCATGGAGCGCGTGTCGGCGGTCAAGCACACCTTCACCGTCGAGGATGTGATCGAACGCGCCTCGGCCACCATCGAGAAGTGCATCGGCCACGGTGCCACGCGCATGCGCACCCATTGCGAGGTCGATCCCAAGGTCGGCCTGCGCGGCTTCGAGGGCGTGAAGGCGCTGATCGACAAGTACAAATGGGCGATCGACCTCGAGGTCTGCGTGATGCCGCAGGAGGGTCTGACCAACAATCCCGGCACCGACGAGCTGATGATCGCGGCGCTGCAGGGAGGTGCCACGGTCGTGGGCGCCGCGCCCAGCTACGACAGCGACAGCTCCGCCCAGGTCCGCCGCATCTTCGAGATGGCCCGCGAGTTCGACATCGACATCGACATGCATGTCGACAGCGGTGCCACGGCCGAGCATCTCGACACGCTCCTGGTCTGCGACCTCGCCGAAAAATACAAATGGGGCGGCCGCGTCGCGGTGGGCCATGTCGGCAAGCTTGCGACCATGCCCGGCCCCGCCCTCGAAAAAGTGGCCAAACGCATGGCCGACACCGGCGTTGCCGCCACGGTGCTGACGGCGACCGACCTCTATCTCGGCGGCCGCCACACCGACCACAACGTGCCGCGCAACGTGGTCGACCTGAACCGGCTGACGGAGCTTGGCGTCACCTGCTCGGTCGCCTCGAACAACATCCTCAACCCCTTCACGCCGTTCGGCGACGGCCAGCTGCTGCGCCAGGTCAACATGCACGCGATCGTCACGCAGCGCGGCAACGACGACGAGGTGAAGGCGCTGTGGAATATGGCCACGTCGTCGGCCGCCAAGCTGATGCGCAAGGACGACTATGGCATCGCCGTCGGCGGTCCGGCCGACCTGGTCGTATTGGACGCGCCCGACGCGATAACCGCTCTCAGGACCGTTGCGCCCGTGCTGGCCGCTTTCAAGCGCGGCCGGCGCACCGTGACCCGCGAGCCCGTCCGCCTGCACAAGCCGTAATCGACAAGAAGAGGATAGAATGGCCAACGAAGAACTGCTCGCGCTCTCGTCCGTGGAGATGCGCCGACGCATCGGCACCAAGGAAATCTCGCCGGTCGAACTGCTCGAGGCGAGCCTGCAGCGCATCAAGAAGATCAACCCGGCGGTCAATGCCGTGACCGCGATGTGCGTCGACCGCGCGCGCAAGGAAGCCAAGGCCGCCGAGACCGCGGTGCGGCGCGGCGAGGACCTGCCGCTGCTGCACGGGCTGCCGACCGGCATCAAGGATCTCGAGGAGACCAAGGGTCTTCTCACGACCTATGGCTCGCCGCTCTATCACGACTTCGTGCCGGCCCACGACAACGTCATGGTCGGCCGCGTGCGTGCCGCCGGCGCCATCGTCGTCGGCAAGACCAACGTGCCGGAGTTCGGCGCGGGCTCGAACAGCCGCAACCCGGTCTGGGGCGCTTCGGGCAATCCGTTCAATCCGATGCTCAATCCCGGGGGATCATCTGGCGGTTCGGCGGTGGCGCTGGCGACCGACATGCTGCCGGTCTGCACGGGCTCCGACACCGGCGGGAGCTTGCGCAATCCGGCATCGTTCTGCGGCGTCGTGGGCTTCCGTCCCTCGCCCGGCATGGTCGCCGTCGAACGCCGCGCCATGGGCTGGACGCCGATCTCGGTGCTGGGCCCGATGGGCCGCAGCGTCGCCGACGTCAGCCTGCTCTTCGCCACGCAGATCGGCCAGCACGACACCGATCCGCTGAGCTTCCCGCTCGACCCGATGGCCTATGCCGAGCCCTGGCCGGTCGATCTCGGCAGCCTGCGCGTGGCCTACACGGAGGATTACGGCGGCGCGCCGGTCGAGAAGGGCATCCGCAAGACCTTCCGCGAGAAGTTAAAGGCGATGAAGCATCTCTTCCGCCGCCTCGACAGGGTCGAGGTCGATTACGGCGGGGCCGATCGCTGCTTCGACGTCATCCGCGCCGTGAGCTTCCTGTCGCGCTATCAGGATCTCTACACCAACAACCGCAAGATGCTCGGCCCGAACATCGTCGCGAACTATGAACTCGGTGCCAAGCTCACGCTCGCGGACTTCGCCTGGGCGCATGGCGAGCAGACGCGAATCTTCCGCCGCTTCCAGGAGATCTACAAGGACTACGACATCGTCATCGGACCGACCGTGGGCGTCACGCCCTTCCCGTGGAAGCAGCTCTATCTCGATACGATCGACGGCAAGAAGCTCAACAACTATTACCACTGGATGGCGACCAAGTACTTCGTCACCCTGACCAGCAATCCCGCGGTGTCGCTGCCCTGCGGCCTCGATCACAAGAAGATGCCGTTCGGCCTGCAAGTGATCGGCCGGTTCCGCGGCGACGGCGAGGTGCTGGGCGCTGCCCACGCCATGGAGATGGCCTTCGCCGGCAACCCGACGCTTGCCCGTCCCAAACCCAACCTGGCCAAGCTGAGGAAGCCTACGGTGGCGCTGAAGTCGATCGTGACGCACCCACCCAAGCTCGATGCCAAGGTGGCACGGGGACCGGCGCCGGGGGCTTTATGAGTAACACGATATTTCAACCAAGGTTGCGCGGCGCCAACTTTACATAAATTCATCTTGCCGCCGCGGTGACGGCACCGTCGGCGCCATACCTCGTTACATGGAAGTCCTTTCTTTCCGACGGACATCCAATGGAGGTTTGCATGCGCAACGTGACATGGCTGATGGCGGCGGGCCTCGTGGCCGTGACCGCGGGCTGCACGGAGTCTTCGGGCTATCCCAACTCCTCGTACAGTGGCAATCGTGGCTACTACAACAACGCCTACAACAACAACGCCTACAACAGCAACGGCTACTACGCCAACGACGGGCGATACTACGCCAACAACCGATACAACAGCGGCTACGCCCAGCCGGCCTACAACCAGCCGGCTTATAACCAGCCCGCCTACAACACCGGCTTTGCAGGGATCCTCGGAGCGATTCTCGGGCAGGCCAATAACCAGCCGACCTACTACGACGCCCGCGGCGGGTGGTGAACCGGAGCCGCTACGTCCTGGTTGCCGTACGGCCAACAGCATTGCTTAGCGCCCCCATCCTCCTCTCCTCCGGCCATAGCGGGGAGAGGAGCGAGCGGGCGATTCTTTTTGCCTTCAACAAATCTCAGTTGCGCCGCCGCGCCGCCATCGTCGCCGTCTTTGATGGCTGCGTGGGATCGTCCCGCTGGACGGCGGGCTTCCCCGGTGGAGGGAATGGATGCGCAACGTCAGTTGGCTCGCCGCCGCGGGCCTGGTGATTGTAACGGCGGGGTGCGTTGAGACAGCGGGCTATCCGACGACCTACGGCTACAGCCCGGGCTACAACACCGGCTACAACACGGGTTACGGCAACCAGGGCTATTCCAACAACTACTACAGCCAGCCCAGCTCCTACCGCGCGCAGCCGAACTACTATTACACGCCGCAGCAAATCCAGACGCGCTACGTGGCGGTGCCGGTGGCGCAGCCGAGGTCGAGCTCCCGGGGCATGCGGGACAGCGACGGCGACGGCATCCCGAACCGCTACGACCGCGACAAGAACGGCGACGGCGTGCCCGACCGCTACCAGCGGCGGCAGTACTAATGGCCGTGAAAGTGGCGAAAAGCCTTGTGGTGCTGGCCGTCGTGCTGACGACGGCCGGCTGCCTGCAACCGCCCGATACGGGGACGGCGTCTTACGGCTATGGCGCGCAGGCGCCGGTCTATCAGGCGCCATTCTACCAGCCACCGGTCTACACGCCGATCTACCAGCCGCCGCCGCTCAGCCCAAACCTGACGCCGGAGACGGTCCGGATCCCCGCCGTCGGATACACGCCGCCCGTGCGGTACCTGCCGCCACCGGCACCGTCGGCGTCGCTCCTCACCCCGGCGCCGGCACCGGCCACCTCGCTGTTCGGGCCGCAACGCCCGGGCTGGAACTAGGACTTCTTTCGCGACTTGGCGCGGCTGCGGACCTCCGCCCGGACCTCGGCGTCATGCTGGCCGAGGGTCGGCGCGGCGCGGCGCACCCCGCCCGGCGTCGCCGACAGTTTGAGCGGCACCCCCAGCGTCTTCTGCCGGCCCGCCTTCGCATGGTCGACCTCGGCCACCATGCCGCGCGCCAGGATCTGAGGATCGGCGAAGACCTCGTCGTGATGCAGTACCGGCCCGGCCGGAACGCCTTCGGCCTCCAGCACGGCCATCCACTCGGCGTTGGTGCGCTTGATCACCTCCTCCTGCAGGAGGCCGGCGATGAGGTCGTTGTTCTTCACCCGATCGGCGTTGCTCTTGAAGCGCGGATCGTCGGCCAACTCGGGCCTGCCGACCAGCGTGCAGACCTTGCGGAAGAAGTTCTGCTGCGCCGCCCCGATGGTGAGCCAGCCGTCGGACGTCTGGAACACCTGGTAGGGCGCGGAGCCGCGATGGGCCTGGCCAAGCTTCTCCGGCCGGAGGCCGTTGGCGAAATAATTGGCGGCCTCGTAGACGCCCAGCGACACCGTGGCCTCGAGCAGCGAGGTTTCCACCCATTGTCCCTGCCCGGTCTTCTGCCGCGCCTGCAGGGCGGCCAGGATGCCGATGGTGAGGTAGAGGCCGGCGCCGACGTCGGAGATGGCGAGCGGGATGCGGTAGGGCGGCCCGTCCTTTGGCCCGGTCACCGACATCAGGCCCGACATCGCCTGGATGATGAGGTCGAAGCCGCCACGTTTGGCATAAGGGCCGGTCTGGCCGAAGCCGGAGACCGAGCCCAGGACGAGCCGCGGGTTGCGCGCCGAGAGTGCTGCCCAGCCGATGCCCAGGCGATCCATGACGCCGGGCCTGAAATTCTCCAGCACGACGTCGGCGCCGTCGACCAGGTCCCAGAAGATTTCCAGGTCTGCGGCGTCCTTGAGATCGAGACGTGTGCCGCGCTTGTTGCGGTTCCACAGCATAAAGGGCGCGGACTCGCCCTCGATGAAGGGCGGTGCGCCGCGCATGGAATCGCCCTGCGGGCTCTCGATCTTGAGGACGTCGGCGCCGAGGTCGGCAAGCTGCATGCCGCAGAATGGGCCGGAGAGATGCGTGGTCAGGTCGAGAACAACCAGGCCGTCGAGGGCGCCTGCCATATGACTACTCCAGGATCTTCTTGAGGTCGGCCAGAATGACGGTCCACTTGCTGGCGCCGAACTCGTTGGACACGATCTTGCCGTCCTTGACGATCAGGAAGCGCGGCGTACCGCTCTTGCGCGGGACCTGGTCGAGGATCGGCTTCAGGTCTCCCGGCCAGTAGCGCTCCTGGTAGGCTTCTCTGAGTTTGGGCGGATCGACCTCGATCCACGTCACTTGCTGGAATTCCGGCGAGGCCAGCCATTTTGCCTTGTGGGTGTTCTTCCACGTTGTACAGGGCGGGCAGTCCCAGCCGCCGACATAGATGATCTTGACGTCCGACGCGGCCTGCGCCGGGCCGAGTGCGGTCGAGGCAGCCAAGGATGCGGCAATGGGCGCGAAAACAAAGGCGCGGCGATTCATGTGAGGTAATCTAGGCCCGCATGCCCCGCCCCACCAAACCCTCTCTCGTCACCCTGGGCGACTTCTTCCGGTTCGCGGTTCGCCGCTTCCGGGCCGCCCGCCTGGCCTACGGCCACGGCACCACCAATGCCGTCGACGAGGCGGCCTTCCTGGTGCTCGAGGCGCTGCGTCTGCCGGTCCACGCGCTCGATCCCTGGCTCGACCTCAAGCCCACCGCCACTGAGCGCGCACGCCTGCTCACCCTGATCGAGGCGCGCGTGGCACTGCGGCTGCCGGCCCCCTACCTGGTAGGCGCGGCCTACATGCATGGCGTGCGTTTTCGCGCCGACAAGCGGGCGCTGATCCCGCGCTCCTTCATCGGCGATCTTCTGATCGGCGGCGCCTTGCCGCTGGGCGATCCCGCACGCGTGCGCCGCGTCCTCGACCTCTGTACCGGCTCGGGCTGTCTCGCCATCCTGGCCGCCCTCGTGTTTCCGCGAGCCCGGATCGACGCGGTCGATCTGTCGGCCGGTGCGCTCGCGCTGGCCCGGCGCAACGTCGCCGACCATCGCCTCGGCGATCGCATCACGCTTCATCGCGGCGATCTCTTCGCGCCTCTCGCTGGCAAGCGCTACGACCTGATCCTCAGCAATCCGCCCTACGTCGATGGCCGCGGCATGGCGAAGCTGCCCCCGGAGTATCGCCACGAGCCGCGCCTGGCGCTGGCCGCGGGCGACGACGGGCTAAAACTGGTGCACCGCATCCTGGCCGAGGCGCCGCGGCATCTCGCCAAGGACGGCAACCTCCTCTGCGAGATCGGCCGCGGCCGCCGGCCGCTGGAAGCCGCCTATCCCCGCCTGCCCTTCCTCTGGCTCGACACCGAGCAGAGCGAGGGCGAAGTCTTCTGGATCGCGCGGAAGGACCTCGCTTAGATGGCGTCACCCAGACAGATGCCGAGCGCCCGCGCGGTGCGGATCAACGCGCCGCCGGGATCGACGGTGCGCGAGCGGCCCACCACCTTTTCCAGCGGCACGTCGATCACCTGCCGGTTCCACCACGCCACCATGCGGTCGCCCTTGCCGTCGGCCAGCACGTCGACCGCGCGGACGCCCAGCGCCGAGGCGAGCAGGCGGTCCTCCGCGGTAGGCATGGCGCCGCGCTGGACGTGGCCCAGCACCGTGGCGCGCGCCTCGGCGCCGGTGGCCTTGGCCAGCCGCTTGGCCAGCCATTCGCCGACGCCATGGTCGGGCGCGTCGGCCGCGGCATCGGCCGCTTCGTCGACCGCCTCGTCGGATTGCCCGGCGGCCTCGGCCACCACGACCAGCGCCGAGGTGCGGCCCTCGGCGCGCAGGCGGGCGATATGGCCGACGACGCGATCGACGCTCCAGCGCACCTCGGGGATCAGCACGACGTCGGCCCCGCCCGCGATGCCGGCAGCGATGGCGATGTGGCCGGCGTCGCGGCCCATCACCTCCAGCACCATGACGCGCTCATGGCTGGCGCCGGTCGGCTGCAGCCGGTCGAGCGCCTCGGTGGCGATGGCGACGGCCGTCGAGTAGCCGACGGCACGCTCGGTCTGGCCGACATCGTTGTCGATGGTCTTCGGGACCCCGACGAACGGCACGCCCGACGGCGCCAACAGGCGGCGCAGGATATCCAGGCTGCCGTCGCCGCCGACGCCGATCAACCCATCGAGACGAAGCTGTTTTAGGCCCTCGACCATCTCGCCGGAGCGATCTTTGAGGCTGCCGTCCGGCATGGGATAGGCGAAGGGATCGCCGCGGTTGGTGCTGCCGAGGAAGGTGCCGCCCTGGCGCGCGAGCGACGAATCGAGACGCGCGGGATCCAGCGTCACGGCCTCGACCGGACGCTCCAGCAAACCGAGCGTGCCGCGGCCGATACCGATCGTCGTCCAGCCGTAGCCGTGATGCGCGCGCAGGGCGGCCGCGCGGATCACGGCGTTGAGTCCGGCACAATCGCCGCCGCTGGTGAGGATTCCGATTCGCCTACTCATGTCGGACCCCCGGTCGCGCTTGCGAGGTTGAATGAATCAATCAATCTTGATGTCGTTCTTCGCTGAGGCAGTATGCACGCCATGAAATCGCACTACACCATGTTCGCGAGCTACAATGCCTGGGCCAACCGCCGCCTCTACGACGCCGCGGCGTTGTTGTCCGATGCCGATTACCGTGCCGACCGCGGCGCGTTCTTCAAATCGATGTACGGCACGCTCAACCATCTGCTGGCGACCGACCGTATCTGGATGAAGCGCTTCACCGGCGAAGGCGAGGCGCCTGAGCGGCTGGACGCCATCCTGCACGACCGCCTGGCCGACCTCGATGCCACGCGCACCGCCTTCGACCGTGAAATCGTCACCTGGGTCAACGGTCTCGACGAGGCGCGGTTGCAGGGCATGATCCGCTACCGCCGCGTCTCGACGCAGGAGGAATTCGTGCAGCCGCTGATGCCGGCGCTCGACCACTGGTTCAATCACCAGACCCACCATCGCGGCCACGCGCACATGATCCTGACCTCGCTCGGCCGGCCGGCGCCCGAACTCGATCTGCTCTTCTATCAGCGCGAGGTTGAGGCCGGACGCGCCTAGGGCGCGCAGGGAACGACGTCGAAGGCGACGCAGATCCGGGGCTCGGGCGATTTCGTCGGCAGCGTCGCGTGCGGCACGAAGGACGGGAACAGGACCAGACGGCCCGGCACCGGCCGGATGTCCCTGACGCCCCAGGGCGACTCTCTGCCTTGCGGCAGGTCGAGGCGGCCGAGCGCCAGGCAGCCGGCGCGGGGATCGTCACCGCGGGAGAGTTTTGGCGCCGTGACGTAATAGACGCCACTCAGCCAGCCCGAATGATGAATGTGCGACTTTTGGAAACCCTCGCCCGGGTAGACCACGGCCCAGGCGTGGAGCGCCGCCCTCTCGGGACGCGCCGCGATGAAGGGATCGTCCGATCGGCCGGGCAAGCCGGCGACGAAGGTATCCACCGCGGAGCGCAACAGGCCCATCAAGGCGGCGACCGCCCCGTCGGGCGCAGAAGCAAGATCGGCCGCGGTCTGCAGGCCGCCTCTTGTTGCTTTGCCCGCCGGATCGGGCTTCAGGGTCGGATTGCGGGTGATCTCGCCGCTCAAGGCGCCTTCGAATGCGCCAGGTGCCGCGTACTCTCCCGCTGCCACCAGGTCGGTCACCGTGACGAAGCGATCGAGGACGAAGCGATCGAGATCGATCAGCTTCCGCGCTTCGTCCGAGCGCCCCAGGCGGGCGCAGGCAGCCGCCAGCTCGTAGCGCGCCAGGACGTGGCCGGCCTTGCGATCGAGCGCCGCCCGGCAGATCGGGATCATGGCTTCAGGGTTGCCCTTCAGGGCGTAGGCCAGGCATTCCATCGCCGCATCGTGGGTCGGGTCGCGCGCCAGGATTTCACGCGCGATCTGGCCGGCGTCGTTCGCGGCAGCAGCAGCCTTCATGAGCAATTCAAGACGGTGCAACGTCGTCGGCAGATCGTTGGCCGGGATCTCCGGGACCTGGCGCATGACCCGATCGAAGAGATCGCCGCGGCCCAGCCGATGATGGATGTCCGCGAGCATGAGAGAGAGCTTGGGCGCCGCGGGCGGCCTGGCGACCGCATCGGCCAAGACCGCAACAGCCTCGTCGTCCCGCTCCATCAGGAGCAGGGCGTGCGTGAGCAGCTCCCACTGCCGCGCATCGTCGGGTCGCAGCGCGACCGCCTTGCGGGCCAGTTCGACGACCACGCCCCGCTTGTTCCGGTCGGCCGATATGTCCCAACGCATTGCCGCCCCTTCGAGCCGTGAAACGCGCGTGAAAAAGCCCCGAACGATCGGGGCTTCAGTGCAGTCCGGCAATGGTGGGCGCTGTAGGGCTCGAACCTACGACCCGCTGATTAAGAGTAAGCGCAGTAACTATAAATTACAATGACTTATAGACTTTGTGTATCAATATGTGTATCATTTTCCTTGTCTTTTAGGGAGATACACGTTCCATGTCGCCTGCTCGCCGCGCCGTCATTTACGCCAGGGTTTCCACCAACCATCAAGAAGTCTCGAACCAGTTGCTTGAGCTTCGCAAGAGCGCCGAACACTTTGGCTGGAATGTCGTGGCTGAGCTTGTCGATGACGGGATCAGTGGCGCCAAAGGCAGAGAGCACCGTCCTGGCTTCGACCGCTTGTTTCAAATGATCCAGCGACATGAAATCGATGTCGTGATGGCATGGTCGATTGATCGGCTCGGACGTAGTATTCAGCATCTCGTTTCCTTCATGACCGAGGTACAGGCTGCGGGCGTCGATTTGTTCATCCTCCAGCAATCCATCAACACTGCCACACCAGCAGGTCGAATGACCTTTTCGATCTTCTCTGCACTCGGTGAATATGAACGCGAGCTTATCAGAGAGCGCATCAATGCAGGACTGGCTCGCGCTCGTGCCGAAGGAAAGAAGCTTGGTCGTCCGTCCGTCGCTGGACACCCCAGTGTTATTACAAGCGTCAAGATGCTTCGGTCCAGCGGGCACAGCATTCATCATATCGCGAAGCAATTGAAGATAGGCGTGGGCACCACCCAGAAAATCCTTGCCGCAGCGTGACCCAGCGTAAGCAAAGTAGGAACGCGCTTGACGGCAAGATCGTCATTCTTCGTCGTGGGCTTGCTATCTATCGAGTCAAAGCGAGCCCATTCTGGCGCGTTCGGATTTGGGTTCCGTCAAAGAAGAAGCGCGTCGTCAAGACGACAAAGGCGACCACCAGAGTGGAAGCCATTTCCATTGCCGAGGATTTCTTGTCGGCGATGGGCACGCGAGGCTTACTGATCGCGACTGCCAAGGATCTCACATTCGAACACTTTGCCGATCGGCTGGTTCAAATCGAGAAAGTACGTGGGGAAGCTGGTGAAATCAGTTCACGTGCTTCCAACAACACCAAAAACCTGCTCAACAACCCAACCTGGGGTGCAATCAAGTTTTTTCGATCTCAGGACATTCGCGCAATCCAGACCAAGGACTACCTCAAGTATATCAATTCGATTCGACAATCTGACTCACAGCTAAGCGCAGGAACGCTGAACCATATCGCCGTCGCGTTTCGAAAAGTTCTCAGCCTCGCGCAGACCGAGGGCGTCATTGACGCAGTGCCAAGTACCCCTCGTCAGAAACGCAAAGATAATCCTCGCCCGTTCTTTCGCTTCCAGCCACTCGTCTCCGAGGAGAACGACGAATACGCCCTGCTAAAGACAACGGCTCTAAAGTTGGCAGAAGAGAAGATCGTCGTAAGAAATGTGACCATCACCACCGAACTCTACGATTTTATACTGTTCATGACACACAGCTTCCTGCGACCAACTTACAGTGAAATCTATGCGCTCACACATCGCGACATCTCCATCGCCGACAACCCCAAGCGCCTCATCATGACCGTCCGCGACGGAAAGACGGGACATCGAATCTCAAACACCATGCCCGCCGCCGTTTCTGTCTATCAACGAATCAAGAAGCGTTACGATGGCAGTAGTGACGATTATCTATTCCTACCCAAGTACAAGGATCGTGATCACGCTCGTCGAGTAATTCAGAATCAATTCAACGCTGTCTTGGATCGCGCAGATCTAAAAAAAGACCGATACGGTAATTCCGAGCATACGGTCTACTCGTTGCGCCATACAGCGATATGCATGCGATTGGTATTGTCGCAAGGCAGGGTCAACATCTTCAATCTAGCAAAAAATGCAGGGACGAGCGTTGATCAGATCGAACGATTCTACGCGCGACATTTGCCGATGAATGCTGAGATGGCGCGAAACCTACATAGCTTTGGCGATAACGGCTAAGAGCGACGGTGACTAGGCGGATGCTCGCAAAAGCAAACGGCATCAAGTGCAGTACCCCGTCCAACGTGAATGATGCGGTTCGGTCTGCGGTGAAACGACTTCGTGATCAGGGGAAGCCGATCCGTCAGATCGCAAGGATGCTGAATATCGGGGTAGGGACTACCTACAATATTCTACGAGGGGCTACACCGATGGTCGCTTAGCCTTCCTGGGGTCCCCTCCGCCCGATCGAGCGCCTCGTCGGACAGCTCGTCGGTGAAGTCTTCCACTTCGGCTTCGGTCTTCATTTCAAGTTCGGACATGATGTCCTCCTGTGCAGGGCGCAGTTACAGAAAGCCAAGCCGTTGAGTGGCAGCTGGCCGACCACGAGGCATCGAACATCAGTTCGGCACGCGCGTAAAGCCGTCGGCTGTCCAGAATTCGCTCCCGACCTGGTGATGGCCCGTAAACAGGCCGTCGGGATCGTACTTCCTCTTCACGTCGAGGAGTCGCGGGTAGTGCTCCCCCCAAGCCGCCTCGCGCCAGTTCGCCTCGTGAAAACTCATTTCCGACGAATACGATCCACTTTCCGGCGCCATGCTTCTCACGATCCCGAAGGCAGCACGGATCCTTGCCGCCTCCGCACGCGCCGCATCCTCCTTGGGGCCGAGGCCTGCAATCCCTGGATAGACCTTCGGCTGGCCGCCCGCGACGATGGCGAGCGCAAATGCATCGAGCGCGGCGGCATGAATTGGCGTCTCCCGTGCCTCTCTGATGCGCTCAGCCGTAGCGCCGGCGAGGCCCTTATTATAGTGCAGCGTCACCGGGTAGTGTCGCGATGCATCGAACAGCGCTCGCGCAAGCGAGCCGACATTCTTGCCCGACAGCAAAGTTTCAGAGAGCCAGGCAGACTCGTAATCTGCGATGAAAATGCCGACCTCGTCGGTGTTGCCCTGCCACCAGAAACGGCCGGGCGGCGCACCGGGCCGGTCATCGACCCGAATCGACTTTGGGAAGTGCTTCTTCCTGTACTCGAAATCCCACCAATGCCGCGCCGGCATCACGACAAGTCGGGTTCCGGCTGATTCGGATACTTCGCCACGCCATTCCCCGACCCATGCGTCGAATGGCTCCCACACGGTCATCGCTTCCGTCTCCGTCAATCCCTGGAACACCATGCGGACATCGAGCACGTTGCCGGAGCTGAAAGTCACCTGCTCGCCCCAGTGAGGATTGACGAGAGCGTCGCGAGAAAATGCCAGGAATG
>CAMARK010000036.1 GCA_945860205.1 Reyranella massiliensis 521 | reverse complement strand
CGCTTTCCCGCACGGTCGATCCAATGGCGCGATCTCTGAAAGCAATAGGTCGGCAACGGGATGCGGCGGCCATGTGTGCCCGCGACGGCGTTCCAGTCCGGCGTGAAGCCCGCACGCCACAGCGCGGCGAGCGCCTCGGACAGACCATCGGTGTCGATATCCGCGAGGCTCGCCGTTACGCCGCGCATCCGGCGCCGGTCGATGGTCTGCGCCGCCAGAGCCGACAGGGTGCGACCAGGCCCGACTTCGAGCAGGAACGGCTGGCCGTCCTGCGCCACCGTGGCAAGTGCGTCGGCAAATCGAACCGGCGCCCGGCCATGCTGCGCCCAGTACTTGGGGTCGATCGCTTGCGCTGCTTCCACCCAACCGCCCGTGACGCTCGATGCGAAGGCAATCTGCGGAGGTGCCAGCGGCACGGCGCCAGTGGCGCGCTCGATCTCTGCCAGCGCCGGATCGAGCGAGCGTGAATGGAAGGCATGCGAGACGGCGAGAAGCCGGCAGGCGACGCCGCGCTTGGTCAGCCTGTCGTTCAGAGCGTCGATTTGTTCGCGCGAGCCCGAGGCGACGCAAAGCGACGGCGCATTGATGGCGGCAAGGTCGAGCGCCTCCCCCAGTTCCGCGCGGAGTTCGGCCTCCGGGAGGCGCACCGCCAGCATGGCGCCCGGTGCCATCGTTTGCATGATCCGCGCGCGTGTGGCGATGAGCCGGCAGCCTTCCTCGAAGGAGAAGACGCCGGCCAGACAAGCCGCGACGAACTCGCCGACGCTGTGACCCACCATGGCATCAGGGCGCAGGCCCCAGGACATCCAGAGCCTCGCCAGCGCGTATTCGAAGATGAACAGGGCCGGTTGTGCGAGCAGAGTCGCGTCGCCGCCGGTCGCCTCGGGCTCCAGCAGCTGTGCGCGCAGGCCGGCGCCGACGGTCGGGTCCGCAATCGCGATGCCCTCGTCCATCAACGCCCTGAAGGTCGCGTGATCGCGGTAGAGGTCGCGCGCCATTCCCGGATACTGCGCGCCCTGTCCGGGAAACATGAAAATCAGCGGCGCCCGTCCGGCCGGCCAGGGCGCGGGCGTGGTGAGGGCACGCAGCGCCTCTATCGCCTCTTCGCGGGACGAGCAGGCGACCGCGGCTCGGCGCGCGAAGGCGCGGCGGCCCACCTGTAGCGTATGGGCGACATCCTCCAGCGCCGTGTCGGGGTTGCGGGCGAGATGGTCCGCGAGGTTTGTCGCAGCGGCGGCGAGCGCCGCATCGTTCCTGGCCGACAGCGGCAGGACGTGGCGGCGCTGCGTTGCTTCGCGAACCCGTACAGCAGACGGCGCTTCCTCGAGCACGACGTGCACGTTTGTGCCGCCGACGCCGAAGGAACTGACGCCGGCGCGTCGCGGGGAACGTCCCTGCGGCCAGGCGACCGGGGCCTTCGGGAAGTAGAACGGTGTTCCGGCGAGGTCGATGTGCCGGTTGGGCTTGTGGAAGTTCGCCAGCGGCGGGATCTCATGATGATTGAGTGCAAGCGTCGCCTTGATCAGTCCCGCGGCGCCAGCGGCTACGTCCAGATGGCCGATGTTCGCCTTGGCGGAACCCAGCGCACAATGGGGCCGGTCGACCCGCGACGATCCGAAGCCCTGCACCAGCCCGGCGAATTCGATGGGGTCTCCGAGAGGAGTCGCGGTGCCATGGCATTCGACATAGCCGATCGACGCCGCGTCCACGCCGGCCGAGGCGATCGCCGAGGCGATGACCGACGCCTGTCCCCGCTCGCTGGGCGCGGTGAAGCCGACCTTGTCGCTGCCGTCGTTGTTGACTGCGCTGCCGCGAATGACGGCATAGATATGATCCCGGTCTTCGATGGCGTCGGCGAGGCGCTTCAGCAGCACGATCGCAGCACCATCGCCGAAGATGGTGCCCGCGGCGCCGTCGTCGAACGGGCGGCAAACGCCGTCGGGCGACACCATGCCGCCGTCCAGATGCTGATAGCCGCGCTTCTGAGGGAAGGTGATGGAGGCGCCGCCGGCCAGCGCCATGTCCGACTGGTAGAGCAGCAGGCTCTGGCAGGCCTCGGCGATGGCGAGAAGCGACGTCGAACAGGCGCTCTGCACCGTCATGGCCGGACCGCGCAGGTTCAGCTTGTAGGCAATGCGCGTTGCCAGCGTGTCGGGCAGGGCGCCGAGCAACGCATCGTATGATCCGACCTGGTAGTCGCTGGCGAACCGATCCGCATCGAGCCGTTCGGCGAGGACGTTCGTGAGCAGGTAGGTGTTCATGCTGCAACCGGCGAACACGCCGATCGCGCCGGAATATCGCGCGGGATCGTAGCCAGCATCCTCGAGCGCGGACCAGGCGCACTCGAGCAGAAGCCGGTGTTGCGGATCGGTGAGCGCCGCCTCGCGGGGCAGCATGCCGAAGAACTCGGCATCGAACTTGTCGACGTTGGCGAGGATTGGCCGCGCCCGCACGAAGTTGGTGGCGTTGCGAATATCGGGAGGAAAGGCGTCTTCCAACTCGGCATCAGAGAAGCGGCTGATCGAGATCTTGCCGGCGCGGATGTTGGCCCAGAACTGCTCCAGGTCGTCGGCGCCAGGGAACCTGCCGGAAACGCCAATGATGGCGATGGCGTTCTCCGGAATGCTCATTCCGCCCGCCTGGACGTTCGCAGCCGCCGCAGGGCTGCGGCCTGCTGCTGCGCCCGGTGCTGTCCGGCGCTCTGGACCGACGCGGCCCGTCCCTCGATCGCCTGGGAGAGTTCGCGGATGTTGGGATGCTGGAAGAGGGCGAGGACGTCGACGCTGGGCCAGATCAGCGCGATCAACGCATGGGCCTCGACCAGCTTCAGCGACGTGGCGCCGAGGTCGAAGAAGTTGGTGTCCTGTCCGATGTCGCGCAGGCCGAGCGTGCGCGCGAAGATGCCACTCAGGATCCCTGCGGTTTTACCTGTTGCGGAACGCGCCGGAGGTGCCTCGCTCAACCGGCGCACGGGCAGGCGTTCCTGGTCGACCTTGCCGTTCTGCGTCAGTGGAAATTCGTCGAGAACGACGACCTGTGAAGGCTGCATGTGGGGTGGCAACGCCCGCAAAAGCCTTGCGCGCGCCTCTAATACCAGCGCCGCGCGATCATGAACGCTCGATACCGACTTGATGTAGGCGGTCAGCAGGGTCGCACCGGCTTCGTTTCGGACCGCCGTCACGACGGCGTCTGCGACGCCACTGCTGCACCGCATGGCCTCTTCGATCTCGCTGAGTTCGACGCGCTTGCCGTCGATCTTGATCTGGCGGTCGCGGCGGCCGATGAAATCGACGTTGCCGTCGGCGCGGAGTCGCGCGAGGTCGCCGGTTTGATAGAGCGTCGCGCCGACGTGCAGCGGATCGGCAACGAACTGCGTTGCCGAATGCCGTGCATCGCCCAGGTAGCCGGACGCGAGGCCCAGGCCACCGGCATAGAGCATGCCGACTTCGCCCTCGGCCACGGGCTTCATGTCGTCGTCGAGAAGGCGGACGTAGGTTCCGCGGATGGGCACGCCGATCGGCACCGGCCCGCCGCCCCAGCCCTCGCGCGGAATCCGGTAGCAACAGGTGAAAGTGGCATTCTCCGTCGGGCCGTAGCCGTTGATCAGCTGGCAGTCCGGGTGCGCGGCCTGCGCGCGCAGCACATGGGTGGGCGACAGCACGTCGCCGCCGGCGAGGATTTGGCGGAGGCCTTCGAGCGCGTTGAGCTGATGGTCGACCAGCGCATGGAAAAGGCCGGCCGTGAACCAGGCCGTCGTGACGCGGTGCTCCTGGATGGTGTCGACGATCGATTGAAGCGACGCACGGTCGTCCTCGATGAGGACGCCTCGCGCGCCGTGCAGCAGCGTGCCCCATATCTCGAACGTGCTGGCGTCAAAGGCGAGCGGCGCGTTGTGGAGGAAGACCTCGTCCGGGCCGAAATGGGCGTAGCTCTGGTCGATGACCAGACGCACCACGGCGCGGTGGGGGATCAGCACGCCTTTCGGGCGGCCGGTCGAGCCGGAGGTGTACATGATGCAGGCGATGTCAGCCGGTCCGCAGGCGATTTCCAGCGCGGCCTCGGGCTCGGACTCGGCAGCGGCGAGTGTCTCCTCGAGGTTCATCGTCGGCACGGAAAACTCGGCGATCCGGTCGCTGCCGGACAGGGCCATGTCGGCGCCGCAGTCGCGCAGGATCCAGTCGTGGTAGGCAATCGGAGCCGTCGGATCCAACGGCATATAGGCGGCACCGGTCTTGAGCGTGGCCAGAATGGCCAGAACCGACGCGATCGAACGCCCGGCGTGCAACGCCACGACGCTTCCCGCGCGCACGCCCTGGTGGTGCAGGAAGCGAGCGAGCTGGTTCGAACGCCGATCGAGGTCGGCGTAGGTCAGACTTTCGACGCCTTGCACAACGGCGACAGCCGAAGCGGCAGCTTGCACGCTCGCGGCAAACCGCTTCGTTATTGTTTCGCCGATCGCTCCGAGTTCGGAATCGTCGTCGCCACGATGCGCCGCGGGCACCGCTGCGCCGGGTCGCCACCCAACCATTGTCTGTCCATCCACTTCGAAACAACCAAAGTCGTTCCTGCGCCGGGTTCCCGACCCGACGCCCCACAAAGACGGCGTTTCCCAACACCGTCACTTGTCCCCAACCCGACCGTAGCAAAGCCAGCCGTCAGGTCAAATACTAACTTCAGTTGATATGCGATAACATCGACGCCCACTGCAAGGGCCGCCCGCTTCGATTCTTGGTTAACCTGTTAGGATTGCTCATGAATATCTCGGAGAGTTGCTCGACCACAGGGGGCCTTGATCGAGGAGGTGGTATTTGCCGTTCTTGAGGGAAAGAGCCCCGACGCTCAATTCGCGTTCACGTCCGGGCAATGTTGGCCAGCAGGGCTCCAGCGCCCGAGTCCTTGCAAGAAGGCAATCCACACCACATTTCTAGGAATATGAGCGATCCCTACTCAGTGCTCGGCGTGCCGCGAACCGCTTCCGAAGACGACATCCGCAAAGCGTTCCGCAAGCTCGCCAAGAAGCACCATCCCGATCTCAATCCGGGCGACAAGGCGGCCGAAGCGAAGTTCAAGGAGATTTCGCAGGCGAACGATCTTCTTTCGGACGTCGAGAAGCGCCGCCGGTTCGATGCCGGCGAGATCGACGACACCGGCCAGGAGATGCCACCGCGCGGCTTTTATCGCGATCAGGCGGGCGGCCCCGGCGGCGCCAAGTACGCGCATGCGGGCGGTCATGAATCCTTCGTCGACATGGGGGGCATCTTTTCCGAGATGTTCGGCGAGCGGCGCGGCTTCGGCGGTGGGCCCGGCGGCGGCTTCGACATTGGCGGCATGCCGGTGACCTACAGCCTGCGTGTTCCCTTCCTGGTGGCCGCGCGCGGCGGCAAGCAGCGCGTCACCTTGCCTGACGGCAAGACGCTCGACATCGACGTTCCCGAAGGCACGAGCGATGGCCAGACGTTGCGGCTGAAGGGGCAGGGCATGCCCGGCACGCAAGGCCGGCCGGCGGGCGATGCCTATGTGGAAATCCATGTCGAGCCGCACGCCTTCTTCGAGACTCGCGACAACGACATCCATGTCGAACTACCGGTGACGGTGACCGAGGCGGCGCTGGGCGGCAAGATCCGTGTGCCGACCGTGGGCGGCGCGGTCATGCTGAATGTTCCGGCCGCCTCCAACACCGGCACGTCGCTCCGCCTCAAGGGCCGTGGCCTGCTCGACCGCAAGTCCGGCCAGCGCGGCGACCAGTACGTGAAGTTGAAGGTCACGCTGCCCGAGCAGCCCGACGAGAAGTTGAAGGAGTTCCTCGAGAAATGGGAAGCGGGGCGCGCCTACGATCCGCGCAAGGCCATGGAGCAGTTCACGTGACGACCCTCGACGACCTGCTGCGCCAGCACGGCGGTCTCACCACCGTCCATGTCGAACGCTGGGTGGCGCGCGGCCTGCTGCGGCCCGGCGGCGATGCCGATTCATGGACGTTCGAGACGGTCGACGTGGCGCGCACGCATCTGCTGGTCGAATTGACGGACGACCTCGGCCTCGACGACGAGACGGTCGCCGTCGTGATCGACCTGGTCGACCAGGTGCATACGCTGCGCGGCCAGCTCGACCTGATCGCCAAGGCGATCGCCGACCAGCCCGCGGCAACCCGGGAGGCGATTGCGTCGGCGCTGGCGAAGCAGAGCCGACGCTAGTTCCTCGTTCCGGCCCCTTATTCGGGTTCGACCCCGGCCCGCTTCACGGCTTCGCCCCAGGCGGCGCAGCCGGTCTTCATGATCTCGGTCATCTCCGCCGGCGTGGTGCCGGTGGCGAGCAGGCCCATGTCGAGGAGCTTCTCCTTGCCTTCCGGCGTCTGCACAAGCTTGCGGATCTCGGCGCTCACGCGCTCGACGATCTCCTTGGGCGTGCCGGCCGGTGCCAGGATGCCGTTCCAGCCGACCAGGTCGATCTTGTAGCCGGCCTCGCCGAACGTCGGCACGTCGGGCAGGCGTGGCCAGCGCACCGCCGAGGTGACGGCAAGCGGCAAGAGCTTGCCGCCGGAGATCGCGGGCCCGCTGGAAGCGAGATCCTGGATGGTCACCGGGATGTGGCCAGCCAGCGTATCCTGGATTGCCGGGCCCGCGCCCTTGTAGGGCACGTGCGTCATGTCGAGTTTTTCGGCCTGGTTCAACATTTCGCCCCAGATGTGCGACGAGGAGCCGAGACCGAACGAGGCGTAGTTGACCTTCCCCTTGCGTTCCTTGGCCCAGACGACGAACTCCTTCACCGACTTCGGACCG
The DNA here is from genome assembly GCA_945860205.1 of Reyranella massiliensis 521. Lineage (GTDB taxonomy): Bacteria > Pseudomonadota > Alphaproteobacteria > Reyranellales > Reyranellaceae > Reyranella > Reyranella massiliensis_B. The sequence goes on along the minus strand of CAMARK010000036.1, from coordinate 35,529 downwards.
AGTGTGGGTAGCACCACCATGGCCAATGGTGCCAGGCCATGCTGCGTCACCGGCACGAAGTCCTTGAAACCGTCGTACGGCATCTTCTTGTAGACGTAGGGGTTGATGCACATCATCGACGAGTTGACGTAGACGAACGTGTAGCCGTCGGGAGCGGCGTTCTTGGCGATCTCGGCGCCGACCATGCCCTGCGCGCCGGCCTTGTTCTCGACGATCACCTGTTGGCCAAGCACGCCCGTGAGTCTCTCGGCGAAATAGCGCGCGACGACGTCGGTCTGACCGCCGGGCGGATAGGGAGCGATGAGCTTGATCGGCTTGTTGGGCCAGGTCTGGGCCATTGCGTCGACCGACAGGAGCATCAGGGCACCAGCGAGCGCCCCCTTCAGCATCTTCATTGTTCGTTTCCTCTGCTGCTTTTCAAAGCTTGCCATATTTTAGGGGCCGTTATCGGCATGTCGATATGGTGCACCCCGAGCGGGCGTAGCGCATCGACGATGGCGTTGCCCAGTGCCGCCGGCGCGCCGTTGGTCGGCAGTTCACCCATGCCTTTCAGCCCGAGGAAATTGTTGGGCGAGGGGGTGGCGATCGTCTCGACATGCAGGCCCGGCACGTCGTCGGCACGCGGCAGGGCATAGTCCATCAGGGTGCCGCTGAGCAGCTGGCCCGTGTCCGCGTCGTAGACGGCCTCCTCCATCAGCGCATTGCCGAGCCCGTGCACGATGCCGCCGTGCATCTGGCCTTCCAGCAGGCGCGGGTTCACCACCACACCGGTGTCGGCCACGGCAGTGAAGCGGTCGATGCGCGTCGCTCCGGTGTCGGGATCGACCTCGACCTCGCAGACCATGACGCCCGTCGGGAAGGCCTCGATCTTGTCGGCGAACACCGCGTCGCCGTCGAACGGCTTCCAGGCCGCCAGCTCGAACAGGCCGACGCGGCGGTCGGTGCCCACGACCTCGAAGGCGCCGTCGCGGTAGGCGATGTCGGCCGGCGCCGTCTCCAGCCGCTCGGCGGCAAGATCGCGGCCGCGCTGGATCACGACGTCGGCGGCGCGCGCGAGTGTGGTGCCGCTGATGATGGTCGAGGACGAGCCACCGGTGCCGCCGCCGCGCGGGATGCTCCGCGTGTCGCCCTGGCGGATTTCGATGCGTTCGACCGGCACGCCAAGCGCCGACGCCAACAGCTGGGCGAAGATCGTCTCGTGCCCCTGGCCCTGGCTTTGCGTGCCGAGGCTCGCCACCAGCCGGTCGGGCTCGACTTGGACCACGACATGCTCGTCGGCGATGCCGCCGGTGCCGTGCAGATGACAGGAGAGGCCAAGACCGCGCCGCTTGCCCACGGCCTCGCTGGCGGCGCGCCGCGCGTCGAAGCCTGGAACGTCGGCTTCGCGCAAGGCCGTCTCGAACAGCCGCGGACAGTCCGCCGCATCGTAGGTGTAGCCGCTCGCTGCCGCGTAAGGCATGTCCTCGGGCCGCAGCAGATTGAGGCGGCGCAACTCGACAGGCGTGCGGCCGGTCTCGTGGGCCGCTATGTCGACCAGCCGTTCGAGCAGGAACAGCGCCTCGGGCTTGCCGGCGCCGCGGATCGCATCGACCGGCACGGTGTTGGTGAAGGCGCAGTCGAAGTCGAGGCGGATCGCCGGGATGCGGTAGAGGCCGGAGATCACCTTGGCCATTCCGGTGGTCGCTATGGTGGGCGCGAACATCGAGACGTAAGCGCCGTAGTTGGCTTCGGCCTTGACCCGCACGCCCAGGAATTTTCCGGCGGCGTCGAGTGCCAGTTCGCCCGTCGCCACGAGGTCGCGGGAGTGGCTGTCGGCCAGGGCGAGTTCGGCGCGATCGGCGGTCCAGCGCAAGCCGCGCCCGAGCTTGCGTGTCGCCCAGGCGATCAGGGTCGGCTCGGCATAGATCGGATACTTCGGCCCGAAGCCGCCGCCCACGTCCTCGGTGACCAGACGGAGCTTGTCCTTGGCCACGTTGAGCACGCGCTCGCACATCAGCCGGTGCGGGATCTGCACGCCTTGCGAGCCGAAGGTGACGGTGACGAGGTCGGCGCCGGCGTCGTAGGCCGACCAGGCGGCGCGGGTCTCCATGTAGTGCACGATCTGGCGCGGCGAGCGGATCGAGAGCTTCGCGACGTGCGCTGCCTTCGCGAAGGCAGCTTCGGTCGCGGCGGCGTCGCCCTTGCTCCAGCGGCACATCAGGTTGCCGGGCACATCGTCATGGACCAGTGCCGCGCCGGGGCGGAGCGCCTGCGCCACCGTCACGACGGCGGGCAGTTCCTCATAGTCGACGACCAGGATATCGGCTGCGTCGCGCGCCTGGTCGAGCGTGTCGGCCACGATCATGGCGACGATATCGCCGACGCGACGCACCTTGCCGACCGGCATCGGCAGGTGCGGCGGCTCGCGGTGGCGGTTGCCGGCCTCGTCCTTGATCTCGCTGATGGCGGGCAGATGGCCGAGCTTGTCGGTGGCCGTGTCCTGGGCGGTGTAAACGGCGGCGACGCCCGGCGACGCGCGTGCCGCTTCGCTGTCGATCCCGGCGATCCGGGCATGGGCATGCGGCGAGCGCACGAACAGGACAGCCAGCGTTCCCGCCGGTGCGGTGTCGTCGGTGTAGCGGCCCTTGCCGGTCAGGAACCGCCGATCCTCGCGCCGCGCGATCGACTGGCCGAGCTTCAGCGGCGCGTTCATGGCGATCTAGGCGGCGAGCGCGTCGCCGATGACTTTTAGCGCCGTGTCGATCTCGGCGCGGTTGACGTCGAGATGGGTGACGGCGCGGATGCGGTTGCCAGACGAGGTGCCCATGCCGACGCCGCGCTCCTTGCAGGCCTCGACCAGCTTGGCCGTGGTCCAGCCCGGCTTGGTGATCTCGAAGAACACCAGGTTGGTCTCCATGCGCGGCACGTCGATTTTCAGGCCCTTGATGTTGGCAATGCCCTCGGAGAGATGGCGTGCGTTATCGTGGTCCTCGGCGAGGCGGTCCCAGTTGTGCTCGAGCGCATAGAGCGCCGCCGCGGCGATCACGCCCGATTGGCGCATCGAGCCGCCCAGCATCTGCTTCTGGCGCCAGGCTTCCTTGATGAAGTCCTTCGAACCGGCAAGGCTCGCGCCGACCGGGGCGCCCAGCCCCTTGGTATAGTCGAGCCAGAGCGAGTCGACGCAGGCCGCGTAGTCGCTGGCCTTAGTGCCGGATTTGACGGCGGCGTTGCAAAGTCGTGCGCCATCCATGTGGAGGCTAAGACCGGCTTCGCGCGCCACCTTGGTCACGCCCTGCATGGTGGCGAGTGGCCAGACCGTGCCGCAGCCGCCGTTGGACGTGTTCTCGATCGAGACCAGGCGCGAGCGCGGCGCGTTGCGGCTGTTGGGGTCGCGCAAAGCTTCCTTGACCTGCTCGCCGGTGAAGACGCCATAGGGGCCATCGAGCATGCGGATCATGACGCCGGCATTGGCGGCGGTGCCGCCGCCCTCGGCATTGATGATGTGCGCGGTGCGGTCGGCGATGACCTCGTCGCCCAGCCGGCAATGAACGCGGATGGCGATCTGGTTGCCCATGGTGCCGCTCGGCAGGAAAACCGCGTCCTCCTTACCCAGGAGTTCGCAGACTCGATCGCGCAGGCGGTTGACGGTGGGGTCTTCCATCTTCTGCTCGTCGCCCACCTCGGCGTCGGCCATGGCTTTTCGCATGCCGGGCGAGGGCTTGGTCTTGGTGTCGCTGTAAAGGTCGATGAAACGGTTTTGCATGGCGTGGCGTGTTCTCCTGCGCCACCATAGCCGCATAAGGCAGAGGGAGGAAACATGAGCCAGTTTGCGGCCCAGCCCACACCGGCGCTAATGCCCGATGAGTTGCTCTACGGTGTCGACGGCGCCATCGCGACCGTCACATTGAACGCGCCGCAGCGCATGAACACCATTTCTGGCCCGATGTTGAAGCAGCTCACCGAGGCGCTGGTCAGGGCGAGCGAGGACCCGGCCGTGCGGGTGGTGATCCTGACCGGCACCGGCCGCGCCTTCTGCGCCGGGCTCAATCTCGAGGCGCAATCCAAGGGCACCGACAATCTCAGCGTCGGCTCGGGGGCGACGCCCACCAATATCGACCTGCGCAACACGCCGCCGCCGGTTCTGCATGCCATGGACAAGCCGGTGATCGCCGCACTCAACGGCTCGGCGGCGGGCTACGGGCTCGACCTGGCGCTGGGCGCCGATATCCGGCTCATGGCGCAGTCGGCCAAGCTCGCGGCCTCCTATGCCAAGCGCGGCGTGCTGCCGGAATCGGGCGGCACCTGGTACCTGCCGCGGATGCTGGGCTGGGCCAAGGCCGCCGAGCTGATCTTCACTGGCCGCACGCTCAGCGCCGCCCAGTCGCTGGAAATTGGCTTGGTCAACAAGGTGGTGGCCGACGCCGAGGTCATGGGCGCGGCCCGCGATCTTGCCCTGGAAATCGCCGCCAATGCGCCGCTCGCCATCCAGGCTGCCAAGCGCATGATGCGCATGGCGTGGAACGAGCCCTTTAACGAGCATGTTCATCATGTTTTTCTGCAACTTTTGCCACTGATGCAGACCGAAGACATGACGGAAGGAATCAAAGCTTTTCTCGAAAAGCGAGAGCCCAATTTCAAGGGTCGCTAACCCTCCAAAACTCCCCGCAATGCCCTCAAAAAGGCGATTTTGTCACCGAAATTGGCTAGGTTTGGTGAAGCCGCATATGCAATGGAACACGACAGGCGGCGAGCCGTTGATTATCAGGCACTTTGTTCTCAAGGAGAGGGATTCGATGTTCAAGGCAATCGCACTGGGAACTCTCGCAACCGTTCTGTTCGTTGGTGCGGCCCATGCTGATGGGCCAGCCTACACTTGGACCGGTTATGGCGTCGGTTCGGGCAAGTGCCCGACCTACAAGATGACCATCGACATCACGACGGCAGGCAACGAAGTGAAGGGTCTCTTCCTGCAGGAAGGCCGCACGCAGCGCTTCTTCAACGTATCGATGGGCGCCGACAAGAAATTCAAGACCAAGGCCATCGTCGGCAACAACAACACCATCGACGTCGTCGGCTCCCTCCAGGACAACGACCCGAAGATCATGCTCGACGGCTATTGCCTGTTCGAAGGCAAGCTCACAAAGAAGTAGCCAACCCCGGTCGCGTAGCGGTCATTCCATCATGATCGCCACGCGGCCGGTGACGCTGCGCTCCAATAGGGCGCGCATCGCTTCGGCCGCCTGATCGAGCTTGAAGGTTCGGTCGACGTGAGGCCGGCAAAGTCCCGCCTCGCACCAGCCGCGAATGCGTTCCATCAGGGTGAAGGTGCGGCCCGCTTCCTCGAAGCGCGCATCGTGCGGACTCCAGCCGACGTAATAGCCGTAATTGAAGCCAGTTACCGCCAAGGTCTTGACCAGCAGGATGTTGGCCGGGATCTGCGGGATCGTGCCGCCGGCAAAGCCGATCGGACAGATGCGTCCCTCGACCGCCATGCAGCGCAGGGACTGGGCGAAGACGTCACCCCCGACCGGATCGTAGACGCGGTCGACGCCGCGGCCATTGGTCAGCTTCAGCACTTCCTCGCGGAAATCGGTGGCGGTGTAGTCGATCACGTGATCGGCGCCATGCGCCTTGGCGAATTCGGTCTTGCGTGTGCCGCCGGCCGTGGCAATCACCGTGGCACCCAGGATCTTGCCGATCTCGACGGCCGCCATGCCGACACCGCCCGCCGCCGCATGGACCAGGAGGGTGTGGCCCTTTTGGACGTCCAGTGCCATCGGCCAGGTCAGCGCGCCCGCCGAGGTCGGGTAGGAGATGGCGAGCTGGATCGCCTCGACGAACCCAAGGTTCTTCGGCTTGGGGAATACATTGACCTCGTGCGCCACCGCTTCCTCGGCGAGGCCGCCCCAGTCGAGCACGGCCACCACCTCGTCGCCGACCTTTAGGCGCCGGCAGGCCGGGTCGACCTCGGTCACGACGCCAGACGCTTCGGTGCCTGGTGCGAAGGGGAAGGGCGGGCGGCGCTGGTATTTGCCGGCGATCACCAGCGTCGTGGCGAAGCTCACGCCGGCGGCATGGACCTTGATGCGGACCTGTCCGGTCTCGAGCGGCGCTGGCTCCACGGTTTCCAGCCGCAGGTCTTCGGGACCGCCCCATCGGCGGCAGATCATGGCCTTCATGGCATTGACTCCGTCAGGCGTTCAGGGCCCCGACAATGGCGACGGAGCAGACGTTGCGAGCCGGGAAACCGCCGAGATTGTGGGTAAGGCCGAACCGAACGTCGGGACGCTGGCGGGCGCCGGCCCGGCCCTGCAGCTGGAGGTACATCTCGTAGATCATGCGGATGCCCGAGGCGCCGATCGGATGGCCGAAGCATTTCAGCCCACCATCGATCTGGCACGGCACCTGGCCGTCCGAGTCGTAGAAGCCGTCCAGAACGTCCTTCACGGCGCCGCCTTCGGGCGAGATGTAAAGGTCTTCAAGCGTCACCAGCTCGGTGACCGAGAAACAGTCGTGGCATTCGACCAGGCTCAGCTGCTCGCGAGGCCGGTCGATACCGGCCTCGCGGTAGGCACGCTTGGCGGCGACCCGGGCCGTGGCGAAGTAGCTGCCGTCCCAAGTGTTGTGCTGTTCCTCGATGCCGTTGGACCCGGCGATCTGCAACGCCTTCACGGAGACGATATCCCTCTTGCCCAGGCTGCGCGCGATCTCGGGTGTCGTCACGATGGCGGCCGCTGCGCCATCGCTCACGCCACAGCAATCGTAAAGCCCGAGCGGGTCGGCGATCAGCGGCGCATTCAGCACGTCGGCCTCGGTAATGGCGCGCTGCAGATGGGCCTTGGGGTTCCTGACGCCGTTGGCGTGGCTCTTGACCGAGATGTGTGCCATCGCGCGCTTGAGTTCGTCGCGGCTGATGTCGTGTTTGGCACGGTAAGCCGAGGCGAGCTGGGCGAAGCTGCCAGGTGCCGTCAGATTGGCCCACCACAGCGGGGCGCCCGTGCCGGCATTGAGGCCGGGGAGGCCGCCGAAACCGGTGTCCTTCAGCTTCTCGACACCCAGAGCGAGCGCAATGTCGCAAGCGCCCGCTGCAACGGCATAGACGGCGGAGCGGAAGGCATCGGACCCTGAAGCGCAGTAGTTCTCCACGCGACTGACGGGTATGTAGTCGAAGCGAAGCGTTTCCGAGAGGGGTAGGCCAGACTTGCCGACATGGACTTCGTCGAGGCAGGTCGAAAGCCAGGCAGCGTCGACCTGTTTGCGCTCGATGCCGGCGTCGGCCATCGCCTCCTCGAAGGCGTCGACCATCAAGTCCTCGGCGCCCTTGTCCCAGTGTTCGCCGAAACGCGTACATCCCATGCCTAGAATGGCGACCTTGTCGCGAATGCCAGAGGCCATGTCCGTCGTCTCCTTAGCCGAACTCTACTGGCAGCCGCTTGACGCCGCGCAGGATGAGGGAGTCGTGCCATTCCGGCTCGCCGCCGGAAAGGCGGATGTGAGGCAGGCGTTCCGTCAGCCGGATGGCGGCGATCTGCGCCTCCAGCCGGGCCAGCGGCGCGCCCAGGCAGAAATGGATACCGTGGCCGAAGGTGAGATGTGGGTTCTGCACGCGGCCGATGTCGAAACGCTCGGGGTCGTCAAAGGCCTCGGGATCGCGGTTCGCTGCATTCACGAAAGCGAAGACGCGTTGGCCCTCGCGTATCGCCTTGCCGTTCATCTCGAGATCGGCCGAGACGACGCGCGCCAGTGCGCCCGATGGGCCGTCGTAGCGCAGGAACTCCTCGACCGCCGTCGATGCGAGCGACGGATCGGCGATCAGGCGCTCCCATTGGCCGCGCTTCTTCATTGAATAGAAAAAGCCGTTGCCGATCAGGTTGCTGGTGGTTTCGTGGCCGGCGAACAGCAGCAGGATAGCGGTACCGATGATCTCGTCGGTGCTGAGTGCATCGCGGTCGTCGCGCGCCAACACCAGATGGCTGATCATGTCGTCGCGTGGCTGGTCGGTGCGATCCTCGACCAGGACGCGAAAGTAGTCTGACATCGCCTTGGCGCCGGATTCGGCGCGCAGGTATTTGTTGCCGGCGACCTGGGCGGTGCCGATGAAGAGCGCGATATCGTCCGACCACACCTTTACGCGTTCCAGGTCGGCGCGTGGCACGCCTAGCAGATCCATGATCACCGAGGCGGGCAGTGGGTAGGCGAAGTCGGCGATGTAGTCGACGGTCTCGCCGCGCCGGGCCTTGGCCTCCATGCCGTCGATCAGGTGGGCGACGATGCCCTCGATGTTGGGCCGCAGATTCTCGACCGAGGTCGGCGTAAAGGCCTTGTTGAACAATCGGCGCAGGCGGGTGTGATCCGGCGGGTCGCGGAACACCATCCAGTGGTTGAGGTAGCGCACCAGGCTCTCGATCGAGCCCTTCTGGTACTCGGGATTGGTCTTGAAGAACGGCGTCAGCCGGTCGGCCGAAATCTGCCGATTGTTCAGCGCCACCTGCTTCACGTCGGCATGGCGCGTCACGATCCACGCCTTCATGGCAGGCGACCAGTGCACCGGATCTTCGACGCGGAGCCGCGCGAATTCGGGGAAGGGGTTGGCGTTGGTCGCCGGATTGCCGAGGTCGAAAACATAGGCCATGGCCCGAGGCTAGCGCCCTGCGACTTACCAAACAAGTGTTTGGTTGCTACAATGCCTCATGTCCCGCGACAGGCTTCTGGCGATATCGGCGCGCCGCTTTGCGAAAGGTGGCTTCGAAGCCACGTCAATGCGCGACATCGCGGGCGAGGCCGGCATGCTCGCAGGCTCGATGTACTACCATTTCCCTTCCAAGAACGAGCTGATCGCCGCGGTCTACGAATCGGGCGTGGCCGAGATCGGCGCGGCGGTCGATGCCGCTGTTGCCCGGGCGCGCACGCCATGGAGCCGGCTGGAGGCCGCCTGCATCGCCCATCTCGGCTCGCTGCTGGCTGACAGGGCCCACGCCGCCGTAATGACGGCCGATCTCAGCCGCCTCGATGCGCGCCTGCGCCGCCGGTTGGTGGTGATGCGCGACGGCTACGAGAGGCGCTTCGTCGAATTGGTGGCCGCGTTGGCGCTATCGCCGGCCATCGACCGCACCCTGTGGCGCCTGCAGTTGCTGGGCGCCCTCAACTGGACGCCGACCTGGTATCGGCCGGGCGGCAAGTCGCCCGCGGCCATCGCCCGCGCCCTGGTGGCGGCGCTGCGCTAGTGGGCTATAGAAAGCCGATGACCGTCGAAATCCGCTATGTCGGCCCTGGTGATGAGGATCTGTTCGATCGCGTGGCGCCCGACGTGTTCGACCATCCGATCGAGCGTCGTCAGCTCACCCATTATCTCGCCACGCCGGGCCATCACCTCATGGTGGCGATCGCAAACGGCGAGGTCGTGGGCCAGGTCGCCGCCGTCGTGCACCGGCATCCCGATGGCCGGCCGACCGAGCTCTATATCGATGAAGTGGCGGTGGCACCGACGCGACAACGGGAGGGCATCGCACGACGCTTGCTCGACGCCATGTTGACGTTCGCCAAGGAACTGGGTTGCCAGGAAGCCTGGGTGGGCACGGAGCCGGATAATGTTCCGGCCAGATATCTCTACGAATCGCGCAGTGCGCCCGCCGAGCCCTTCGCCATGTACGTGCTCAGGCTCTAGGCGCGCCTCGTAGCGCGTGACTTTACGGTCTATTGGATGGTTCCGCGATGCGAGGCGGAATGTCGTTGCGCGAATGCTTGGTTTAAGAAACCATCGCCGCAACTGTGACGGACTGCAATCCCGGAGGAAGCCTATGTCGTATGTGCTCAAGACCGTCGAAGACGGCGTGATGAAGATCGTGCTGAACCGCCCCGACGCGATGAATGCGCTCAACCGCGACATGATGAGTGGTCTCAGCGATGCGCTCGAGGAAGCAGCGGCCAACCGGCATATCGGCTGCGTCGTCGTGCGCGGCGCCGGCGAGAAGGCCTTCTGTGCCGGCGGCGACGTCAAGTCGATGGCTGCGGGCCGCGACCAGGACAAGACCTACGAAGACAAGGTCCACGACATCCGCGAGCGCATGAAGGTCTCCGAGCTGTTGCACGAGATGGGCAAACCCACCATCGCCATGGTGAATGGCGTGGCCGCAGGCGCCGGGCTGTCGATCGCGCTGGCGGCCGACATGCGTTTCGTCGGCAAGAGTGCGCGCATGACGACGGCCTTCGCCAAAGTGGGCTTCTCGGGTGATTTCGGCTCGCACTATTTTCTGCACAAGCTGGTCGGCACTTCTAAGGCGCGCGAACTCTACTTCACGGCGGAAATCCTGAACGCCGAGCAGATCGAGAAGCTGGGCCTCGCCAACCGCGTCATCGACGATGCCAGTCTCGACAGCGAGACCATGGGCTTCGCCAAAAAGCTGGCGGCCGGCCCCAGGGTGGCGTGGTGGCACGTGAAAAAGAACATGAAGGTGGCGGAAGAGGGCACCCTCTCCGAAGCGCTCGACAGCGAGGCCGCGCGCATGATCCGCACCGGCGAGACCGAGGACCACAAGGAAGCGGCCCGCGCTTTCGTTGAGAAGCGCGCGCCAGTCTTCAAAGGCCACTGAGGCTTCAAGGGTCACTGAGGTCTTCAAGGGTCACTGACGACGAAGCCGGACGGCGAGGCGGCTGAGCGCGCCGGCCACGCCGTTCGGCATCGCCACCACGGCCAGGATCAGCAGCGCGGCATAGAGCAGCGCCGAGAAGCCCTTGCCGAGGCCGGCCGTGACGTCGGGGAAGAACTGCAGGAAGAGGCCACCCAGGATCGCGCCCGGGAGCGACTGCATGCCGCCGATCACCAGGCCGAACAGCATCTGGACCGACAGCGCGAAGTTGTAGCTGGTGGGTCCGACGAACCCGAACTGGAAGGCCGAGAGGCAACCGGCCAGCGCCACGTAGGCGCCGGCCACGCCCGATGCCGCCGCCCGCACCTGCACGACGCGGACCCCTTGCGCAGATGCTGCGAGATCATGGTCGCGCGCGGCCCTCATCGCCCGGCCGGAACGGCTCTGGAGGAGGTTGGTGGCAAGCCAGAGGCCGGCCCCGAGCAACGCCAGCGCCATCAGGAAGCCCCAGCGGTCGTCGCTCAGGAGGCCGCCCGGTGAAGTGGGAAAGTCGAGATAGAGGCCCTGCACGCCGCCGGTCCACTGCTCGATCAGCCGCCAGCGCAGGAGCTGCGGGAAGGCGATGGCGAAGGCGTAGCTCACCAGGGCCTGGGTCCACAGGCTGTGGCCGGCGGTGACCCGGCCGAGGCCGTAACCGGCGGCGTAGCCCATCAGCGGTGCGAGCGCGATCGCCCAGTAGAGCGAAAGCGGCGTATGGGCGCCCAGGATGGCGGCAGTGTAGCCGCCGATGCCGAAGAAGCCGGCCTGGGCGAAGGAGAACTGGCCGCTCACACCGCACAGGATCACCAGGCCCACCAGCGCGATCGCCCAGATCACGGCCTGGGTGAAGCGGAAGACGATGAAATCCGGGAAGCAGAACGAAAGCGCGGCCACCGCCACGAAGCCCATGGTCCACACGGTCCGCATGGCGTTACGATAGACCGGACAGCCAAGGAAAGGGAGGGATGCGATGCGACTCAGGCAATGCGTTTTCGTCTGCGGCGATCTCGAAAGCACGCGCGAGGAGCTCTGCGATATCCTGGGCATCGAGGTCGCCTATCGCGACCCCGGCGTCGCCAAATGGGGCCTGGTCAATGTTGTCTGCCCGACCGGCCACGACTTCCTCGAGATCGTGACGCCGTTCCAGCAGGGCACGTCGGCGGGCCGCTACATCGAGCGGCGCAAGGGCGACGGCGGCTACATGGTCATCCTCCAGGTTCCCGACGCCGCTGCCGAGCGCAAGCGCGTGACCGACCTCGGCGTGCGCGCGGTGGCTCAGAAGGACCTGCCGGAATATCAGTACACTCACTTCCATCCGTCGGACACGACGGGCGTTCTGCTGTCGCTCGACACGACCTTTGCACCACCGGGCGTCGATCCGGCGCTGTGGTGGCCGCCGGCCGAGAAAGGCTGGCTGAAGCACGCGCGCTCGGACGTGACCAACGGCCTGGACGGCGTCGAGATCCAGCACGAGGATCCGGACAAGGCTGCCGCCACCTGGGCGAAAATCCTGAACCGTCCGGTCGAGGACGACATCATCCGGCTCGACGGCTCGCAGATTCGCTTCGTGCCGATCGTCGATGGGCGTGGGCCCGGCGTGTCGGCTTATGACGTGAGGGTCGTCGACCGCGAACGCGTCCTGGCGGCGGCGGAGAAGCGCGGCAAGAAGCGGGGGCCGTCTCAGGTCGAGGTCTGCGGCTGCCGCATCAACCTGGTGTGAAGCCCGCGCGAGCGGGTGAAAAGAAACATCAGGATGAGGAAGTTCAGCATGTTGAAGGCAACGCCGGTCCCGAACGCCGGCAGGTAGCTGCTGAACTGATCGAACAGCAGGCCGGCGCCCCAGCCGCCGGCCGCCATGCCCATGGTGCCGCCGAAAAGCACCGTCGGAATACGCCAGTTCGCTTCCTCCAGGGGATAGTATTCGCGGACGACGATCACATAGGCCGGCACCAACCCCGCGAGGCCGAAGCCGAAGGCCGAGGAGACGAAGAAGAGCGCAACGCCGTCCTGGGTCAGCAGGAAGCCGGTCAAGGCCGTGATCTGCGCCATCGAGCTCAGCACCAGGGTCTGCAGGCCGCCGATGCGATCGCAGAGCCAGCCCCAGAATTGCCGCGCCAGAAACGCCGTGCCCAGCAGCACCGACAGCATCGCCGCTCCATACTGCGAGGCGAATCCCAGGTCGCCGCAGTAGGCGACGACGTGTTGCATCGGCATCGCCATGGGCACGCAGCAGCAGAAGATCGCCAGCATCAGGAGCGCCATCGCCAGGTTGGGCGGCAGGCCGACGACGCCTGCCGGGTGGTGCACACCGCGCGCCGCGGCGACGGCCGGCGCCGGCACGTCGGGCGGCGGCCGCAGGAAGATCGCGGCCAGGGCGATCACCGCCAGGATCAGGAACAACCCGAACAGCATCATGGTGCGGCGCCAGCCGATCTCGTCGATGCCGAACTGCAGCAGCGGCGGCCAGATCGTGCCGGCGACCGCTTGGCCCGATGAGATCAGCGCCACCGCGGAGCCGCGCCGGCGCTCGAACCAGCGGCTGACGTAGGTGAGAAGGGGCGAGAACATGCAGGCGCTGCCGAACAGCCCCATCAGGACTCCATGACCGGCATAGAGCTCGAGCAGGCCGCCCGATGCGGAGAGGATGAGGCCCGCGGCCATCATGACCGCGCCGAACATCACGATGCGGCGGACGCCCAACCGGCCCGCCAGCCAGCCCGCCAGAATGCCGCCGATCGAGGCGCCGACGTAGACGAAAGCGCCGACCGCCGCCGCCCCGGAGCGCTGCGTCTGCAGCTCGGTCGCGATGGGCTTCATGGCCAGCACGGCAATCAGCGGCGCGCCGTAGGCGATGGTCAGGATGGCAACCGCCGCCGCGGCCACGGTCCAGGCGGCGCGGCCGTCCAGCTCACCGCTGTTGTTCGTCATGCCCCATTATACGGCGGCCAGGACACGGATGGGCCGGAGTTTTCGTCCAACAAGGAATAGAAGCACTGCGAGATTGACGAGGTTGAACGCCATGCCGACCGCGAAGGACGAGAGATAGTCGCCGAACGCGTCGTAGAGGAAGCCCGCGCCCCAGCCGCCCGTCGCCATGCCCAGCAGGCCGGCGAACAGCACCGTGGGGATCCGCCAGTTAGCTTCCTCGAGCGGATAATACTCGCGGACGGTGATCACGTAGGCGGGCAACAGTCCCGACAGTCCGATGCCGAAGACAGCCGAGATGGCGAACAAGGCGGCCTGATCCTTGGTCAGCAGGAAGCCGGTCAAGGCCGTTGCCTGCACGAGCGAGGCCCAGAGCAGGGTCTGCAGGCCGCCGATGCGATCGGCAACCCAGCCCCAGAACTGCCGCGCCACGAAGGCGCTGCCCAGCAGCACCGACAGCATGGCGGCGCCGTATTGCGGTGTCATGCCGAGGTCGCTGCAGAAGGCCGGCACGTGGTGCATCGGCACCGCCATCGGCACGCAGCAGCAGAACACGGCGGCCATCAGCAGGATCATGAGCCTGTTGCGTGGCATGCCGAGGACGTCGCCGCTCGACTGCGGCCGGTCCGTCGCATTCACTGACGCCGCCGATTCCTCGGGCGGCGGATGGAGGAATATGATGGTGAGTGCTGCCACCGCGACGACGACCAGGATGGCGAACGCGACCATGGTCCAGCGCCAGCCGAGCGTATCGACGCCGAGCTGCAACAAAGGCGGCCAGACCGCGCCGGCGACGGCCTGCCCCGACGAGATCAACGCCACCGCAGCACCTCGGCGGCGTTCGAACCAGCGGCTGACGTAGGTGATGAGCGGCGAGAACATGCACGCCGTGCCGAACAGGCCCATCAGCACACCGTGGCCGGCGTAAAGCTCCAGCATGCCGCCCGACGCCGAGAGCACGAGGCCCGCGGCCACCATCGTGCCGCCGAACATCACCACCCGGCGCACGCCCAGCTTGCCGGCCAGCCAGCCCGCGACGATGCCGCCGACAGCCGCGCCGATATAGACGACGGAGCCGGCACCGGCCGGGCCGGAGCGCGAGGTCCCGAGTTCGGCCGCGATCGGCTTCATGGCGACCACCGAGACCAGCGGTGCGCCGTAGCAGAGGGTCAGGATGACCAGCGCCGCCGTCGCGGTGATCCAGGCGGTGCGGCTGTCGAGTAGGGCGGGGTTCGTCGTCATATCTTTTGGGCCTCCAGGGCCAGCCGTTGCACGAGATCGGTCGACAGAACCTTACCCAGCTCGGCATGGGCCTGCCGCCAAGAGACGAGGGAGGCTTCGAGGCGGCGTGCGCCCGTCTCCGTAAGCCAGACCATGCGCTTGCGCTGGTCGCTTTCGACGATGGCGATCTCGACCAGGCCCTCGCCTTCGAGCGTGCGCAAGGTGCGCGACAGGGTCGATTGGTCGAGTCCGATGTGCTCCGCCAGCGCCGTGATGGTGTCGTCGGCCGCCGAGGCGATCTCCGCCAGCAGCCCGAACTGGGCGAAGGAGAGCCCCGAGCCCTCCATGCGCTGCTCGAGGAACTGGGTGATGCGCCGCGCTGCCAGCCGGACGTTCCATCCGGCGCAGACTTCCAGGGCCGCCCGGGCGTCGGTGCGCAGCGTCTTGGGGGATCGTGTTTTCTTCGACATTGCGCATCTCTATACATTGCATGTATATACATGGAAAGACCTTGGGAGCCATTCCCGGCAGAATGGGCAAGAAAAACGGCGGACTGGTCATCGACGGAGGCCGGCGGTGCACGGCAAGTGGACAGGTCTCATCATGAATGGAAATCGCTGATGCCCACGCTCGACTTGCCCACGCTCGATTTGCCCAATGGCCGCAAGCTCGCCTATCGCGAGGACGGCAGCGGCCCGCCGCTGGTCATGGTCCATGGCTCGCCCGGCGAGGGCCGCTCGTGGGGCCGCGTCGTGCCGCATCTCAAGGAGCGCTTTCGCACGATCTGTCCCGATCTGCCAGGCTATGGCGGCTCCGATCGCCTGGAGGACGATGTACCGGCCGGGCGGATGGCGGCCATGGGCACCGCCGTGGCGCGTCTGGTCGACTCGCTGGGCGAGCCGGTGCATCTGATTGGTCATTCCTTCGGCGGCAACATCGCTTTGCAGGCAGCAATGCAATTGCAGGCCGGCGCGGTCGAACGGATCGTGCTGTTCGAGCCGGTCTATTTTCGGGCGCTGCAACTCACCGCCGACGATACCGCGCTAAAACCGGCGGCTGCTCATTTCGAGGACTACGCGCGGCGTGCAACGGCGGGTGAGCCCGAGGTCGTGCGGTTGATGATCGATTACTGGTTTGGCGACGGCGCCTTCGGCCGCATGCCCGATCCGGTGCGCGGCTACCTCAGCGCCGCGGCAGCGCGCAACGCCATCGACGTCCGCAGTTGCTTCGTCTGCACCAGCACGGCGGCGGACTTGGCCTCTTTGAAGCAGCCGGTCACCATCGTCGATGGCGGAACCAGCCAGGAAGTCGTGCGCTCGATCGCGCGGGCCCTGGTGACGCTATTGCCCAATGCGCGAACGGAGGGACTGGCCGGCGCCAATCACGGTATGCTGGACACCCATCCGGAAGCGGTCGCCAGGCTGATCGCGACATGAGGCCATGCTGCGCATTCATCCCTTCGTCATGGGTCACCTGATCGGCGCCGTCATGACCGGCGCCATCGCAGGCGCCTTTATCAATCCGCAGATGGCTTTCATCGGCGCCGTGGGCCTGTTCGGCGGTGCCCTCGTCAGTAGCTTTGTCTGTCAGTGGTGGCCCGGGGTCGAGGCTGTCGCCTGGAAGCTCTGGCCGGTCGCCGTGTTCGCCAGTCCCGTGATGCTGGCGGCGCTCGGCTTCATGGCCGCCGATTGGGAGTGCGTGGTCGGCGCGCGGACCGGCTGGAACTGCCTGGTGGCTGCAATGGCGATCCTCGTCGCCGGCCTCTGTCTCCTGCCGCCTTTCGGCGGTCTTCTTTGGCGCTGGTTGAAACGCCGGCGGGCACCCGCCGCTTAAGCTGCGATCGCCTTCGCCAGCCGGCCGCGGATCATCTCCTCGGCCTCGGACACGATTCGCTCGACCAGTTCCTTGCAGGAGGGAACGTCGTTGATGATTCCCATCACCGTGCCGGCCGACCACACGCCGTGCTCCATGTCGCCGGTCTCGTAGACCACGCGGCCCTTGGCGCCGGCCACGATCGGGCCGATCTCCTGGATGGTCTTGCCCTCATGCTCCATCTCGATCGCCTTCTTGGCGACGGAGTTTCCGTAGACGCGGCTGGTGTTACGCAAGGTCCTGAAGATCAGGGCGGTGGAACGTTCGTCGCTCTCGACCAGCGCCTTCTTCACGTTGTCGTGGATCGGCGCTTCCTTGGTCGCCATGAAGCGCGTGCCCATGTTGATGCCGTCGCAGCCCAGTGCCAGCGCCGCGACCAAGCCGCGCGCGTCGCCGAAGCCGCCGGACGCCAGCATCGGGATCTTGATGACATCGGCCGCCGCCGGCAGCAGCACCAGGTTCGGCACATCGTCCTCGCCGGGGTGGCCGGCGCATTCGAAGCCGTCCATGGAAATCGCATCGACGCCGACCTTCTCGGCCGAGATGCCATGACGCACCGAGGTGCATTTATGGATGACCTTGATACCGGCTTCCTTGAGCTTGGGCAGGAAGGGCTTGGGATTGTTGCCCGCCGTCTCGACGATCTTGATGCCCGAATCGATGATGGCGTCGATGTATTCGCCGTAGGGCCGGGGCACCAGGGTCGGCAGGATGGTGAGGTTCACGCCGAACGGCTTGTCCGTCATCTCGCGACAGCGCTTGATCTCCTTGCGCAGGTCCTCGGGTGTCGGCTGCGTGAGGCCGGTCAGGATGCCGAGAGCGCCGGCATTCGACACCGCCGATGCAAGCTCGGCGCGGCCGACCCACTGCATGCCGCCCTGTACGATCGGGTGCTTGATGCCGAACATCTCGGTGAAGCGCGTCTTGATCATCTGCCGGTTCCCCACTTGGGTTTGTTGCCCCAAGCATTAGCGAAACGCGACGGCAGCGGCCAGCCCCGGAATTGCCTTCCGCAGCGCGGATCGCCTGCTAGGATCAGTGGCTGTCGATGTAGGCGGTGACGTCGGCCAGGGTCGGGGCGCGGGCGCGCAGGAGATCGGCAAACGACCCTACGACATCGACATGATCGACATCGGGGTAGAGCTTGAGTTCGACCGGCGCGCCGGCTGCCCGCCACGCGGCGGCCAGGCGTTCGCTGTTGCCGGGCTTCACGATGGTATCGCCGGTGCCGTGGATGAACAGCGCCGGCGGCAGAGGGGCCTTGGCAAAAGTAATCGGCTGCGTCTCGGGTCGCGATGGTCCGCCGAAAATGTCCTGCAGCTTTCGCGAGGTGAGCGGCAGGAAATCGTAGGGGCCGGATAGACCGATCACGGCCCGGAGCTTGATGCGGTCGACGCCGGCTGCCGCGAGATAGGGTGTGTTGACGGCCAGCATGAGCGCGATCTGCGCGCCGGCGGAGTGGCCCATCAGGAAGAGCTTGTCGATACCGACCTTGTCTGCGGCCCAGCGCACGGCCAGCGCACCGTCCTCGATGAAGGCGGGAAAGCGCACCTCGGGATAGAGGCGATAATCGGCGACGATCACCCCGATGCCGCGCGCGGCGAGCGCCTGGGCGACGAACAGATAGTCGCTCTTGGCGCCGCTGTCCCAGTTGCCGCCGTAGAAGAACACCACCGTCTTGCCATCCGGGCGCGGCGTTTCCGGTCGGTAGTGGTCAAGCTTCTGTCGTGGCAGCGGCCCGTAGGCAATGTCGGAGTCCAGCGCGTAGCCTTTGCGCGAGACGGTCGTGTTGAGGAGGGCCGCTGGCGAGCAGCCGGTCAGCGCCGCAAGCAACCCCGAGAGGATACCGCGACGCGCCAAGGTCATGCGGAAGCAATGTCGCGTACCCGATCAGCCAGCGCCAGCGACGCGGTGAGGCCGGGCGATTCGATGCCAAACAGATTGATGAGGCCGGGCACGCCATGGTCGGCCGGTCCGTGGATCGTGAAGTCCTGGGCCGGTGCGCCTTGCGGCACGATCTTGGGGCGGATACCGGCATAGCCCGGCTGAAGGGCGCCGTCCTTGAGGTCCGGCCAATAGCGGCGCACGGCGGCGTAGAACTTGTCGGCGCGGTGCGGATCGACGGTGTAGTCGATACTCGGGATCCATTCGACGTCCGGGCCGAACTTGGCTTGGCCGCCGAGATCGACGGTTATGTGCACGCCAAGGCCACCCGGCACGGGGACAGGGTAGATCAGGCGCGAGAAGGGGGAGCGTCCAGCCAAGGTGAAATAGTTTCCTTTGGCGTAGTACGCAGGCGGGATGCGATCGGATGGCAGGCCGGCGATTTTTTGTGCCAGCCCCGGCGCATGCAGCCCGGCAGAGTTCACGACGAGACGGCAACGGAGGTTCATCGGTTCGGTTCCGCCGACCTCGATCTCGACGCCGCTCTCGACGACCCGGCCCTGCTTCACCGGGCTATGGAAGGCGAACATCGCGCCGTGGCTTTCGGCATCACCCTGCAGCGCCAGCATGTAGGAGTGGCTGTCGACGATGCCGGTACGGGGCGACAGAAGTGCCGCCGTGCAATGCAGGTTGGGCTCCATCGCCATCGCCTCGGCCGCACTCAGGAGCCGCATGCCCTCGACGCCGTTGGCTTCGGCGCGGCCCTTGATCTCGGCCAGCTTCTCGCTCTCGGCCTCGTTGGTCGCCACGATCAGCTTGCCGCAGTTCAGGTGCGGCACGCCGTGCTCGGCACAGTAGGCATAGAGCAGGTGGCGGCCTTCGACGCAGGTCCGCGCCATCAGGCTGCCCTTGGGATAGTAGATGCCGGCGTGGATGACCTCGGAATTGCGCGAACTGGTCTCGGTGCCGATGCCTTCGGCGACCTCCACCACGATGACCTCACGGCCGGCAAGGGCAAGGGCGCGGGCGACGGCAAGGCCCACGACGCCTGCACCGATCACAACGCAGTCGACAGTTTCGAACGGGGACGAACTCATGCCCCCATGCTAGAACCCGCCGTTCTTTTAGTCACGAAAAGGCGGGTTTCGCAGCATGAAGGGCGCGTTGGTCACCGGGGCGGGATTGCGGATCGGCCGTGCGCTGGCGATGGCGCTGGCGGCCGACGGATTCTTCGTCTTTGTCCATCACAACCGCTCTGCCGCTGGCGCAAAGGCGACCGTGGCGGCCATCGCCGCGGCGGGTGGCCGCGCCAAGGCGGTGCGCGCCGACCTGTCGTCTGCCCGCCAGGCCGAAGCGTTGATCGGCAAATGCTGGGCCCGTGGCGTGCGGCTCACCTGCCTGGTGAACAACGCCTCGCTGTTCAAGCTCGATCGCACGCCGACTGCCAGGGCCGCCGATTTCGACATGCATGTGGCGATCAACCTGCGCGCCCCGCTGCTGCTGTCGCAGGCGCTGGCGCGGCAACTTCCGGACGGCGAGAGCGGCCTGATCGTGAACATGCTCGACCAGAAGCTTTTTAATCTCAACCCGGATTTCCTGAGCTACACCCTCTCCAAGATCGGCCTGCACGGGCTCACCACGCTTCTCGCCCAGTCCTTCGCGCCGCGTCTCAGGGTGGCCGGTATCGCGCCCGGCCTCACTCTGCGCAGCGGCAGCCAGACCGACGCCCGCTTTGCCGACCAGCATGCCGCCAATCCGCTGGGCGTCGGCGTCACCACCGACGACCTGGTTCGGGCACTTCGCTTCATCGTGGCGACCCCGACCTATACCGGCGATACGCTGCTCGTCGACAGCGGTGAGCATCTGACCGGGCGTCCGCGCGACATCGCCTTCGACCAGAAGAAAAAGTGACATGACCTCCGAGATGGCCCCCGAGATGGAACGCCGCATCTTCATCCGCGACCTTCGACTGCAGGTCTCGATCGGGATTCACGACTTCGAGAAGGACGGGCCGCAGACCGTCGTCGTGAACGTCGATCTCCTGTTGGGTTCGGCCAAGGCGGCGCACGGCGACAGGATCGCCAATGTGCTGAACTACGATGTCGTGCACGACGGTATCGTGGCGCTGGCCAAAAGCCGCCACTTCAACCTGCAGGAGACGTTGGTCGAGGCGATCCTGGACATTTGCCTGGGGCAACCCGGTGTGATCGAGGCGCGTGTCTCGACCGAGAAGCCCGACGTCTACAAGGATTGCCGTGTCGGCTACGAAGCGGTGCGCCGCCGCGCCGCCGGCTGAGCCGGCAACCCACGTGGCCGACCCGTCCACCGGCGCGCTCAGGCGCGCGACCCTGGTGCTGCTCCTCGCGGCACTGATCTGGGGCTCGATGATCCCGGTGCTGGCGGCATTGGCGGAACATTACGACAAGTGGCTGCTGTCATGGTCGCGCTATGTGCTGGGCCTGCCGGTGCTGTGGCTCGCGGTCCTGTGCAGCACGCCGCCCGTTGCGGTGCCGCGACCGCTGCAGCCGGGGCGTCTGTTCCGCCTCGGGGCGGCGATGGCGGCTTTTTCAGTGCTCTACACCTTCGGTGTCGCGAACGCCCATCCCGCCACGGCCGCCATCGTCCTGATGTGTGGGCCGATCTGGGCCACCATCCTGTCGCGCCTGCTGCTGCATGCCATGCCGCCACCGGGCTTTTATCTCACCCTCGTGCTGGTGGTCGGTGGCGGCGTGCTCGTCGTGCTGGGCACGCCGGGGCGCGCGGCCGGTGGTCTCGGGATCGAGGGCGGCGAACTCCTGCTGGTGATCGCCCAGCTCTGCTGGAGCTGGTATTCGATCCGGGCCCAGCAATGGCTGGCGGATCGCGGCCAGATGGCGCTGTCGGCGCTGACCTCGAGCGTGGCGAGCGTGCTGCTGGCCGTGGTCTGCCTCGTCGTCTGGGCGACGCTCGGCCTCGACCTGCCGACGCGGGCGCCAACGCCGCTCGAAGGCGGCATGCTGGTCTGGATCGGCGTGCTGGGTGTCGCCGTGGCGGTGCTGCTGTGGAACACCGGCGTGTCGCTGGTCGGCGTGCCGGTGGCCTCGCTGTTCTCCAACTCCGCGCCGGTTTTCGCCATCGGTCTCGCCGCCCTGATGGGGTTCGAGCCGAGCTGGCTGCAGCTCGCGGGCGGCGCCGTCGTGATGGGCGGCATCGCGCAATTGCAGATCCGCCAGATGCGGGCCGCCCGGTCCACCCGGCGCGCAGGATGATCGCCCGCGAGCATCGCCACCTGCTGGGCGCATTCGCGGCCATGGTGTTCGTGGGCATAAGCTGGGGCGCCAACGTGCCGGTGTCGAAGGTGATGCTGGAGCATTTCGACCTGATCCCGATGTCGGCGATCCGGACGGCGTCGGGTGCCGTCATCCTGGCGCTGCTGGTGGCG
Source organism: Reyranella massiliensis 521 (assembly GCA_945860205.1). Taxonomy (GTDB): domain Bacteria; phylum Pseudomonadota; class Alphaproteobacteria; order Reyranellales; family Reyranellaceae; genus Reyranella; species Reyranella massiliensis_B. Next base: position 13,602 of record CAMARK010000036.1, on the reverse strand, counting down.
ATGGTCGAGGGCGTCGGCGGCCTCCGGATCGATGTCGGCCTTCGCCGCTTTGCCTTGCTCGGCCTGATGATGGGGGGCTTCTTCGCGCTCTATACGCTAGGCATCCAGTTCAGCAATCCGATCTCGGCGGCGGCTGTCCAGGTCGCGGGTCCGTTGGTCGCCGCCGCGACCGTGCGCGCGGTCACCGGCGCCCGGTTCGATCCGGGATTCGCCGTTGCTCTGGGGTTGACCCTGCTGGGCGGCGCGATCCTGGTCGCCGGTAGTCTCCTGGGCAGCGGTTCCGTCACCCTGGGAGGCGGTGAGTTCGTCGTGCTGCTCTCCAACGCCCTATGGACGCTCTACAGCCTCAAGGCGCAGGCGTGGTTCGATCGGGCAAGCCAGCTTCACCGCACCTATGTTGCCTCGCTGTCGGCCATGAGCTGGATGGTGATGTTCAGCCTTGTGCTGATCGGGCTGGGATGGACGCGCTCTCCGGTGACCGTGACCGACCCCTGGGTCTGGACACAGCTCCTGGCCGTCGCGGTGTTTGCGAGTGCGCTGGGCGGCTATTTCTGGAACGTGGGGGCGAGCCGCCTCGGGGTCGCGGTGGCCTCGCTGTGGGTCAACCTCGTTCCGTTCTTCGCCATATTGTGGTCAATGGCCTATGGCTTTATGCCCAATGCCTATCAGATCGTGGGCGGCCTCGTGGCATTGAGCGGCGTGGTCTACATGCAATGGCGCAAGCTGCAGACGACACACCGCTGAGATAGACTTCCCGACGATGACCAATCCCACACTCAAAACACGCGGTTGCCGCTGGATCTCGATTCCAGGCGCTGCCGATGCGCGCGGCCAGGTCAATTTCCTGTCGTTCGACGACAAACTCGGTTTCGTGCCGAAGCGTCTTTTCTGGCTCCATCACATCGCGCCCGGCCAGTGGCGCGGCCGTCACGGCCATCGCGAGTCGCACCTGGTCACCTTGCTGCTGAATGGCTCCTGCAAGGTTCACCTGGACGACGGCAAGGTGAAAGAAACGGTCGTGCTCGACGATCCTTCGCAGGCCGTCCATATCGGCCCCCTCGTCTGGCACGAGCTCACGGATTTCACGCCGCAGGCGGTGATTCTTGTCATCGCCTCCACGCTTTACGACGAGGCTGAGTATTTGCGCGACTATGAGACCTTCAAGCGCGCGGCCGCGGGCAGGACGACATGATCCCCTTTCTCGATATGAAGTCGATCTATGCCGAGTTGAAGCCGGAACTCGATGCCGCCTATGCCCGTGTGATGGAGTCCGGCTGGTACGTCCTCGGCAAGGAAGTCGAGGCGTTCGAAGCCGAGTACGCGGCGTTCTGCGGGACGAAGCACTGCGTTGGGCTCGCCAACGGCCTGGAAGCGCTGGAGCTGGTACTGCGCGCTTGGGATCTCGGCCCCGGCGACGAGGTCATCGTACCGTCCAATACTTATATTGCGACATGGCTCGCGGTGACGGCTGTGGGCGCCAAGGTCGTTCCGGTCGAGCCGACGCCCGCCGGCCCCAACATCGATCCCGACCGCATCGCCGCGGCGATCACGCCGCGCACCCGGGCGATCATGCCGGTCCATCTCTACGGTGAGCCGGCTGATATGGACGCCATCATGGCGCTGGCCGATCGCCAGGGAATCAAGGTGATCGAGGATGTGGCCCAGGCGCAGGGCTCTAAAGTGCGTGGCCGACGCGCCGGCGCCATCGGACATGCCGGGGCGCACAGTTTCTTTCCGACCAAGAACATCGGCGCCTATGGCGATGGTGGCGCGGTCACCACCGACGATCCCAAGCTCGCCGAGCGGCTGCGGACCTTGCGCAACTACGGCAGCCGCGTGAAGTATGTGAACCTAGAGCGCGGCTACAATTCGCGGCTCGACGAGCTGCAGGCAGCCTTCCTGCGCGTCAAACTGCCCAAGCTCGATTTCTGGAACGAGCGCCGCCGGCTTGTCGCTGCGCGGTACGGCGACAAGCTGGCCGGAATCCCCGGCCTCGGCCTGCCGCGTGCGCCTCAATGGGCCGAGCCGGTGTGGCATCTCTACGTTGTCCGCACAAAGCGTCGCGCCGACCTCGTCAAGGCACTCGACAAGGCGGGCATCGGATCGCTCATTCACTATCCCATCCCACCCCATCTTCAGGAGGCTTACGCCGACCTGAAGCAGGTCAAGGGCAGTTATCCGTTGGCCGAGGAACTTGCGCAAACGGTCCTCAGCCTGCCGATGGGACCTCAAATGAAACTCGATACGGTGGACGAAGTCGCCGCCACCGTCCGCGCGATACTAAGCCAGAGTCACGCTACATCGAGCTGAACTCCGGGCTGCCGTTGATGCCCCGGTAGTTACGCTGGTAATCCCAATAGCCGTCGTAATTGCTCCGCGGCGTATTCTGCTGCGGATACGTATAATAGGACGTGTTCCGGTAGCCCGGCGGCGGTGCATAGGAATAAGTCGGCGCCGGCGCGTACACATACCCGGGCGAATAGGCGTAGTTCGGCGATTGCGACGCGTATCCATAGCTCGGCGCCCGATAGGCGTTGCTGCGCGCGTAGTAAGGGTCTGACGCGCATCCTCCGGCGACCGCGGCAAGCGCCGCCACCGCCACGATATTGATGGATCTCATGATGGGCCTCCTTCGTTGGCTAGGGAGTCAACTCGGTCGTCTGTCGGTCGTTCCTGCCGCCGTTGCAGGTAACATCCTTTGGCCATAATCCGTTGACTTGCAGGATCAGCAGGTTCTGGCTATAATTCTCGATAGGCTGGAGAAGCCCTGATGTAACGCCCGGCAGAGAGATCCGCAGGGCGTTTGTCTTTGCTTCCGTGCTCCGGCCATCGCGACCCGGCCGGCACACACTCATGACGCAAACTTGCCGGATGTGTTGGCACAACCGATCAGGGCGGGATTGCGCCGCCCAATCAAAGACTTGGCTATGGTTCGTGGCACAGGCAGGGGGACAACCCACGGCACAGCGAGGTGTGCCGGGAAATGGTCCACTTTCCGGCGCCGAATGCCTATGTGGAAAGGCCCAGCCGCTCGCCGCGATAGGCGCCGCTCATGACGCGCTCCCACCAGGGGCGGTTGTCGAGGAACCAGCGGACGGTGTCCTTGAGGCCGCTGTCGAAGCTGTGGCGCGGGCGCCAGCCGAGTTCGGTCTTGATCTTGGTGGCGTCGATGGCATAGCGCGCGTCGTGGCCGGGCCGGTCGGTGACGAACTTGATCAGTCTCTCATGCGGCCGGTTGGGACTCCCAGGCAGCATCTCGTCGAGCAGGGCGCAGATCGCGTGCACGACCTCGATGTTCTTGCGCTCGCTGTCGCCGCCGACGTTGTAGGTCTCGCCCGGCCGGCCCCGGCGCAGCACCAGGGTCAGTGCCTCCGCGTGGTCCTCGACGTGCAGCCAGTCACGCACGTTCTCGCCCTTGCCGTAGACCGGCAGGCTCTCGCCGCTCAGCGCGCGCAGGATGACGAGCGGGATCAGCTTCTCGGGGAAATGATAGGGCCCGTAGTTGTTCGAGCAGTTGGTGGCGAGCGTCGGCAGTCCATAGGTGTGATGCCAGGCGCGGACCAGGTGATCGGACGCGGCCTTGCTGGCGGAGTAGGGCGAGTTGGGCTGGTAAGGCGTGGTCTCGGTGAACTGGCCGGTGGCGCCGAGCGACCCGAAGACCTCGTCGGTCGAAATGTGCTGGAAGCGGAAGCGCGTGCGCGCCACCTCGTCGAGACTGCGCCAGTGGGCGAGCGTCGACTCCAGGAGGGTATAGGTGCCGGTGATGTTGGTCTCGATGAAGGGCGCGGCGCCGTCGATCGAGCGGTCGACATGGCTTTCCGCCGCGAGATGCAGCACGGCGTCGGGCCGTACTTCCTGGAAGACCGCGTCGATTGCGGCGCGGTCGCAGATGTCGACCTTGAAATGGCGGTGACGGTTGCTGGTGCGCGCGTCGGCCAGGGATTCCAGGTTGCCGGCGTAGGTCAGCTTGTCGACATTGGCCACCGACCAGTCGGTGTCGCGGATGATGTGGCGGACGACGGCCGAGCCGATGAACCCCGCGCCGCCGGTGACGAGAATTCTCAACGGTGCAGGATCTGGCCGAGGAAGAGCTTGGTCCGTTCGTTCTTCGGATTGGCGAAGAACTCCTCCGGCTCGTTCTGCTCGACGATCTCGCCGCGGTCCATGAAGATCACACGGTCGGCGACGGCGCGGGCAAAGCCCATCTCGTGCGTCACGACCAGCATGGTCATGCCTTCGCGGGCGAGCTCGATCATGACGTCGAGCACTTCCTTGACCATTTCCGGGTCGAGGGCGGAGGTCGGTTCGTCGAACAGCATGATCTTGGGGCGCATGCAAAGCGCGCGGGCGATCGCGACGCGCTGCTGCTGGCCGCCCGAGAGCTGGCCAGGATACTTCAGCGCCTGCTCGGGGATGCGCACCCGCTTCAGCAGACCCATGGCGATCTCTTCGGCGTCCTTCTTGGGCATCTTCTTCACCCAGATCGGCGCCAGTGTCAGGTTGTCGAGGATCGTGAGGTGCGGGAAGAGGTTGAAGGACTGGAACACCATGCCGACTTCGCGGCGGATCGCCTCAATGTGCGTGACGTCGTTGCTGAGCGTCACGCCGTCCACGACGATATCGCCGGCCTGATGCTCTTCCAGGCGGTTGATGCAGCGGATCAGCGTCGACTTGCCCGAACCCGACGGCCCGCAGATGACGATCTTCTCGCCTTCCTTCACCTCGAGGTTGATGTCGGACAGCACATGGAACTGTCCGTACCATTTGTTGACGTTCCTCATCTCGATGACGGAGGAGGTGCCGGAGACGTCGCGTGCGGCGGTGGCGGCCATGAGGATGCTCCTTGAGCGCGCCTAGCGGCGCGTCCCCTTGTTGAGCTCGATCTCGAGATACTTGCTGTATCGCGACATCGAGTAACAGAAGATGAAGTAGACGAAGGCGGCGAACAGGTAGACCTCGGCCGGGAAGCCCGCCCAGTTGGGATCGACGAGGGCCTGGTTGGCGGTGTTCAGGAAGTCGAAGATGCCGATGATCAGCACCAGCGAGGTATCCTTGAAGAAGCCGATGAAGGTGTTGATCAGCGGCGGGATCACCACGCGCAACGCCTGCGGCAGGATGATCAACAGGGTCTTCTGCGGATAGCTGAGGCCCATCGCATCGGCCGCCTCGAACTGGCCCTTGGGCAACGACTGCAGGCCGCCGCGGATGACCTCGGCGATGTAGGCGCCGGCGAACAGGATGACGGCGACCTGGGCGCGCAGGAACTTGTCGATGGTGGTGCCGGACGGCAGGAACAGGGGCAGCATGACCGAGGCCATGATCAGCAGGCTGATCAGCGGCACGCCGCGGATCAACTCGATGAAGCCCACACACAGGCCCTTGATCAGCGGCAGGTTGGAGCGCCGGCCGAGCGCCAGCAGGACACCGTAGGGGAAGGCGAAGGCCAGGCCATAGGTGGCCAGGATCATGGTGACCGGGATGCCGCCCCACAGGCTGGTCTCGACGTAGCTGAGCGGCGCGATGGCGAGACTCCAGGCCGGCAGGATGCCGGCGATGCGGAGCACCAGGCCGATCAGGCCGATCGCGGCCAGGGCGCGATAGGCGTTCATTTCGCCGGCGTCGGCGATGCCGCGGCGCAGGCTCATGCCGATGCCGCCGACAACGAACGCCACGAAAAGGAAGAGACTGAGCGGGATGTGAATCTGCCCGAACATCAGCAGGAAGGTGACGAACGAGCCGACGCCCCAGATGACGAGCAGCCACCAGTTCCACATGCGGCGGTCGGCGCTCAGGACGAGCATCGCCAGCATGGCGATGACGGCGAACAACGGCCGCCAATGCTGCTCGTAGGGGAACGAACCGAAGAAGATGTAGCGGTATTTTTCCCGGATCAGCGCCCAGCAGGCGCCGCCGCCACGACATTCTGCGCCGGTGGCCGCCGTGAAGGTCGCGGTGAAGAGCGCCCACTCGAGGAACCCGGCGAGGATCCAGCCGACGGACCCGACCAGCACCACGGTGGTGATGCCGTTGGCCCAGCTGCTGAACAGATTGCGGCGCATCCAGCCGAGCGCACCGGTGTCGGTGATGGGTGGGGCGAGTTGCCGGCGTTCGCCGGACGGCAGGGCATCGTCGGACATGCTCAGCGCTCCGTCAGGGCGATGCGTTTGTTGTACCAGTTCATGAACGCGGAGATCGACAGGCTGACCGACAGGTAGGCGGCCATGATGAGGAGGATGTTCTCGATCGCCTGGCCAGTCTGGTTGATCGTGACGTTGATCGAGGCCACCAGGTCGGGATAGCCGATGGCGATGGCCAGCGAGCTGTTCTTGGTGATGTTGAGATACTGGCTGGTCATCGGCGGTACGATCACGCGCAGCGCCTGCGGCAGCAGCACCAGCCGCATCGACTGGCCACGCGACAGGCCGATCGCCGCCGCGGCCTCGCTCTGGCCCTTGTGCAACGCCAGGATACCCGAGCGTACGATCTCGGCCACGAATGCCGACGTGTAGAGCACCAGTCCGACCAGCAGCGCGGTGAATTCCGGCTGGATCACCGTGCCGCCTTCAAAATTGAAGCCCTTGAGCGCGGGCCAGCTCATGGCGCTGGGTGCGCCGGCGGCGAGCCATACCAGCAACGGCAGGCCTAATGCGACGCCGAGGCCGGCCATGATCGAGGGGAAGGGCTGGCCGGTCGCCTCCTGGCGCTTCTTCGCCCAGCGATGCAGCATGACGGCGCCGACGATGCCGACCACCAGCGCGACCCCCATCCATTTGTGGATGGGGTCTGCCATCGGCACCGGGAAGTAGAGGCCGCGGTTGCTGAGGAACAGCGAGCCCCACAGCGCACTGATCGCTTGCTTGGGGCCGGGGAAGGCTTCGCTGATCAGCTTGTAGAACAGGAACAGCCACAGCAGCAGGGGCACGTTGCGAAACGCCTCGACGTACCATTCGCAGATCTTGGCGAGCAGCCAGTTGGGCGACAGGCGGCCGACGCCGACCATCGTGCCCAGGATGGTGCTGAGGATGATGCCGAGGACGGCGACGCGCAGCGTGTTGAGAATGCCGACCCAGATCGCCCGGGCATAGGTGCTTGCCGGCGAGTACTCGATCATCGAGTCGCCGATTTCGAAGCCAGCTTCGCGTCCGAGATAGTCGAACCCGCTGGCGATCTTCTGGCGGGCAAGGTTCTCGATGGTGTTGCTGACGAGATACCAGGCGAGTCCGGCGACGAGACCGACGACCACGACCTGAAAGACCCAGCCGCGGATGACCGGATCATTCCAAGGCGCCACCTTCACGCGAGGCGCGGAGCCGAGTGCCGCGACTGCCATACGCTAGTCCCCCTGCTTGCTGCGGTTTATCCGCATGCGATTCGGTCCAAGTTCGAGCCAGTGTAAGAGGGAATTCGGGGCTTGCAACCGGCCAAACGAACACAGCCGCCGGATGAAGCGATCGTCCGCCATGGCCCGGTTCTTGCGGAGCGGACGATCTGCTTCAGGTGCGGATCAACGGATCGGCGGGGCGTACTGCAGGCCGCCCTTGGTCCACAGTTCGTTCTGGCCACGGGCGATCTTGAGGATCGATCCCATGCCGACGTTGCGCTCGAAGCTCTCGCCGTAGTTACCGACCTGCTTGATGATGTTGTAGACCCACTTCTCGTCGACGCCGAGAGCCTTGCCCATGCCCGGCGTCACGCCGAGGATGCGCTTGATCGTCGGATTGTCGCTTTTCATCATCTCATCGACGTTCGCGGAGGTGATGCCGTATTCCTCGGCCTCGACCATGGCGAACAGCGACCAGCGCACGATGTCGGCGAACTGGCTGTCGCCGTGGCGCACCACCGGTCCCAGCGGCTCTTTGGAGATGACTTCGGGGAGGATGATGAAATCATCCACCGTCAGCGGCGGCGGTACATTCGCTGCCCGCGTGGCGTAGAGGCTCGAATTATCCGTGGTGTAGACATCGCAGCGGCCGGAGAAGAACGCGGCGCGAACTTCGTCGACCTTCTCGATGACCACCGGCTTGAAGTTCATCTTGTTGGCGCGGAAGTAGTCGGCAAGATTGAGTTCGGTGGTGGTGCCCGGGGCGACGCAGATCGTGGCGCCGTTCAGCTCCTTGGCGCTCTTCACGCCGAGCTTCTTGTTCACCATGAAGCCCTGGCCGTCATAGTAGGTGACGCCGGTAAAGTCGAAGCCGAGCGCGGTGTCGCGCGTCAGCGTAACGGTGGTGTTGTTGGACAGAAGGTCGACTTCGCCCGACTGGAGCGCCGTGAAGCGCTGCTGCGAGGTCAGTGGCACATATTTCACCTTGTCGGCATCGCCGAAGATGGCTGCGGCAACCGCGCGGCAGACATCGACGTTCAGGCCCACCCACTTGCCCTGGCTGTTGGACAACATGAAGCCGGCCGTGCCTATTCCGACTCCACAGATGAGGCTGCCTCGCGCCTTGATGGCATCGAGTTCCTTGCCGGCCTGTGCCGTGCCCGCGACGCCGAGCGCGATTGCGAAAAATCCGGCGGTTACCGCCTTGGTGACATTGTGCATTTTTTTGCCCCTGTTCGTTTCCCCTAGCGGGAGTGTCCTCCCCGGCGCCCTTGCAAGCAACAGGCCAAATGAAAACCGCCGCCCCTTTCAGGGCGGCGGCTATCGGTAGTCCGGTCTTTATCGCAGGCGGATCAGCGGATCGGTGGGGCGTACTGCAGGCCGCCCTTGGTCCACAGCTCGTTCTGGCCACGGGCGATCTTCAGCGGCGAGCCCATGCCGACGTTGCGGTCGAAGCTCTCGCCGTAGTTACCGACCTGCTTGATGATGTTGTAGACCCACTTCTCGTCGACGCCGAGAGCCTTGCCCATGCCCGGCGTCACGCCGAGGATGCGCTTGATCGTGGGATTGTCGCTTTTCATCATCTCGTCGATGTTCTTCGACGTGATGCCGTACTCCTCGGCCTCGATCATGGCGAACAGCGACCAGCGCACGATGTCGGCGAACTGGTTGTCACCATGGCGCACCACCGGTCCCAGCGGCTCCTTCGAGATGATCTCCGGCAGGATGATGTAGTCATCCGGCGTCGGTGCGTTGGCGGCGCGGGTCGCGTAAAGGCCCGAGGCGTCCGTCGTGAACACGTCGCAACGGCCGGCGAAGAAGGCGGCGCGCACTTCCTCGATCTTCTCGATGACGACCGGCTTGAAGCTCATCTTGTTGGCGCGGAAATAGTCGGCGAGGTTGAGCTCGGTGGTGGTGCCCGGCTGCACGCAGACCGTGGCTCCATTCAGCTCCTTGGCGCTCTTCACGCCGAGCTTCTTGTTCACCATGAAGCCCTGGCCGTCATAGTAGTTGACGCCAGTGAAGTCGAAGCCGAGCGCGGTGTCGCGCGTCAGCGTGTAGGTCGTGGTGCGCGCGAGCAGATCGACCTCGCCCGACTGCAGCGCCGTGAAGCGCTGCTGGGCCGTGGTGGGGACGTACTTCACCTTGTCGGCATCGCCGAAGAGCGCCGCGGCGACGGCGCGGCAGACATCGACGTCGATTCCGGTCCACTTGCCCTGGCTGTCGGCAGACGCAAAGCCCGCGACGCCCGTGCTGACGCCGCAGATGAGCTGGCCGCGCGCCTTGATGGCGTCGAGTTCCTTGCCGGCGTATGCCGCTGTGGCGACACCAGCCAGCGTGACCGCGGCGACGCCGGCGGCCAAAAATTTATTCAACATCTGGTCTTCCCTCGTGGTTGCCTCTGAACTCCCGGCCGGCCGACTTGCGTGACCGTTCACGGGCGATAGGGCGATTCGTAGGCGATCAAGCGCGTCAGCGCAACGCCGCCCCGCCGGCTCGGGACACTCTGCCGGGTCGGGAAACTCTGACGGGCGGTGACTAGAGGCGATCCGCGCCCTGGGCGCCGAACGGGTTCTTCGACCAGGGCTCGGAATCCTGCGAGCCACGGAACCAATCGCCGAAGGACCGCGATTTGCCGCGGCTGCTGGCTGCGCGGACTTCCTGCTGCCACTGGCGGTAGGAGACCAAAGCCTCGCCGCTCAGCGTAATGGCGCCGCCCTTATCGGAGATATAGGGCGCCGGATCGACGAACTGGCCGTTCACGATCACCGAAAAATGCAGGTGCGCGCCGGTCGACCGGCCGGTCGAGCCGACATAGCCGATCAGGTCGCCCTTGCGGACGCGAGTACCGGGACCCATGCCGTCGGCGAACCGCGACATGTGGGCGTAGAGCGACTCGAAATTGTCGGCGTGGCTGACTTTTACGGTGCGGCCGTAATTGAAGTACCAGCCCTGGTGGTTGATCACGCCGTCGGCCGCCGCGAGGATCGGATCGCCGGTCTTGCCTTCGAAATCGATACCGTTGTGGAAGCCGCCGCCGCTCTTGCGACCGTAGTAGCGGCGGGTGCCGAAGGGCGAGGAGATCCGGGCGCCGGGCCGCGGATCGGTGAGTGCCGTGCCACCCAGCCGCCGGCCCTGTTCGTCGAACCAGCCTTCCGGCTCATTCGGCGGGGCGAACCACCAGAAGGATTGCTTGTTCTGTCCGTCGCCGAGGCTGGCGAGGAGGATGCGCGGAGCACCATCGACGGTGCGGCCCTGGAGAACTTCCACCTTCTCGGTGGGAGGCGCGAAACCTGCCAGAGCCTGGGTCAGTTCCTTGAGCGTCGCCGAACTGGTGCCAGCCGGCGCCAGGCTGGTAACCAAGGTCGCGCTGCTGGCTTTGACCACGGTGACCGATCCGGCAACGACCGAGCGGGCGCCGGGGCCGGCAGCCGCAGTCGTGCTGGGGACGGTGGAGACCCGTTGGTCGTCGTTCTCGGTGGCCCCAGGGGCGAGCTTGAAGCCGAAGGAGCCGTCGGCCGTCCGCTCCAGTTCCACGGCAAGGGAGCTTGCGGAAAAGAGCTGCAGAGCCACCAGGCGCTTGGGCTGGTTGGCGCCCTGGGAGGCCAGGATGGCCCGGCCGGAACTGGCTTCCTTGGTGTTCAACTGGCTCAACGCCTTGCTGACAGCGTCCGATGCGGCGCGCGCGTCGGTGGGGTCGACCTTGAGGTTGACGAGCTGCTCGACGACGAAGCCGTCGCTGCCGATCGCAAAGGGCTGGACGTCTTCGTTGGGGGCGGCCTTGGCCGGCGCCTTGAGCTGGTTCTTGCTGGGCGCCTTGACCTGGGCGATCGCCCCGGCGGCGCAGAAAAGCTGAAACGTTGAAACGGCGAGAGTGGCGGTCACAAGGGTGCGAACGGTTCGCCAGCGCTGGCCGCGCTCATCGCGCGTAGTCGTGGACGCCATAGGCCTCTCCCGATCCATTAACTAAACAAACTGTCGTAGAGGCCAATCAACGAATTCATCGACCTCCCCCAGGTCGATGCCCCCCGCGATGCCTCCGCGGGGCGATACTGGCTACGGACTATCCACAAGTCCAACAAAAAGTTGCAAAAATGCAACACTCGCGCAATGTAGGTAACTACTTATTATATAACGACTTTATGCCTCAAGAACGACGTCTGTCACGAAAGGTCACAGGGGATGGAACCTTTCGCTGGGCCGACTTCCGCAGGGCTGGATAGCTCGCCAGCAGGCCGGCGGCCTCGGCCATCTCCTCGACATCGTTGAACATGGGAACGCCCGCGCGCTCCATGGCGGCGAACCAGCCAGCCTTGTCCGGCAGGGTGCCCATCATGCTGTGGAGCAGAGGCAACCGGGAGGTTGCGGCGAGGTCCGCCAGCCGGGCGATGACCGGAGCGGCGTCGACCATGAACGGCACGACGTGGATCATCAGCACCATGTCGTAGGCGTGGGCGGCATGGTCCGTGGCTGCCTCGACGGCAAGCCCGAAGCGATCCTCCCGGGCATCGGCCAGCAGGTCGATCGGATTGGCGACCGAGGCTTCGGACGGCAGCTGCTGGCGCAGGACCTCGGCCATGGCGGTCGGCAGGGTGCCGAGATCCAGCCCCTCGAGGACGGCCCGGTCGGCGCAGAGCACCCCGGGACCGCCCGAATTGGACAGGATCAGCGCCCGCTTGCCCAGGCCCTGGGGGAAGCGGCCGAACGCCTTGGCGGCCAGTAGCAGCCGGCGCAGGCTTTTCACCCGGACGATGCCGCAGGAAGCGCAGAAGGCGTCGATGGCGGTATCGTCGTTGGCGACGGCGCCGGTATGTGCCGAAGCCGCCCGCCCGCCGATCTCGGTCCGGCCGCCGAACAGGGCGATCACCGGCTTGGTCGCTGCCACGGCACGGGCGACCTCGCGGAAGCGCTCATGATCTTCGATCGATTCGACATAAAGCAGGGCCGCGCCAATTTCCGGACGATCACCCAGCCAGCCGAGGTAGTCCTCGACGCCGAGGTGGACGGCATTGCCGACCGAGACCACGGACATCAGCGGCAGGCCGCGGGCATTGGCCTTGTCGATGAACTCCTCGGCAAGCGCCCCGGACTGCGAGATGAAGGCCAGGCCATTGCCCGAGCCGGCAACGGCGCCGGGCGGCAGGTCGCGCAGGAAGGTCGCCGCGAAGCGCCAGGCCGGATCGAGATGGACAACGCCGGCGCAATTGGGCCCCGCGATGGTGAGGCCGCGGTCGGCCGCGAGCTTCAGCAGAGCGTCGTTGCGCGCTTCGCCGACCGGGCCTGCTTCGGCAAAGCCGCCGGGCAGGATGAGGAGGTTGCGAATGCCGCGATCCGCCGCTTCGCGCACCGCGTCGAGGATCGCGTCGGGCCGGATGACGATGACGGCAAGGTCGACCGGCGGGTCGATTGCGCCGATCGAGGTCACCGCCTCGTAACCGAAGATCGTGCCGCCCTTGAGATTGACCGGCACCACGCGACCGCCATATCCGGCGTGGCGCAACATCTGCATGATGGCGCCGCCAGATGACGTAGCACGCTCGCCCGCGCCGACGACGGCGATGCTGCGGGGTGCGAAGAACGGCGAGAGGTCGCGGGCGGGAACGGTCATGGATGGCCGTTGCAGCACAGGTGGTAAGGGAGAACAAGTTGGCCGATCCGATCGAACTTCTGATTCAGGGGCGCGCCCACGATTTGGGGGGTGGCTTTGCCGTGCGGCGCGTGCTGCCCAGCGTGAAGCGTCGCATGGTAGGTCCGTTCATCTTCCTCGATCATTTTGGCCCGATGGACGTGCCGCCGGGTGGCGGCATGGAGGTGCGGCCGCATCCGCATATCGGCCTCGCCACCGTGACCTACCTGTTTGACGGCGGGATATTCCATCGCGACGGGCTGGGCTTCGCGCAGGCGATCAAGCCCGGCGACGTCAACTGGATGACGGCCGGCCGCGGCATCGTTCATAGCGAGCGTACGGAACCGGAAATGCGCCGGACGGGCTTTCGCATGCATGGCGTCCAGACCTGGGTGGCGCTGCCCAAGACGCACGAAGAGACGGCGCCGGCTTTCGAGCATGTCGAGGCGGCGCGACTGCCAGCGTGGCAGGAGCAGGGCGCGGCGCTCCGTCTGATCGTCGGCACCTATGCCGGGCGCACCGCGCCGACCACGCACTTCTCGCCGATCTTCTATGTCGGTGGCGAGTTGTCGGCAGGAGCGAAGATCGCCGTCTCGCCCGAGCATGCCGAACGCGCGCTCTATGTGGCCGAGGGATCCGTCACGATAGGCGATCG
>CAMARK010000035.1 GCA_945860205.1 Reyranella massiliensis 521 | reverse complement strand
TGCCTGCAGAAGTTTACCGCGGAGCCGGACCGCTACCTGAAGCCGACCGAAGCAGCTCCCGCACCGCCCGTTGCCGCAGGCACGATCTTCACCTGCCCCATGCATCCCGAGATCCGCCAGGTCGGTCCCGGCAGTTGCCCGATCTGCGGCATGGCGCTGGAGCCGGCCGAGGTCTCGCTCGATCACGGGCCGAACGAAGAGCTGATCGACATGACGCGTCGCATGTGGATCGGGCTCGTGCTCAGCCTGCCGGTCGTGGCGCTGGAGATGGGCGGCCACCTCACCAACTTGCATATGCTGCTCGGGCAGAAGACGTCCAATTGGCTGCAGTTCGCCCTGGCCACGCCCGTGGTGCTGTGGTGCGGATGGCCGTTCTTTGTGCGCGGCTGGCAATCGCTGCTCACGCGCAACCTCAACATGTTCACCCTGATCGCCATGGGCACGGGCGTCGCGTGGCTCTACAGCGTCATCGCCGTCGCCCTGCCCGGGGTCTTCCCCCAGGCTTTCCGCAGCCCAGACGGGTCGGTCGCGGTCTACTTCGAAGCCGCGGCGGTCATCACCGTCCTCGTCCTTCTCGGGCAGGTGCTGGAATTGCGCGCCCGCGAACAGACGTCGGGTGCCATCAAGGCCCTGCTCGACCTCGCTCCCAAGACCGCCCGCCGGCTGAAGGACGACGGAAGCGACGAAGAAGTTTCGCTCGACGCCATCGCCGTCGGCGACCGTCTACGTGTGCGGCCCGGCGAAAAGGTCCCGGTCGACGGTGAGTTGATCGAAGGCCGGTCGTCGCTCGACGAATCGATGGTCACCGGCGAATCCATGCCCGTCACCAAGGAGGCCGGCGCCAAGGTGATTGCCGGCACCCTGAACACGACCGGTGGCTTCGTCATGCGCGCCGAAAAAGTCGGCCGCGATACGATGCTCGCACGCATCGTCCAGATGGTTGCCGAGGCGCAACGCAGCCGCGCCCCGATCCAGCGCCTGGCCGATCAGGTCGCGGGCTATTTCGTCCCCGCCGTCATCGCAATCGCCGTCGCCGCCTTCGTGGCCTGGGCGGTATTCGGTCCCGAGCCGCGGCTCGCGTTCGGGCTCGTCGCGGCGGTGACCGTCCTCATCATCGCCTGCCCCTGCGCGCTCGGCCTCGCCACGCCGATGTCGATCATGATGGGCGTCGGCCGCGGGGCGCAGGCCGGTGTGCTGATCAAGAACGCCGAATCCCTGGAGCGGATGGAGCGGATCGACACGCTGGTCATCGACAAGACCGGCACGCTCACCGAAGGCAAGCCGAAGGTCGTGGCGATCGTTCCCGCAGCAGGCTTCGAGGAGAACGATGCGCTGCGCCTGGCCGCCAGCATCGAAAAGGCGAGCGAACATCCCCTCGCCCTGGCGATCGTCGCCGCCGCCGCAGAACGCAAACTCGCCCTCACCGAGGTATCGGCTTTCGACTCGCCCACCGGCAAAGGCGTGGTGGGCAGCGTCGAGGGCCGCAAGCTGATCCTGGGCAACGCCAGATTCCTCGGCGAAACCGGCGTCGACACAGCCGCGCTCGAGGAAGCGGCGGAGCGCCTGCGCCAGGACGGGGCGACTGCGATCTTCCTCGGCGTCGACGGCAAGGCCGCGGCTGTGTTCGCCATCGCCGATCCAGTGAAGGCCACCACGGCGGAGGCGCTGAAGGCGCTGGCGAAGGAAAAGATCCGGGTCGTCATGCTGACCGGCGACAACCGCACGACAGCCGAGGCCGTCGCGCGGCGACTCGGAATTTCCGAGGTCGAGGCCGAGGTTTTGCCCGAGCAGAAGAGCGCCGTGGTCGAGAAGTTGCGCCGCGAGGGCCGCTTCGTGGCGATGGCGGGCGATGGCGTGAACGACGCGCCCGCCCTCGCGGCCGCCGAAGTCGGCATCGCCATGGGGACCGGCACAGATATCGCCATCGAGAGCGCCGGCATCACGCTCCTCAAGGGCGACCTGATGGGTATCGTGAAGGCCCGGCGACTCTCCCAGGCCACGATGAGCAACATCCGGCAAAATCTCTTCTTTGCCTTCGTCTATAATGCCGCCGGGGTGCCGATTGCCGCGGGCATCCTCTACCCGACGTTCGGCATCCTTTTGTCGCCGATCATTGCCGCGGCCGCCATGGCACTGAGTTCGGTCAGCGTCATTGCTAATGCGCTTAGGCTACGGCGCATCCAGTTGTAACGAGCATCAAGAACGACCAACGGCGGTGAATCTCGGCAAATCTAGCCTCGTCCCTCGTTGCCGTTCATCATTCTGGGTGGAACATGGAACTTCCGGATGCCCTACGCGTTTACGCTATACACGGGCGAGTTTTCGGCAAATGCACTCTTGAGAGAGGCAAACTTCGGGCCGACTTCTTTTGAGATAGGTCAAGTCCGAGCCAGCGCGCGTTCCTTACTATCGCTAGCCTCGATGCAAGTGCGAAGGAGCGTCCAAATACGCATGGTCACTACTCTGACGGCCTTTGCCGTCCTAGCAATCCTTCCGGCGATCTCTCAGGCCCAATCCCCGCCCGCCGACGACCACAAAGGGCACCGTCCCGCGCAAGCGCAGGCGCCTGCTGCGCCAGGTGGCATGGATATGAAGGGCGGTGGCACCGATGGCATGATGGGTGGCGACATGAGCCGCATGATGGCCATGATGCACGGCCGCATGATGGGCGACATGCCTCTGAAACACGTCGAGGGCCGGCTCGCCTTCCTGAAGACCGAACTCAAGATCACCGCGGCCCAGGAGCCGCAGTGGACCAAGTTCGCCGAAGTCGTGCGCAGCAATGCCAAGGGCGCGCAGACCGCGAAGCCACCGATGATGCAGGGCGACATGAAGGCGTCGACCGCGCCCGAGCGCCTCGCCAACTACGAGAAGACATTCGCCGCGCGGCTAGAAACAATTCGTGCGCTCAAGGCTGCCGTCGATCCGCTCTACGCGTCGCTCAGCGACGACCAGAAAAAGGTCGGCGACGAATTGCTGATGGGGCCCATGGGCATCATGTGATGGCGAGACTTTCAGTAGGACGTTCGGCGCGCCTCTGGTGACACCTATGACCGTTACGCGGCCCCGACGCCGCGCTGAATTCCGATGCTGAGCGTTGCTGCGCACACTGTCTCAAGGAACGACAACTGATGAAAGAAGGGGTACCGGCCATGATCAGTCGACGCTATTTGGCGCTCGTATTCGCCGCTGTTACCCTCGTGGCCTGCGGGCCCATGTCAACGGGATCGGTGAAGGATCTCAACATCCGAGACTGGATTGGACACAGCGCGACCCATCTCATTCAGTCTTGGGGAACTCCCCATCATGACTACCCGACGGCCGACGGCGGCAGGGCGATCGGGTACATGTTCGTCAACCAGGCGGTGACGGGCCCCAAATCACAGGTCCTTTTTCGCGCGACCAACTGCATGGTCAACTTCACGGTCGATCGCAATGGCATCATCGAGGATGCGACAACGACCGGCTCGAAATGCAGAATTGGGCCTCACGGCGATATGCATCCGCCGCCCAATCGCACTTAAACGGCAACGGTGATGTTGGGTCGGCCTTCAACGTCATAGTGGATTGAGGGTCTCCGCCATGTGGCTGCGCACCCTGAGACGCTATTTCGGGGCGATCCTGGTCGGCAATCTCGTTTGGGAAGCGGCTCAACTTCCCCTGTACACGATCTGGAAGACCGGAACCGTTCGCGACCTCGCCGTCGCCGTCATTCATTGCACGGCGGGCGATGTCGCGATTTCGGCGAGTGCACTTGTCATTGCGCTCTGCCTTGCAGGCGATGAGATGTGGCCCCGCAGCCGCTTTTTCGCGGTTGCCGGCAGCGCCATGGCAATCGGCATTGCCTACACAATCTACAGCGAGCGCATGAATGTGCTCGTGCTGCGCAGCTGGGGCTACGGTGATTTGATGCCGGTGCTCCCCGGGCTCGATGTCGGCTTGTCGCCTCTGTTGCAATGGTTGTTCGTCCCTGCTGCGGCATTCGCCTGGGCTCGAAGAGCATAGTGTTGAAGTCGAAGCCGCCAAGGATCGCGACATCGCCCTTGCCACCGTCGGCGATTTCGACTCGCCGTCGGACAAGGGCGTGACGGGCACGCTCGAGGGGCAAGCATCTGTTGCTGGGCAACGCCGGCTTCCTGGGCGAGCGCGGCGTCTATGCCGATGCCGCCGAGCGCAAGGCCGACGCGCTCAGGGAAAGCGGTGCCACGGTCGTGCTGTTGGCGGTCGACGGCAAGGTCGAGGGGCTGATCGCCGTCAGCGATCCGGTCAAGGAGACAACACAAGCGGCACTCCGCGAACTGCGGCGGGCCGGCATCCGGCTGGTCATGCTGACCGGCGACAACCGGCGCACCGCCGCCGCCGTGGCCAGGGGTATCGGCATCGACGAGGTCGAGGCCGGGGTGCTGCCGGAAGGCAAGGCGCAGGTCATCCAGCGCCTCAGGGCCGAGGGCCGGGTGGTGGCGATGGCGGGCGACGGCGTCAACGACGCCCCGGCGCTCGCCGCGGCCGATGTCGGCATCGCCATGGGCACCGGCACCGACGTTGCCATCGAAAGCGCCGGCGTCACCCTGGTGAAGGGCGACCTGCTGGGCATCGCCAAGGCCCGGCGGTTGTCGCAGGCGACGATGGGAAACATCCGCCAGAACCTGTTCTTCGCCTTCGTCTACAACGTGGCCGGCGTGCCGATTGCGGCTGGCCTGCTCTATCCACTGTTCGGCCTGCTGCTGAGCCCGGTCGTGGCGGCGGCGGCCATGGCACTGAGCTCGGTCAGCGTGATCGCCAACGCGCTCCGGCTGCGGCGCCTCAAGATCTGACCCCCTCCGCCCCGTTAGGGGCGGAGGGGGTCATAAGGCTGCGACATTTCGGGACGGCCATGTCGCTTTACCCTTGATCTGCAGTCGGCCGGGGCGGAAATTGGCCGGGTCATGCTCCTGATCCAACGCTCGCAACGCGCCGCCAATGCCGTCCGGACCGTGTCTCCCGGCGGCGAGCTGTTCGTGGCATCGGTCGTGATCTGCATGATCCTGGCGTCGTTCGGCGATGCCGTCGACCCGACGGTGCTGGGCGAAGCGGGGCTCGAGCTCGCCCTGTTCGACCTGGGCGGCGAGTTCTCCGTACTGGCGATGCGACACTGGCACCTGCTGCAACTCCTGCTGGGCGGCGCGGCGCTGGCCGCGGGCATCACCGTGCTGCGCATCGGCGGCACCATCTTCTACAGGGTGTTGCGCCCGGCCCCGGCCGGGGGCGTCGAGAAGGTTCCCATAAAGCTCTGACGACAGACTGAAAGCGCCGCCGCCCCTTGGGGCTGGCGGTCGATGTTCATTTTTCGTTGGAGATCTCCCTTGGAACTCGAATTCTTCTCAGCCGCCTTCTTGTCGGCCCTCTTCGCCATCATCCTGATCGACCTCGTGCTGGCGGGCGACAATGCCCTCATCATCGGCCTGGTCGCGCGCAACCTGCCCAAGAACACCCAGAACAAGGTCATCTTCTGGGGCACCTTCGGCGCCATCGCCATCCGCGCCGCGATGGCGATCATCGTCGTCTACATCCTGAACGTGCCCGGCTTCATGCTGTGCGGCGGCCTCGCCCTGGTCTGGATCGCCCGCAAGCTGCTCACGCCCGAGCCCGACGCCGCGGCCAACCATCTCGCCAAGGCGCCGGCGGCGACCTTTGCCGGCGCGGTTCGCACCATCGTGATCGCCGACGCCGTCATGGGAGTCGACAATGTGCTGGCGATCGGCGGCGCGGCGCACGGCAGCATCGTGCTGATCGTGCTGGGCCTCGCCATCAGCGTGCCGATCATCGTCTGGGGCAGCCAGCTCGTGATCAAGCTGGTCGACCGCTATCCCTCGGTCATCCTGCTGGGCGGCGCGGTGCTCGCCTGGACCGCCTACTCGATGATCGTGCGCGAGCCGATGCTGATGGCATGGTTCGAGGCGCATCCCGCGACCAAGCTGGTCGTGGCGATCCTGATCTTCTCGATCTCGCTCGGCCCCTGGTACAGCGAACGGCTGTCGGAGCAGACGAAGCCCCTGGTCGTCCTGCTGCCGGCGCTGCTGGTCTGGATGCTGGCCTTCGAGGTCGCGGCCAGCGTCTGGAAGGTGCAGGTCGACTATCTGCTCGCACGCGACCAGGGTGAATACCTGCTCGAGGGGCTGCGTTGGATGGGCTGGCTGCCGCTGGCCGCTCTCTTCCTGTGGGTGCGCGAGCAGTTGATTCAGCGCAGCCGCCGCACCGCACGGGGCTGATCGTCACGGGGCTGATCGTCAGGCCAAGAAAACGCGGGAGCTTGCAGGTCCCATCGTCGCGGCGTAACACCGCGACATGGCCCGCAAGCTCCTGCCGCTTCTGCTGGCACTCGCCATCGCGGCACCCCAGTCGGCCCTGGCCGACGATGCCTCCTACTGTGCCGAGTTGTCGGCCCTCTATCGCCGCTACCTCGGCAACACCGGGGAACGCGTGCTCCCAGACGTTACGGCGGCGGTCGCGATGGACCAATGCGACAAGGGCAACTATGCCCAGGGCATCCCGCCCCTGGAGAAGAAACTGCGCGACGCGCGCTTCACGCTGCCAAAGCGATCATGACACGTTGAGGTCGATGCCGGTCAGCCGTCGATAGGCTTCGAGATAGCGCTTGCTGGTCGCCTCGACGACCTCCGGCGGCAGCTTGGGCGGCGGCGCCTCTCCGTTCCAGCGGCCGGCGTGGCGCTCGACATCGAGCCAGTCGCGCAGCGGCTGCTTGTCGAAACTGGGCTGCGGACGGCCCGGCGCATAGCCATCGAGCGGCCAGAAGCGCGAACTGTCGGGCGTCATCACCTCGTCGATCAGCAGGATCTCGCCCGATGTGGTGCGGCCGAACTCGAACTTGGTGTCGGCGATGATGATGCCTTGCCTGAGCGCGACGTCGCGGCCCCTGGTGTAGACGAGGCGCGTCAGCCGCTCGAGCTTCGACGTCACGTCGGCACCCAGCACCTTCTTCATCTCCGAGATCGTGATGTTCTCGTCGTGGCCGCTCTCGGCCTTGGTCGCGGGGCTGAAGATCGGCGGATCGAGCCGGCCGCTTTCCTCGAGGCCTGCCGGCAAGGTCTCGCCTGCGAGCGTGCCGGTCTTGGCGTACTCCCGCCATGCCGAGCCGGTGATGTAGCCGCGCACGACGCATTCGATCGGGAACACCGTGCCGCGCTTGCACAGCATCGCCCGTCCCGCGATCTCGGCGCGGTGCGGCTCGAGCGCCGGCACCGAGGCCGCGATCTCGCCGGCATCGGCAGAGATCATGTGGTGTTTCACCACGTCGCCCAGTTGGCGGAACCACCAGGCGCTCACCTGTGTGAGCACGGCGCCCTTCTGCGGGATCGGCTCGGCCATCACCACGTCGTAGGCGCTGACCCGGTCGGTCGCCACCAGCAGCAGCCGGTCGGCATCGACTGCATAGACGTCGCGGACCTTGCCCCGCCCGATCCGCTCCAGCGGCAGATCGCTGGTCGTCATCGCCACCATGTCGCTCAGCCTTCCTTGCGCATCTCTTCGAACACTTCCTTGGCGGTCAACATCGCCTCGCGAACCGACGGCAGGCCGATGTAGCCGCCGAGATGCAGCAATGCCTCGCTGAGTTCGTCCTCGGTCCAGCCCTGGTTCCGCGCCATGCGCAGGTGGATCGCCAGTTCCGGCCAGCGCGCTTGGGATGTGTCGGAGATGACGCAGATCAGCGCCCGTGTCTTGAGGTCGAGGCCGGGACGGGACCACAGCATACCGAACACCGCCTCGCGGGCGTAATTGCCGAACTTCTGCATCATCGGATCGTCGTAGACCGTCTTGTTCATCTTGTCGGCATAGGCAGCACCCATCAGCTTGCTGCGGATTTCGGTGCCCTTCTTGTAGTTCTCGCTCTCGGCCATTTTTCCCTCCGTCGACTTTTCCCGCTGCAGCCTCGGGGAAATCGCGCGTAGGATCAATCGCCTGTACGGGGGAGCGCAAAGAATACCTGCATGACGGTCAACGGCTCGCCGACGGCACTCGCCGGCCACAAGCGCACGGCCGGACTGACACTGGCGGCGCTTGGCGTCGTATTCGGCGATATCGGCACCAGCCCGCTCTATACGGTCAGCACCTGCTTCAGCGACTACACCGGGATCAAGCCGACCGCCGACAACGTGCTGGGCATGCTGTCGCTGCTCACCTGGGCCCTGATCATCGTCGTCACCTTGAAATACGTCGTCGTGGTGATGCGCGCCGACAATCACGGCGAGGGCGGCGTGCTGGCGCTGATGGCGCTGGTGCTCCAGGAGACGGGGCTCTCGGAGCGCCGCCGGCGGATTTACATGATGCTGGGAATTGCCGGCGCCGCGCTCTTCTATGGCGACTGCCTGCTGACACCGGCGATTTCCGTGCTGAGCGCAGTCGAGGGCCTCAACGTCGCCACGCCCGACCTTGCGCCCCTGGTGGTGCCGATCTCGATCGGCCTGATCATGGGCCTGTTCGCCCTGCAGCATTTCGGAACCGCCGGCGTCGGCCGCTGGTTCGGGCCGATCATGCTGTTGTGGTTCATCGCCCTGTTCGCCTTAGGGCTCCAGCATGTCGTCCATCACCCGCAGATACTGGCCGCATTCTCGCCGCTGCATGCCATCGATTTCGCCGTTCGCCACAAGGTCGCGGCTTTCGTGGCGCTGGGTGCGGTGACGCTGGCCTTCACCGGCGCCGAGGCGCTCTACGCCGACATGGGTCATTTCGGCCGCGCCCCCATCCGCTGGGCCTGGCTCCTGCTCGTGCTGCCGTCGCTGCTCGTCAACTACTACGGACAGGGCGCGTTGCTGCTCGACGACCCGACATCGCTCGAGAATCCGTTCTTCCGACTGGCCCCGCGCTGGGCGCTCTATCCGCTGGTGGCGCTGGCCACGGCCGCCACGGTGATCGCCTCGCAGGCCACTATTTCCGGCGCCTTTTCCATGGCCCAGCAGGCGGCCCTGCTGGGCCTGAGCCCTCGCCTGCGCATCCAGCATACCTCGGCCAGTGAGTTCGGCCAGATCTACGTGCCGGCCATCAACTGGGCGCAGATGATCGGCGTCGTGGCACTCGTTCTTGCCTTCCAGACCTCGTCGAGCCTTGCCGCCGCCTATGGCATCGCCGTCACCGGCACGATGCTGGTGACCAGTGTGCTGATGCTGAGCCTTGCCCGGCGCGGGTGGAAATGGGGCTGGCTGGCCGCGATCCTGGTTTTCGGATTCTTCATATTGGTCGACCTCACGATGGTCTCGTCCAACATGCTGAAGTTCTTCCACGGTGGCTGGGTGCCGCTGCTGATCGCTGCCGTGATCTTCACGGCCATGTGGACATGGCTGAAGGGCCGCCTCGCCGTCGCGGCCCGCGAGAAGGAACGGGCCGTGCCGATCGATGCCCTGCTGAATGGCTTCGAATACAGCGGCTGGCACCGGGCAAAGGGCACGGCGGTCTACTTCACGAGCTTCTCGGAGAATGCCTCGAATTGCATGCGGCGAAACCTCATCCACAATGAGGCGCTGCACGAGACCGTCATCCTGCTCACCGTGCGGATCGCAGATGAGCCTTTCGTGGCGCCGCAGTTGCGCCGCGAAGTCGCCAGTCTCGGCAACGGCATCCATCGCGTTCTGCTGCGCTACGGGTTCATGGAAAAGCCCGACGTGTCGCACGACATCGCCACGCTCGCCGACAGCGGCATTCCGGTCGATCCCGAGCACACGACCTACTTCATCGGCCGCAACAGCATCGTCGGCGGTGACCGGCCGATGCTGGCGCGCTGGCAGCAGAAGATTTTCCTGGCGCTCTCCCGCTTCGCCATGAGCCCCGGCGACTTCTTCGGCCTGCCGGCCAACCGGGTCGTCGAACTCGGCGGCCGGATCGAGATTTGACCTAGGCCGGGGCGCCTACCATTCGCCGCAGCCGAACTTCAGCAAGTTGCCGTGCGGGTCGTGGATGTAGAATTCCTTCATGTTCCACAGTCTCACCTCGAAGGGCGACAGGCGCGGCACGCGGCGCTGCTGGGATTCCTCGAGAAGTGCCGGCGCCTGGCCGCCGCGGATGTAGCACGAGGTGTTCTCCGGGAATCGCCGATCGTCGGTCTTCCAGAAATGGATTTCCATCTCGTCGCGTTTGACGCTGAGGTAGTTGTCATCGGCGTAGTCGCTGGAGAAGCCGAGGTGCCAGACGTAGAAATCACGCGTCTCAATGTCGAGCGACGCCAGGATCGGAATGCTGCGGGCCTGGTCCAACATCACGCGTCGAAGCCGGTGAGCGAGATCGGCGTAGCCATGGGCGGCTGAACCTCTCCGATGGTTGGTCAAGCGTTGACAGCGAGTGTCACTTTATGCAATTGAGAGTCAATCGCAACTTAATAATCGAGGGAGATGAGAAGCGCATGAACCAGCCATCGCGGGCGGCACGGACGAACGAGTCCGAGGCCGGCCGGCCGGACTCATCAATACCAGTCGTCGACAGCGCCACGCTGATGAGCGGCCGGCGCGAGTTGATCATCCGGCATGGCGCCGAGAGCTATCGGCTCCGGGTCACCGCTTCCAACAAGCTCATCCTGACCAAGTAACTGCGCATCCCGGGGGGCCATCCCCCCTCGGCTAAACTGCCCAGCCAGCCGGTCCACTCGGACCATCGCCAGTCAGGCGTCCTTTTTTCGAGGACCCTATATCGAGTGGAGGCGGCGGGAGTCATAGCGTTACCCGGTCCGGGCGGAAACATCTTGCCTCGGACATAAACCCGCCGGATTCGACGCCTGTTATAGTGCCGTAGCAACAACCAGCGGCAGCGAATGGGCGAACGCCCCACTCTGATCCTTACTACGCGTCTGGGCGTCCGGCCGCTCGGCGTACGCGGCGATCCGCTACATGCCGTGGCCGGGCAACTACTGTCCGTGATTCGCCGCCGTCTGGGCGACGGTCCTGCCGACCTGCTGGCCGAACCGCAGATGCGTGAATCGGACGACGGCATTGATTGGTATGCCGCGCGGTCGGGCGAGGTACGTCGCCTTGCCGAGCTCGGCGACAGCGAACGCGCCGAGGCGTTGGCGACGGTCGAAACCCATCTCGCCGCCATCCGCACGCTCGGGGCACAACTGCAGTCGTCCGACGCCAGCGAGGAAGCGCGCCTGATCGGACGCTCGCTCGAACTCTCGACAGCCCGCCCGTCCGACGACTTCATCTATATTGTCGATGGCCAGCCGGTCATCGTCGCCTGGGGTTACGAGGCCGACGCTGCCCAGAGCCTCCAGAATTTCGCGTCGCCGCCCGTGCCCAGGATGGAAGGGCCGGTCGCCACGTTCGCGAGCGCCCCAATGGTTGCGCTGCCGGCCCGTCTCGGCTGGTCGCGTTGGCTGAGCGCCTTGCTGTTCGGCCTTCTGCTTCTTCTCCTCCTGCTGATCACGTCGTGGCTGCTGCGCGCCTGCAGTCCGGTCGATCCGGCCCTGAATGTCGCGACCATCGAAACGCCGGCGCCGCCCGCACCGGAGGCACCACCCGACCCGACGCCGCTCCTGAAAGCATCGCTCGACGAGACGCAGGGCGACGACAAGCGGCTCAAGGCCGAACTCGCCGCCCTCCAGATCGACCTCAAGGCCAAGCTGGATCAATGCAAGCCGATCGAGCCGCCCAAGCCGCCGCCACCGCAGCCGCAGGTAGCCGCCAAGCCTGCGCCACCGCCCCCACCGCCGCCGCCCGCTGCGGCGCCGACCAACCGGCCGCCGCCGGGCCAACTGCCCTGCGACTGGGCGGGCGATTCGGGTGGCGAAGGCATCACGCGCAACAAGCACTATCTCGGCGACAAGCCGGGCTTCGTTGCCATCAACTACAACCTGTTTGTCCGGCCGGATGACATTAAGGTCATCTATCGTGGCCAGGTGCTGAACGGCACCGGCGGACCGCGCAGCGGCCGCGGCGGGTTCGGCTTCGATTGGAAGCCGGTTGGCGGGGATTATTCGGTTGATGTCGTCGTAACAGGTCAGATGCTGGGCACGCGCTGGAACTACGCCATGGCGTGCCCACGTTGAGGAACAGAGATGGCAGCAGGTCCCCTTCTCATCAGTGAACCGCTTCAGCGCTACCGCGCGCTGGGTCTGGCGGGTGATCCCGTGTGGCGTGCCGCCGGCCAGTTGCGTGCCGCCATCGCGGCACGGCTGTCGCGCGAGCATGCCGATCTGCTGGCAATCCCCGAGGTCGATCCAACGGGACGCCGCATCGATTGGTATGCACCTTTCGAGGGCGAGGTCCGCCGCCTTTCCGAAACCGGCGGCGTCGAGCGGACCCAGATGCTCGACAAGGTTCATCGCCTGCACGGCGACCTGGCGCAATTGGCCGATTCGATGGAGTCGCCGGAACGCTCCAGCGCCGAACGGAACTTTGCCCGCCTGCTGCGCCATTCACTCACCGCGCCCGGCGAAGAAACGCTTTACGTCGTGGACGGCAAGCCGGTCATGACCTTCTGGGGCTTCACGGCCGATGCCAGCCTGCCCGGCGCCTTTCTCGCCAGCCCGCCCGTTATCGCGCGCCCCGAAGCGGTGATGGTTTCCGCCCCCGCACTCGCTGCTGTCGGCCCCCGCACGAGCTGGTGGCAGTGGCTTCTGCTCGCGCTGTTGCTGCTGCTGATGCTGGCCCTGCTCGCCTGGCTGGTGCGGCCCTATCTGCCGCGCCTCGAACCCTATCTCGAAGCCGAAGCCCGGGAACGGGCGCTCAGCTTCTCCGTGCGCCAGCCACTCGAGTTGCAGCAGACGCGCGCCGGCACACTGGTGCAGGACAACGAGAACCTGCGGATGGAACTGGCGCGCCTCACCGACGATCTGGCGCGGCGCGGCGGCGATTGCGCAGCCGGCATCATCGGCCCAGGCGGCATGATCGCGGGCGGTGTCATCCCCGGCGCGCCGATCGAGCGCGGCGCGGGGCCGGAACCCGTCCCGCCTGCCGGCGTTAACGTTGCCGACAAGAACGACGTGAAGGGCCCCAACGAGCAGGACAAGAACAAGGGCGCCGGCGCACAAAACGATCCGAAGAACGAACCGAAGAAGGACGAGCCCAAGCCGATGGTCGTGCCGCCGGAGGCCAAGCAGAAGCAGGATCTCGCGTTTCTGAAGGGCGACTGGCGCTCCCGCACCGGACTGGCCACGGCGAGCGGCGAGAAGGACTTGCGGCCCAGTTATACGCTGGACGACAAGGGCAAAGGTAAGGTGAGCTTCGTGCAGAAGAACGGCGCTGCCTGCGAGGCCCCGGCCGAGGCGCGCTGGGACAACGGCAAGCTGGTGATCGAGGAGAAGGCCAATCCCAAGTGCAGCGACGGCAAGACCTACGCCCGCAACACGGTCAATTGCGAGGTCGACGCCAACGGCGTGGCCCAATGCAAGGGTAGCCAACCCGGCGATCAGCGCAGCTATCAGGTGCAGATCGGCCGCTGAGTCCCTAAACTGGACCGATAGCCGCAAAAACATGACATGAGCGACCTTGCCCGCCTGCCGAGCTACCCCAGCCCGACGACACTGATCGCCCGCTCAGGCATTCAGTTCCTCGATTTCGGCTTCGACCCCGTGCGCCTCAAGGTTCGCGAGTGGGGCTTCCATGACGCCGCCGCCGACAAGGCGGTCGACGACCTGGTGCAACTCGATTTCGACGAGGGCCGCGGCCAGTACGAGGTGGTCGAGGCCGGGCGTCGCCGCGCCGCCGAACCCAACCTCGTTGTGACGGCCAAGGACGCGCTTGCCCCCTTTCTCGACAAGTGGGTGCCGGTGCCGTTCCTGCAGGTCCGGCCCAACAGCCAGTTCCGCGAAGGCCCTGCCGACTGGGCGCGCGTGCGCGTGGTCGATCTCGAAGCCCGCTATGGCGCGGGCTACCGCGACGAGCAGGGCAACCGCTACCGCGCCGTCCTCGCCTTCGATACCGGCCTGATCGCCGAGGCCGAGGGTCGCGCCTATCTCGCGCCCTCGCCCAAGGACGTGACGTCAGGCGCCCTGTTTGCGCTCGCGCCCCAGCAGCGCGCCAATCATTGGCTGCTGCGCCAGGGCTGGATGAGCCAGTGGCTGGAGGAGCTGTTCCGCGAACTGCATCCGCGCGCGACGCTCGAGGAGATCGACGCCGACATCAAGCAGAAGCCGCAGGAAGCGACCGCACGTTATCTAGCCTTCCTCGGCCTGCTGGCCGCCGCGGCGCATTTTCCACCGATCAAGCTGGTGGGTGACGCCGAGCGGCCCGGCCGCGGCGCGATCGAAGTCGACCTGGTTCTCGACGTCGGCAACTCGCGCACCTGCGGCCTGCTGATCGAGGCGGCGGGCGACGTCGGCGTCAACCTGAACGATTCCTACGAACTGGCGCTACGCGATCTCTCGCATCCCGAGAGCGTGCATACCAAGCCGTTCGAATCGCGCGTCGAGTTCGCCCAGGCCTGGTTCGGCAAGAATCACCTCTCGCGCCTCGGTGGACGGGCCGACGCCTTCGTCTGGCCGACCATGACCCGCGTGGGGCCCGAAGCGACGCGGCTCGCCGCCCGCCGCCGCGGCACCGAGGGCAACACCGGCATGTCGAGCCCCAAGCGCTATCTGTGGGACGAGGAGCCGCAGACCCGCGAATGGCGCTTCAACGTCGCTTACGCGCAGGACCAGACGCCGATGCCGGCCGCCGCCGGCCCGATGGCGCAGCTCGTCAACCAGAAGGGCGAGCCGCTGCATCTGGTCGATGCCGACGCGGATTCGGCCGACCATCTGCCGGTCTTCGAGCCGCTCTATTCGCGTTCCTCGGTGATGACCTTCGTGCTGTCCGAAGTCCTGCTACAGGCGCTGACACTCATGAACTCTCCGCAGCAGCGCGGCCGCCGCGCCCACGCCGAGACGCCGCGCCGGCTCCGCCGCATCGTGCTCACGCTGCCCACCGGCATGCCGCTGGCCGAGCGCCTGATCTTCCGCAAGCGCGCCGAGGCGGCACGCGACCTGGTCTGGATGATGATGGGCTGGAAGCTCGACGATCCGGCAGCCCCGGCGCCCCGCGTGCTGACCGATTGGGACGAGGCAAGCTGCACCCAGCTCGTCTATCTCTACACCGAGGTCGCGCGCAATTTCGGCGGCGACGCGCGTCGCTTCTTCCAGATCGCCCGCAAGCCACGCGGTCGGCCGGCCGACGAGACGCTCAGCATCGCCAGCATCGATGTCGGCGGCGGTACGACCGACCTGATCATCAACTCCTATCGCCTCGAAGGCGCCGGCACCTCGGTGACGCTGTTCCCGGAACAAAAATTTCGCGAAGGCTTCAATGTGGCGGGCGACGATATCCTGCTGCGCGTCGTGCAGGGCCATGTGTTGCCGCCGATCGAGGCGGCGTTGCGCTCCGCCGGCATCGGCAACCCGGCCGACCTGATGGCCGAGCTGGTGGGCGGCGATCGCGGCGGCGAGGACGTGATCCATCGCAACCTGCGCCAGCAGTTCGCGCTGCAGATCGCCCATCCCCTGGCGCTTGAGTTTTTACGCGCGGCCGAGACCTATGACCCCACCTCGGGTGTCGTTGCGGCGGAGCCCCGGACCTACGATTCGTTCTTCCCGGAAGGCGCCAAACCCTCGATCGAGGTCGTGACCTTCGTCAACGAGGCGGCGCGCAAGCGCGGCGCCAAGGGCTTCGACCTCAAGGAAGTGATCTTCCCGGTCGATTTGCCCAATCTCGACAAGACCGTCCGCGCCGAGATGGCGCGCGTGCTGGCGCCGCTGGCCGAGGTCGTGCACGCCTACGATTGCGACATCCTGCTGCTCTCGGGCCGGCCTTCACGTTTGCCCGGCATCCGCGCCCTGGTGATGGAGCTGCTGCCGTTGCCGCCTGAGCGGGTGATCTCGCTGCACGAATATCGCGTCGGCGCCTGGTATCCGTTCCGTGACGCACGTCTCCGGGTCGAGGATCCCAAGACCACCGTGGCGGTGGGCGCGATGATCGCCGCACTCGCCCAGTCGCAGCTCCCCGACTTCTCCTTCCGCTCCGACCTGCTGAAGTCCAAGAGCATCGCCAAGTTCATCGGCAAGCTCGATGGCGGCGGGCGGCTGCAGAAAGCCGATCTGGTCTATCGCGACGTCGATCTCGACAATCGCGACTACGAGTTGCCGGAGATCGGCTTCGAGTTCCGCGGCCCCATGTGGCTGGGCGCCCGCCAGCTCGACCTCGCGCGCTGGCCGGCGGCGCGGCTCTATGCGCTGGAATTCGCCAAGCCGGAATATGCCGAGCGCCATGCCCGCGAGACGCCGTTCAACATCGCGCTTGCGCGCGTAAAACCCAAGGACAAGGATTCGGGCGATGTCGAGCGCTTCCGCCTGCGCCAGATCACCAATCGCGACGGCCGCGCCGTGGCGCTCGATCGTCTGACGCTCCGCCTGCAAACACTGCCGCGCCGTGAGGGCTATTGGCTCGACACCGGCATGCTGAAGACGGGTTAAGGGAATGGATACCGTCGATCTCAAACTGGCCCAGGACTGCGAATCGCTGGCTGTCGCCGCGGGCGAGGGCGTGGCGTGGCTGAAGGGCGCCGCCGCGCAATCGCCGACCGTGGCGCAACAGGCCCCGTCGCTGATCAGCGAGCTGCAGAAGGTCCGCAACCAGAGCCGCAAGCTGGCGCGCGCCGCCCGCCGGCGCATGTGCGTCGGCGTGTTTGGCCCGAGCCAAGCCGGCAAGTCGTACCTGGTCTCGATTCTGGCCAGCCGCGATGGCCGCCCACTGCAGGCGCGCTTTGCTGACAAGACCTACGATTTCCTGCGCGAGATCAACCCGCCGGGCAATCGCGAGTCGACCGGCCTCGTCACTCGCTTTGGCCTCGGTCTCAGCGACGGCGCCCCTGATTTTCCGGTGCGCGTGCGGCTGCTGACGCAGACCGACATCGTAAAGATCCTGGGCAATTCGTTCCTGCTCGACTTCGACCATCAGAAGGCCGAATTCGAAGGGCCGGACGGTACCGCCATCCGCAAGCGCCTGGCCGAACTCCGTGCCAAGGCGCATCCGACGCCGGTGGGCGACCTCGACTCCGACGACGTGCTCGACGTGATCGAGTATTTCGACACCTTCTTCGCCGGCGTCACCGCCGAGCTGCGCACCGACTACTGGCGCGAAGCCATCGAGCTGGCGCCGCGCCTCTCGGGCCAGGACCGCGCCCGGCTGTGGTCGGTGCTGTGGTACGACTTCCAGCCCTTCACCGATCTCTACCTCACGCTCTACGACGGCCTGCAGAAGCTTGGCCACGCGCCCGAGGCCCTGCTCGGCATGGACGCGCTGATCCCGCGCGAAAAGAGCATCGTCGATGTCCTGACGCTTGACCGCCTGGGCACCGATTCCGACGACCCGCTGCTGGTGCGGCCCAAGCAAGCCGATGGCCGCTCCTCGGCCGACGCCAGGCTGCCGCGCTCGCTGGTCTGCGCGCTCACCGCCGAGCTCAACGTCGCCATCGACGAGAAGCCGTGGGATTTCTTCGACCACACCGACCTGCTCGACTTCCCCGGCGCCCGTTCACGCCTGAAACTCGCCAATCTCGACGACGTCGCCAAGACCAAGGGCGTGGCCGAAGGCGCCAACCCGCTGCGCGAGCTGCTGCTGCGCGGCAAGGTGGCCTATCTCTTTCAGCGCTACTCCGCCGAGCGCGAACTCTCGGCCATCCTGCTCTGCATCCCCGACGGCAACCAGGAAGTCCGCGACCTCTCGGACATGATGACGGCGTGGATCGACCAGACCATCGGCGCCACGCCGGCGGATCGTGCCAAGCAGAAGAACGCGCTGTTCCTGGTGCTGACCAAGATGGACCGCGAGTTCGAGCAGAAGGCCGGCGAGACCGAGGAGTCGCGCCGGCTGCGCTGGAGCGCGCGCCTCAACAATTCGCTGGTCAACAATTTCCGCGGCGAATGGCCGGCCAACTGGAACGGCAAGCCCTTCGACAACAGTTTCTGGCTGCGCAATCCGACCGTCATCGACGAGCGGCTGATGGACTACGACGGCACCCGCGAGGTCGGCATCGCTGAGGATTTCGCCGAGCGTGCCGTCGAGCTGCGCAAGCACTTCGTCGAGAATCCCGAGGTCAGGCGCCACTTCACCGATCCTGCCCGCGCCTGGGACGAGGCCTTCCGCGCCAACGATGGTGGCGTGGCCTATCTGGTCAAGAGCCTGACCCCCGTCTGTGATCCGGCCATCAAACGCGCCCAGGTGCGCGGCCAGCTCGAAATCCAGGTCCGCCGCCTGGTCGACCGTCTCGCCGGCTTTCACAGTGCCTCAGATGGCGATGCCCGGGCCAAGAAGCGCGACCTCGTGCACACCGTGCTGCGCGGCCTCGCGACCTGCATCCAGCAGCAGCTCTTCGGCGAACTGGTGGGCGCGCTGCAGATCGCCGATACCGCCTTGCGCGACATCTATTTCCGCATCGCCACCGCCCGCTCCTCCGACGAGCAGGGCGCCGGCAACGGCAAAAGCAAGGGCAGCGGCGCGGTGGCGCAGTCGACCGGCGCCGCCGTCGATCTCGGCGCCATCTTCGCCGACGTCTTCGGCGACGATGCCAGCCACAGCGCCCCGCCACCGTCGGGCGTGCTGGAAGACCGGGCCGAGAGATTCGCCCGCGAAGCCGCCGAATACTGGCTGGAGAACATGCGCCGCGTCGGCGCCGACGAGAAGGCGCTGTCGCATTTCGGTGTCGACCGCCAGCACCTCGGCTGGATGATCGACGAGCTGGTGGTGGGCGCGCACCGCCTGAAACTGATCGACCAGCTCTCGCTGGAAGTTCGCGCGCTGGAGAATGCCGCCAACGCCAAGTGGGAGGAGATCGCCGAGCGCCAGGTGCGCACGGCCGCCTCCTCTCTCAACGGCTACATCAGTGCGCTGGGCTTCGACCGCCTGCCGATCGAGCAGCGGCCCGGCCTGCCGCCCAACGCGCCGACCCGCCGGGTGTTCGAGCACCCCGCCATGACGATCGACGGCATTCCCCGGTTGAGCGAGGACCCGGCGCCGATCTACGCCGACTACTGCAAGGACTGGATGCGGGCCTTCCTGCAGCTCGCCATGGACAATGTCGGCTACGAGGGCGGCCGTGAGATCACCGCGGAACAGAACGATCGCCTCGGCGCCATCCTGCGCGCCGTGCCTGCCTGAGCCATCCCATGGCGATCCGCGCGTCCATCGAAGCCCTTCCCGAACCGGGTCACGCGATCCTGCGCGTCAGCGACCTCGACGCCATGCCCGAGGGCTTGGCGCTTTCGATCCAGCGCCAGCAGGGACCCGATACGCATCTCGCCGACGACGGCTGGCGCCGCACCGAGGCCTGGCTCATTCCCGCTGAAGTCGACCGCCAGGGCGACGTGCTGGAATTCCATCTCGGCCCGGAGATCTGCGATCGCCTGGCCGGCATCGCCACGATCCGGCTCCGGGTGAAGGAACCCGACATCGGCGTCGTCGGAACCACCGTCGTCGCCTGGCCCCCCATGCTGACCTCGGGCGCGGCAGGCTCGAGCGGCACCTACGACGATACGGTGCGGCTGCGCCGGATGCAGGCGGCGGCGCCTGCCGAACCGGCGCCCGAACCGCTGCCCCCACCCTTCGAGCCGCCGAAACCTGCGCCCGACCTGCACGCGCTGCGCGATCCCGGCCGCTTCGACGATCTGTTCCAGGAACCCGAACGCTCCGGCTTCCGCAATTGGGCGATCGTCGTGATCACCCTGCTGATCGTGGGCGGCGCGGCCTATGCCGCTTACGACTACTTCAAGCTCAATCCGCAGGACGTCGTGGCGACCGCGCCGCCGCCCGCCGCTCCCGGCGAGCCGCCCAGGAAATCGGTGCGCGACACCGTGGCCGAGTATCTCGCCACCAAGCCCCCACCGAACCCCGAGGCCATGCTGGCCAAGGGCCGCGACTTCCTGAAGGCGGGCGACACCGCCTCGGCCTTCCTGGTGTTCCGCCCTGCCGCCGAAGCCGGCAACACCGGCGCCCAGCTCGAACTCGCCACCTTCTACGATCCGTTGACCCAGCCCGCGCGCGGCGGTTTTACGCCCGAGGGCGCCCGCGCCGCCGACTGGTACGAGCGCGCCGCACTGGCGGGCGTGGCCGAGGCGCAACGCAAGCTCGGCCTCCTGTTCGCCAAGGGCGGCGCCGGCCTCGCCGCCGATACCGCCAAGGCCAGGACCTGGCTGCAGCAGGCGGCGGCGCAGAACGACGCCGACGCCAAGAAGGCGCTGGACGCTTTGCCCAAGTGAGACGTGTCGGCTTGCTGCTGCTGACCGCCGCGATCTTCGCAGGGCCAGCCTACGGTCAAACCAAGAGCGAACTGAGCTGCGGCACGCTGAAGGCCGAGAGCTGGAAGACCGCCGCCACCACGCATTGGACGATCGCCGGGCCGTCGGAGAAGACCACGGAAACCGGCGTCCTGAAGAGCGGCCCGCGCTTCGAATGCATAGAGGGCGCGGTCCTGGCCGTGGAGTTCGCCTCCTCGGCGGGCCATTCGATCTTCACCGCCTATTTCCCCGACGGCACCAACATCGCCTATGGCCGCCAGCAGATCGACCGGCGCGGCGCCCGCATCGTGCTCCCCATCCAGGCCAAGGCCCGCATCGCAGCACCCTACCGGGCCGCCTTCGACTATCACTGCCGCCTCGACATGCCGGCCGATCCCATAAAGCCGGCCACGCGCACGGACTGCATTTTCTAGGGCGGAGCACGGCGGCGATGACGCAGGCAAACTCCCTGCCCGCGTCCCCGGCCAAATCCCGCATGGTTTTTCATGACCTGAAAAACCGTTCGATGCCGTGTTTTCACGGCCTTCTCGCATTATTTGTGGACACCAGAATGTAGCGCGTTCTGTCCAGAAACCTGTCCAGAGTCGTGTCACAAACCGGTCCTCAGGGCCGACGTTCGCCGTCGGCATTGTCTGCTCTTTGGGTCTCGTGTTCGTTGTCGAGGGCATGGTCAGGACCATGCCAGGCGCAGGCGCTCTCTGAAGAGCTTTTGGGGCACGCCGGAGGGAGTTCCGGTGGCACGAACGCCTTGGTTGTTTGCGTCACGCACGAAGATGCACCTCGTGGCGACGATATCAGGAATATAGCATCAAACCTGTTGAACTTGCAACTTTTATTGGGTCACTTTTATTGGGTCCCCCAAATGCTGGCAATGCCAGCAAACGGTAGTCATACCAGTCGTCGGAAGTCCTGACCCTTCGTGGAACGTACCTCCTCAAGGGAGCGCGCAACTCCAGTTGCGCTCATGAGCTTGAGCCCAACTGGAGTTGCGCGCTCCCTTGAGATGAAAAGCGGTCACGACTTCTGCCGGCTGGTATCAGACGGCCATCCGCGAGTGCAGGTCGAACATGATCCAGAAGCTGCCGCCCACCATGATGAAGATCAGCACCACGGTGAAGACGATGGCAGCCAAGTTTTCCTTGGGCGTCGTGGTGAAATTGATGTGCAGGAAGAATTTCAGGTGGACCAGGACCTGCAGGATGGCGGCGGCCGCGATCACCATCAGCGCGCGCTGCGGCGGCAGGGCGTGGGTGATCACCACGTAGAAAGGAATGGCCGTGAGCACGACGGCCAGCACGAAGCCGATCAGGTAGGAGCGGAGATCGTGTCCGGTATGGTTTTGCATCACAGCAGCCCCGGCAAATAGACGATCGAGAAGATGCCGACCCAGGCGATGTCGAGGAAGTGCCAGAACAGGCCGAGGCGGAACAGGCGCGAGGTTACGGGCACCGAGAGGCCCTTGATCATGATCTGGCCGCACATGATCAGGATCCAGGTGAGCCCGACGCTGACGTGCAGCCCGTGGGTGCCGACCAGGGTGAAGAAGGCGGAGAGAAAGCCGCTACGGTCGGGACCGGCGCCGATCTTGATCATGCCGACGAACTCGCGGATTTCCAGGAACACGAAGCCCGCACCCAGCACGAAGGTGATCAGCAGCCAGGCGATCACCGCACCGCGGTTGCCGGTCCTGCTGCAAAGGCTCGCGAAGCCGAAAGTGGTGCTGCTGACCAGCAGCAGCGCGGTCTCGATCCCGGCGTTCTTGAGGTCGAACAGGTCCTTGCCGCCGGGGCCGCCGGCCGTGTTCTTGACCATGATGACATAGGTCGCGAACAGCAGGGCGAAGATGACGGCATCGCCCATCAGGTAAAGCCAGAAGCCGAAGGCCCGCTGCTCGTGGGTGGCGGCGGCTTCGCTCTCGTGGGCCGTGACGGCGGTATTCATGTCCGGCGTCCCGTCTGGCTCTCGAGGGCACGGAAGCGCGCGTCCTCGATCTGCTTCACCTCGGCGGCGGAGATCTTGAACTCGGAATCGTCATCGGAAGAGCGCGCGATCATGGCGACCCACATGGCCAGCCCACTGGCGGCCACCAGCCACCAGATGTGCCAGATCATGGCGAAGCCCAGCACGAAGGCGAAGGCGCCCATGGCGACGCCCACCATCGAGTTCTTGGGCATGTGGATGTCCTCGTAGGCGGCCGGCCTCTGCCGCTCGACGCCGCGCTCCTTCATGTCCAGGAAGGCTTCGCGATCGCGGACCTCGGGCAGCACGGCGAAATTGTAGGCCGGCGGCGGCGAGGAGGTCGCCCATTCGAGGGTGCGGCCGTCGAACGGATCGCCGGTGACATCCACGGTCTTCTTGGCGTTACGGATGCTGACGTAGAGCTGCATCACCATGGCGGCAATGCCGAGCAGGACGACGAACGCGCCCAGTGCCGCCACCATCAGGTAGGGCTGCCAGGACGGGTCGTTGTAGGTTTCCATGCGGCGCGGCATGCCCTTGAAGCCCAGGATGTAGAGCGGCATGAACGCCAGATAAAAGCCGATCATCCAGCACCAGAACGACGCCAGCCCCCACTTGCGATCGAGCGCGAAGCCGAAGGCCTTGGGGAACCAGTACATGTAGCCGGCGAGGTAGCCGAACAGCACGCCGGGGATGATCATGTTGTGGAAGTGAGCGACCAGGAAGGTCGTGTTGTGCATCAGGAAGTCGGCCGAGGGGATGGCCAGCAGCACGCCGGTCATGCCGCCGATGACGAAGGTCACCATGAAGCCGATCGTCCACATCATCGACGGATGGAAGTCGATGCGGCCGCGATACATGGTGAGCAGCCAGTTGAACACTTTCACGCCGGTCGGCACGGCGATGATCATGGTGGTGATGCCGAAGAAGGCGTTGACGTTGGCGCTGGAGCCCATGGTGAAGAAATGGTGCAGCCAGACGGTGAACGACAGGATGGCGATCGCGGCCGTGGCGTAGACCAGCGATTCGTAGCCGAACAGCCGCTTCCTCGAGAAGGTCGACACGACCTCCGAGAAGATGCCGAAGGCCGGCAGGATCAGGATGTAGACTTCAGGATGACCCCAGATCCAGAACAGGTTGGGGTAGTTCATCATGTTGCCGCCGTGGGCATTGGTGAAGAAGTGCATGCCGAGCGTCCGGTCGAGCGCCAGCAGGCCGCAGGCTACCGTGAGTGCGGGGAAGGCGAAAGCCATCAGCACCGAGGCGCAGAGCGCCGTCCAGACGAACGGCGTCATGCGCATCAGGGTCATGCCCGGCGCGCGGCGCTTCAGGATGGTGACGACGAAGTTGATGCCGCTTAGCGTCGAGCCGACGCCGCTGATCAGGATCGCCCAGATCCAGTAGTCGACGCCGACGCCAGGGTTGGCCTCGACGCCGGAATAAGGCGGATAGCCGGTCCAGCCCGCGGTCGAGAACTTGCCGATCACCAGCGAGGCCATGACGAGGCCGGCACCGGCCGCGGTCAGCCAGAAGCTCAGCGAATTCAGGAACGGGAAGGCCACGTCCCGCGTGCCGATCTGCAGCGGCACGGCGATGTTGAGCAGCCCGGTCATGAAGGGCATCGCCATGAAGAAGATCATGATGGTGCCGTGCGAGCTGAAGATCTGGTCGAAATGCTCGGGCGGCAGGTAGCCGCCGGAATTGAGCGCCATGGCCTGCTGGGCCCGCATCATGATGGCGTCGACGAAGCCGCGCAGCAGCATGATCAGCGCCAGCACGACGTACATGATGCCGATCCGCTTGTGATCGACGCTGGTGAACCACTCGGTCCAGAGATAGCGCCAGGCGCCCAGCCAGGTGATGACGATGGCGACCAGCAGCGCGCCGCCCACCGTGACCGCCGCCCCGCCCGCCGCGATGGCGCTATAGAGCGGCAATGCCTCGATCGTCAGTCTGCCGAACATCGGTCTATCTCCGCGGCGCGGCGCCCGGCCCAGTGCCGGCGGCTGGCGCGTGGTGGGCGTGGGTGTACTTGGCGATGATCGAATCGAAGAGCTTGGGCTCGATCGCCGAATAATAGGTGATGGGATGCAGCCGGCTCTTGGCCGTGAGCGCCGTATAGGTCGGCGCATCGAGCTTGGCCGGCGCCTGCTTGGCCTTGGCCACCCAGGCGTCGAAATCCACCTGGCTGAGCGAAAGGACCTCGAAATGCTGGTCGGAGAAGCCGCCGCCGCTGTACATGCTGTTGCGGCCGACGAACTTGCCCGGCTGGTCGGCCAGGAGTTGCAGGCGCGTCTGCATGCCCGCCATGGCGTAGATCTGGCCCGCGAGCTGCGGCACGTAGAACGAATTCATCACCGTATCGGAGGTAATGCGCAGGCTGACCGGCCGGCCGTTGGGGAAGGCGAGCTGGTTGACGACGGCAATGCCCTGCTCGGGATAGATGAACAGCCACTTCCAGTCCTGCGCCACCACCTGCACGTCGAGCGGCGGCAGGGCCGAATCGATTGGCCGGTAGGGATCGAGCTTGTGGGTGCTGCGCCACACCAGGACGGCGACGGCGACGACGATCAGCGCCGGCACCAGCCAGACGAAGGCGTCGAGCCGCACCGACTCCGCCCATTTGGGCGCGTAGGCCGCCTTGGTGTTCGAGGCGCGATACCGCCAAGCGAACGCCAGGGTCAGGATGATGATCGGGACGATCACCACCATCATCACGCAGAAGGCATCGAACAGCAGGTCGCGCTCGGCCAGCGCGATCGGCCCCTTGGGATCGAGGACAGCGGAATGCCGCAGATCACAGGCGCCGGCCAGGAGTGCCGCACTGGCGACCATCACCGGCCGAAGCAATTTGTTGACAGCCTGCGTCACGCTCCCCCGCTGATACTCAATCCTTGAGCACTCAGGGGAGAGTGGAGCTACGCCTTGTGTTGGGCAATGATTCTTTTGCGCGCAACTAGAGCTTCTGACCGGCCGGAGCGGGCGGCTTGCCGAGCGGATCCTTCGCCGTACAGACATCGGCGCGTAACCGATCCTTCAAGGCCGCGATCTGGTCCTCGATCTGCTTGTTGGCGGTCTTCTGCTTCTCGATCTGGTCTTCCAGCGCCTTGACCTGCGCGGCATCGGGACCTGGCGGGGCGGGCGGCGCCGGCGGCGCGGGAAGCTGGACCGCCACGTTCACGATCGGGCGATAGAAGAGGTACCAGCCGAGGCCGAGGCCAACGGCCACCAGCAGGAAGCCGCCCACGAGGCTGCCCAGAATCAGCGGCCAGCGCGGCTGCCGCTCAGAGGTGGGGCGTTCGGGCGATGCGGGGTCGGACATGGTGCCTCGGGGGCTCCTAGGTAATTGGTGCTATCCTAGCAGACGCCACGCCGGGGGCCGAATTGAGGCGGACTTGCGCCCTTCCCGCGACGCCCTAAATTCACTGCAAATCAGATTCACAGGAAATTGGGGAGATTGGCAATGACGGCCTGCATCGTCGGATGGTCCCACGGCAAGTTCGGCAAACTGGATGGCGAGACCAGCGAATCGCTGGTCGTTAAGGCCGCCACCGAGGCCATCGCCCACGCCGGCATCGAACCCAGGGACGTCGACGTGATCTACGTCGGCAACATGAACGGCGGCTTCGTGCGCCAGGAGTTTCACTCCTCGCTGGCGCTGCAGGCCCATCCCGACCTGCGCTTCAAGCCCTCGACCCGGGTCGAGAATGCCTGTGCCACCGGCTCGGCCGCCATCCACATGGGGCTGAACACGCTGGCGGCCGGAAAGGCGCGCTTCGTGCTGGTGGTCGGCGTCGAGAAGATGACCGAGCTCAACAGCGCCCAGGCCGGCGAAGTGCTGATCAAGGCGAGTTACGTCGCCGAGGAGGCCAACATCGAGGCGGGCTTCGCCGGCATCTTCGGCAAGATCACCTCGGCCTACTTCCAGCGCTACGGCGACAAGTCCGACGCCCTCGCCCGCATCGCGGTGAAGGCACACAAGAACGGCTCGAAGAATCCCTATGCGCACTTCCAGAAGGAATTCGCCTACGAGTTCTGCCGCACGCCCTCGGACAAGAACCCGTTCGTGGCGGGTCCCTTGAAGCGCACCGACTGCTCGCCCGTCACCGACGGCGCCGCCGCTGTCGTGTTGGCCGACGTGCAGACCGCGCTGGGCCTCAAGCACGCCATCGCCTTCCGCGCCACCGAGCACGTCAACGACTTCCTGCCGATGAGCAAACGCGACATCATCAAGTTCGAGGGCCCGCAGCTCGCCTGGAAGCGGGCACTGGCCTCGGCCAAGCTCGACCTGCTCGATCTCTCGTTCGTGGAGAGCCACGACTGCTTCACCTCGGCCGAGCTGATCGAATACGAAGCCATGGGCCTCACCGCCCCGGGCGAAGGCGAGCGCGCGATCCTCGAAGGCTGGGTCGAGCGCGACGGCAAGCTGCCGGTCAATGTCTCGGGCGGGCTCAAGGCCAAGGGCCATCCC
Organism: Reyranella massiliensis 521; assembly: GCA_945860205.1. GTDB lineage: Bacteria > Pseudomonadota > Alphaproteobacteria > Reyranellales > Reyranellaceae > Reyranella > Reyranella massiliensis_B. The sequence continues at coordinate 15,945 of CAMARK010000035.1, read as the reverse complement.
GTCGGCGCGACAGGCGTTTCCATGCATGTCATGTCGGCGATGCAGCTTTCGGGCAGTGCGCCTGCCGGGATGCAGCTCCCCAAGGCGAAGATCGGCGGCGTGTTCAACATGGGCGGCGCCGCCGTCGCCAACTATGTGAGCATCCTCGAACCGTTGCGCTGAGCGCATGCGCGCCGTCAGCCATCGCGAGAGCGACGCCATCCTGGGGGCCATGCGCCAGGTGGCGCTGGCCGGCGGGCACGCGATCAGCCACGCCGATACGGCGAGCATCCTGGCGGCCGGTCACTATCTGCTGCGCCGGCCCGAGCTCTCCGACCTCGGCACACTGCCGGCAGCGGAGCCTGCCGACCTGGTGGCGATCCTGAAGGATCGCGGTCTGGCGACAGAAGCGGTAAAATATCTCGCCATCATGGTGATGGTCGACGGCGTCCTCGACACGGCCAAGCTCGCCCGCGTGCTGGAATATGCCCGCGCGCTCGATGTCGAGGAGGCCTATCTCACCGAGATGGTCGAGGCGGCGTCCGGCCACATGGCCTGGGTGATCGCCGACATGACGATGCGCAACGCCGAGAGCGTCGTCAGCGAAGCGTGGGGCGACAGGCCCGATCCAGCGGTCTGGATCCTGCCTTATGCCGGCGACAAGGCCGATCCCGCACTGGTCGCGCGCTACGAGGCGCTGGGCCGCCTGCCGCAGAACACGTTCGGTAAGGCGATCTGGGACTTCGACAAGAAGAACGGCTACCCGTTCCCCGGCGACCCCGGGGCGCTGAATGCCAGCTTCGCGACGCCGCACGATTCCACGCACGTGATCTCGGGCTACGACACCACCTATCGCGGCGAGATCCTGGTCTCGACCTTCACCGCCGCCATGCACCCGATCAATCCCATGGCGGGCCACGTCTTGCCGGTGATCTTCAACGGCCATCTCGGCGTGAAGTTCAACGAGGTGGCGACGCCGGCCAAAGGCGGCTTCGATCCCGACGAGTTCTGGCATGCCTGGGCGCGCGGCCGCGACATGACCGTCGACGTCTTCGCGCCCGACTGGAGCGCCTGGGACTGGATCGAGCGCGACCTGGAAGAGCTGCGGCGCGGCTGGAATGTCGCGCCGCCGGGCCACAGGCTCTAGGTCAGACGACAGGGCTGGCGCCGCCGTCGACGTTGATGGCAACGCCGGTGACGAACGAGCCGGCGTCCGAGCACAGGAAGCAGGCCATGCGCGCAAATTCCTCCGCCTTGCCCATGCGGCCGAGCGGAATGCGGCCCTTGGCCATGCCGTCGATGAACTGCTGGTAGGTCTTGCCGTCGTTTGCCGCCTTGTGGCGGCGCTGCCACTGGTCACTCTCGATCAGGCCCACGAGCATGGCGTTCACCAGCACGCCGTGCTGGGCATTCTCCTGGCTCATCGCCTTGGTGAGTGCGAGGCCGGCGGCGCGGCTGACGCTGGTCGGCGTCGAGTTGGCACCGGGCGCCTTGGCGCCGATGTTGAGCACGTTGACGATGCGGCCCCACTTGCGCTCGCGCATGCCCGGCAGCACCAGACGCGCGAGGCGGATGGCGGCAAACAGTTTCAGGTCGAGATCGCCCTGCCAGTCCTCGTCGGTCACAGTATCGAATGCCTTGGCGTGGCTGATACCGGCGTTGTTCACCAGGATGTCGACCTTGCCGAAATCAGCCACGATCTTCTTGATCGTATCGGCGATCGGCGCCGCCTTGGAGACGTCGCAGGAATAAGCCTCGATCTTGATGTTGGCCTTGCCGGCGGCCTTCTGGACCTCGGCCTTGGCCGACGCGAGGGCGTCGGCCTTGCGCGCGAGGATCGCCACCGAGCCGCCAGAGGCTGCGAATTCCTTGGCCATGGCGAGGCCAAGACCGGTGCTCGCGCCCGTGATCACGGCCACGCGGCCGTCCATGCGTACGTCCATTTCATCCTCCCGAAATCCAGAAAATCGGGCGACACCTTATCTTTCGATCACTGCGGCAGCGAGTCCGGAGCGTACTGCTTGGCGAACTCTGCATTGGGCGGAATCGGCTTGATGACATCGATGGCGATGCCGTTGGGATCCTCGGTGATGAAATGCCGCTGGCCGAACGGCTCGTCGCGCAGGGTGAGATGGATTTTCAGACCTTCGGCCTGCGCCTTGGCATAGAGCGCATCGACGTCATCGACCTCGAAATTGACCAGGAGGCCGGCGGCCTTCTTGCGGAACGGCGCCGGGATGGTCTCGTGGCGGTAGTCGAGGATCGCGAGATTGGCCTTGTCCGACGCCTCGCTGATCAGATGGACATACCAGTCGACCTCGAACACCGGCTTGAAGCCGAAATGCCGCTGCCAGAAGGCGGCGGTGCCGGCGACGTCGTCGGTGCAGAGCACGGTGTAGAAGCTCCTGAGCTGCATTGCTCTCTCTTCCATGTCGTTTTACATACAATCTGTATGTCGATCGACATTTAGATACAGGTTGTATGTATGTCAAGACCCCGGGCTACACCCCGCACCCAGGCCGAGCGGCTGGCAGCGACGCGCGCGACTCTGCTCAGGGAGGCGCGCACGATCTTCGCCGCCTCGGGTTACGAGGCGGCGGCGACCGAGGAAATCGTGAAGCGGGCGAAGGTGACGCGCGGCGCGCTCTACCATCACTTCAAGGACAAGCAGGCCCTGTTCGAGGCCGTGGTCGAGGAAGTCGCACGCGGCATCGCCGGAACCATCGACGACATGACCGTGCCCGCCACGGAGCCATTGGCCGCCCTGATTGAAGGCACGCAGGCCTTCCTGAATGCCTGCCTCGATCCGGCAGTGCGCCGCATCTACCTGATCGACGCACCCGCCGTGCTGGGCTGGCACCGCTGGCGCGAGATCGATGCACCGCACGGCGTGCGCAGCCTGCGCGAGGGCGTGGCGGCGGTGCTGGCGGAACGACCCGATCCCGGCCTCGCGGTCGAGCCCGTGACCTTCCTGCTGTCAGGCGCCTTCAACGAGGCAGCACTCTGGATTGCCGAAGCGAAGGACGAGAAGGCGGCCCGCAAGGAGATGGACCGCATGCTGGCCGAATTCATCGCGCGGCTGTTCGCGCCGCTTCCACGGCCGCGAGCACGCGCTCGGGCGTAGCCGGCGCATCCAGGCGCACGGCCGTCTTGCCGTTGCCCACGGCGGCAATGGCATCCTTGAGCGCGGTCCACACCGCCGTCGCCAGCAGCAATGGCGGCTCGCCCACCGCCTTGGAGCGAAAGATCGTCGCCTCGCGCGAGGGCGCATTCTCCAGCATCTTCACGTTGAACACGGCCGGCACGTCGCGGCTGCCCGGAATCTTGTAAGTCGAAGGGCCGACGGTGCGCAGCTTCCCCTGCTTGTCCCACCACAGCTCCTCGCAGGTGAACCAGCCCTGGCCTTGGACGAAGGCGCCCTCGATTTGGCCGAGGTCGATCGCGGGATTGAGAGAGGTCCCGCAATCCTGCACCAGGTCGGCACGCAACACGCGGCTCTCGCCGGTCAGCGTGTCGATGGCCACTTCCGCCATCGCCGCGCCAAAGGAGAAATAGAAGAACGGATGGCCACGCATCGTCGCGGCATCCCAATGAATCTTGGGCGTCTTGTAGAAGCCGGTTGACGACAGCGAGACACGGCCCAGCCAGCAGAGCCTGGCCAGCTCGCCAAAGCTCACAACCTGGTTGCTGCCAGGTTTCGCGATCCGCACATTGCCGTCGGCAAACTCGATCTCGCTGTCGGCCGCGCCAAAATGCTCCGACGCGAAGGCGATCATGCGGGCCTTGATGGTGTTGGCTGCCTCCCACGCCGCCCAGCCGTTCAGGTCCGAGCCAGTGGACGCAGCCGTCGGCGAGGTATTGGGCACCTCGGCGGTCGAGGTGGCAGAGGGCCGGATGCGGTCGATATCGACCCTAAAAACCTCGGCCACGATCTGCGCCACCTTGATGAACAGCCCCTGCCCCATCTCGGTGCCACCATGGTTCAGGCGGATCGAGCCGTCGGTATAGACATGCACCAGCGCACCCGCCTGGTTCATGTGCGGCAGGTTGAAGGAGATGCCGAACTTCAGCGGGAAGAGTCCCAGCCCGCGCTTCAGGATCGGGTTCACCTTGTTGAAGGCATCGATCTCGGCCCGACGGCGTTCCCAGTCGCCGCCCTGCTTCACCTCAGCCCAGCACCGGGCGAGATGGTTCTCGTCGACCTTCTGGCCATAAGGCGTCTCGTCGCTTCCCACGCCGTAGAAGTTGAGCGCCCGCAGCTCGTTGGCGTCGCGGCCGAGATGGTGCGCGATGCGATCGAGTGCGTCTTCCATGACGACCACGCCCTGCGGCCCGCCGAAGCCACGGAAGGCGGTGTTGGATTGCTTGTTGGTCTTGCAGGCGTAACCAACGGCACGGAAGTGCGGAATCCAGTAGGCATTGTCGGTATGGGTGAGCGCCCGCGCCATCACGCCGGGCGTGAGATCGAGGCTAAAACCGGCATCGGCCGCCAGCATCGCATCGAGCGCCAGCACCCGGCCGTCATCGTCGAAGCCCACGGTGTAGCGATAGAGGAAGGGATGGCGCTTGCCGGTCGCGATCATGTCGATCTCGCGCGGCAGGCGAAGCTTTACGGGCCGGCCGGTCTTGTGCGCGGCCAGGGCCGCGGCACCTGCCACCCACGAGGCGTTGCTCTCCTTGCCGCCGAAGCCGCCGCCCAGCCGTCGCACGACGGCGGTGATGCGATTATAATCGCAGCCCAGCAGGCGCGCGCAGATGTGCTGCACCTCGGTCGGATGCTGGGTCGAGGAATGGACGACGATATCGCCGTCCTCGCCCGGCAGCGCAAAAGCTATTTGGCCCTCGAGATAGAAATGCTCCTGCCCACCGACGCAGAACTCGGCACTCAGCCTGTGCGGCGCACTCTTGAGAGCGGCATCGGGATCGCCGCGCAGCAGAGTCGTCGGCGCCTGGACATAGGCCTGTCGGGCCAGCGCGGTCTCGATGTCGAGGATCGGCTCGTCCGCTTCGATATCGACCGCCACGCGTTCGGCCGCATGCCGGGCGGCGTCGAGCGATGTCGCCACGACCATCGCCAGGGTCTGGCCCGCGAACTCGACGCGCTCCCCCGCAAACAGCGGCTCGCCATGATGGTTCGCCGAGACATCGTTCTTGCCGGGAATGTCGTCGGCGCCCAGCACGGCCACGACTCCAGGCATCGTGCTGGCGGCGGAAAGATCGAGCTTGCGCAGGCGGCCGCTTGCGACGGGGCTCAGCACCAGGGCGGCATGCAGCGTGCCCGGCGGCTCGGGCATGTCGTCGATATAGAGCGCCTGGCCCGTCGCATGTTTCAGGGCACTGTCGTGGCGCTGAGCGCTGTGGACCGCGCCCGTCATAGCGCCTCGACCTCGACCGCACGCGCGGGATCGGCGATGCGCAACTCGAGGCGGCGCAACAGGTTGGCGGCGACCTGCAGGCGATAGGCGGCGGAGCCGCGCCAATCGTCGATCGGCTGGAAATCCTTCGGCACCGCCGCCAGCGCAGCGGCAAATCCCTCCTTCAGCAATGCCGCTTCGACGTGGCGGGCGCGTTTGGGCATTGCCGCCATACCGCCGAAGCCGATGCGCACGTCCTCGACTTTTCCGTTCTTGATCCGAAGGCGATAACCCGCGGCAAGCGTGGAAATATCCTGATCACGGCGCTTGCTCACCTTGTCGCAGAAGAAGACCTCGCCCGGCCACAGGCGCGGCATCGAGAGGCTCTGGATCACCTCGTCGGGCGCCAGCGCCGTCTTGCGATACCCCAGAAAGAACTCTTCCAGCGGCAGATCACGTCCCCCGCGGCTAGAAACCAGCCGGAGGCTCGCCTCCAGCGCCAGCAGCACCGGCGGCATGTCGCCGATCGGCGAGGCCGTGCCGATATTGCCGCCGATCGTGCCCAGGGAGCGGATCTGCCGCGAGCCCAGCCGCGCGAGATAGGCCTTCAGCGCCGGATACGCGGCAATCAGCGTCGGCATCGCGGCGGCATAGGTCGCGCCCGCGCCGATCGTGATCTGCTCCTTGTCTTCCGTGATTGCTGTCAGCTCCGGCACATGGGCGATATGGATCACCGCTGCTGGCGGCTTGCGCGACCGGCTGGCGAGAAGGCCGAGGTCGGTCGCGCCGGCCAGCAGGAGCGCCTCGGGGTGCGCCGTGCGCAGCTTCAACAGCTCGGCGAGCGAGCGCGGCGCGAAGAAAGAGCCGCCGAACACGGCAGAGCCCGCGCGAGTGGGCCGCACCGGCGCCGGCTCGGAAGGCAAACCCGCCACCTTGGTCATGGCCTCGACGATCGGCCTGTAGCCGGTACAGCGGCAGAGGTTGCCGGCCAGCGCGTCGTGAATGGTCTCAAGATCGGCCTTCTCACCGCCGGCGGCGAAGGCATAGGCCGACATGACGAAGCCCGGGGTGCAGAAGCCGCATTGCGTGGCATCCGACTCGGCCATCGCCTTCTGCACGGCGTGCACGGCGCCATCCGGCCCTTGCAACCCCTCGACCGTGCGCACCGACTGGCCGTCGAGTTGGCCCAGCAGCGCGATGCAGGCGTTGATCGCCTCGCGGCGCCCAACTCCTTTGGCGTTGCCCCGCTCCAGCACCACGGTGCAGGCGCCGCAGTCGCCCTCGGCACAACCTTCCTTGGTGCCTTTCAGCCCGCGCTGCTCGCGCAGCCAGTCGAGCAGCGTCGTCATCGGCGAGACGCCGACGAGTTCGACCGGACGGTCGTTGAGCGTGAAGCGAATGTTATCCGCCATGCGAACAGGATGCGGGGCGTTGAAGTGCAGCGCAACCCGTGATGCACTCGACAGGCCAAACAAAGAAAGAGATCGCATGGATCCATACCGCTACGGCTACTCTCCCGTCGTCGAGCGCCCGAAGCTGTCCTGGCCCAATGGCGCGCGCGTCGCGGTCTGGGCCTGCCCCAATATCGAGCACTATGAATACCTTCCGGCCGAGGTGCGCGTGCGCAACCCATGGCCGCGCACGCCGCACCCCGACGTGCTGGGCTATGGTGGCCGCGACTACGGCAACCGGGTGGGCCTGTGGCGCATGTTCGAGGTGTTGGACAAGCACAGCTTCCGCTGCACCGTCTCGCTCTCCATGTCGGTGATCGAGATGTTTCCCGAGATCCTCGAAGCCATGGAAGCCCGGCGCTGGGAATACATGAGCCACGGCTACCTCAACACGCGCTATCACTGGGGTTATAGCGAGCAGGAGGAGCGCGAGGTCATCGAGCACAGCAAGGCCACGCACCTCAGGCTGACCGGCCGGAAGCTGCGCGGCTGGTTTTCGCCCGCCATCTCCAACACCTTCAACACGCCCGACCTCGTGAAGGAGGCGGGCCTCGAATATATCTGCGACTTCTATCATGACGACCAGCCGACGCCGCTCGCCACCAAGCATGGCCCGCTGATCCACGTGCCCTACACGATGGATCTCAACGACGCCCTGATCTACCGCCAACCGGTCGAGGCCGAGGAGTTCGCGCAGATGATCATCGACCATTTCGACACGGTCTATCGCGAGGGACCGGACAATGGCCGCGTCATGTGCATCGCGCTGCACCCCTACATGATGGGGGCGCCCCATCGCGTGAAGCATCTCGACCGCGCGCTCGCCTACATCCGCAAGCACAAGGACGCCTGGGTCTGCACCGCCGAAGACATCATGGATTGGTACCTGGCCAACGGGCTGAAACCGTACCAGCAGCATCTCGGGAAGGAGGCGTGACATGGCCACTTCCCCCAAGAACGACGTCCCGAAGAACCCGCCGCCGCTGCCCGCCGGGATGGACAATCCCTGGTACGATTATTCGCCCTATCCGAAACGACCGCTGCTTGCCTGGCCGAGGAACGCGCGCGTCGGCTGGTTCGTGCTGCTGCATCTCGAATACTGGGAACTGATCCCCGACGAGACGAGCCTCAAGGACCCGCGCCATGTCGGCGAACTGGGCAGCTTTACGCCCGACTACCGCACCTGGACCCAGCGCGACTACGGCAACCGCGTCGGCATCTTCCGCGTGCTGGATGTGCTCGACCGCTACCAGATCCGTGCCGGCGTGGCGGTGAACGCGCTGGCGGCCGAGCGCTATCCCTACCTGATCGAGCAGTTCAAGAAGCGCAACTACGAGTTCATTGCCCACGGCCATTCGGCCAACCGCATGATCTCCTCCAAGATGAGCGAGGCCGAAGAGAAGGCCGAGATCACCTCGTCCATGGACGCGATCGAAAAGGCGGCAGGCATCCGGCCGACCGGCTGGCTGGGCCAGGACTACGGCGAGAGCCAGCGCACGCCGCAGCTCCTGGCCGATGCCGGCCTCGACTATGTGCTCGACTGGCCCAACGACGACCAGCCCTACCCGATGAAGGTGGGCAAGAAGTTCGTCTCCATGCCCAACCAGCCGGAATGGGACGACGTGCAGCAGCTCATGATCCGGCGCATCAGCACCACACGCTATCCCGACCTGGTGGGCGAAGCGTTCGAGCAGCTGCACCACGAGGGCGGCCAGGTTTTCAACCTCTCGATCCATCCCTGGCTGATGGGCATGGCGCACCGCATAAAATATCTCGACGAGGCGCTGCGCCGGATCGAGCGTTTCGGCAACGTCTGGCAGGCGACACCCGGCGAGATCGCCCGGCATTACATGGATACGATGATCGACTGAAATTTCGGCTCCCCGCACGCCGGGAAGCCAATAGCGGCGGGCTTTTCGCCCGTTATTTGTAGACACTTGAATGTAACGCGTTGTGTCCAGAAAGCTGTCCACTATTCCGAGACAAGCCTGGTTTTACTGGCTTTTTGGCGTCTCTCGTTCTCCTCGTTTGCACAGGCCCCGGCGCGCTCTGCTTCCCAGGCGTCGTTAAGTGTCTGTCCGCACGTCGTTATTTCGCGTCGCGTTGAGACGGGGTCGTTATCGGGACTGTCCACGACTCAGGAATCGTGGCGGCTGCACCTGCGCTCTTGCGCAACCCGGGGGCGTGCCGCGGGCGGTCGTGCCAGAATGGAAAAGGCCGACGCAGTCCAAGCGTCAGCCTATCGAAATCATAGCATAAACCTGCTGAACCTGCAATTTTAATGATCATGACCTCCCCCCGTCCCTTCACCTTTCATGTCCCCGACGAAGACATCGCCGACCTCCGCGCGCGGTTGGCCAAGACCCGCTTTCCGGACCAGGCACCCGAGGCACCGTGGACCTATGGCGCGGACCTCGCCTACATGCGGAAGCTGGTCGCCTACTGGCGCGAAAAGTTCGACTGGCGCGTCCAGGAAGCCCGGCTGAACGCGTTCCCGCAGTTCAAGGTCGCCCTGCACGGCATCGACCTGCACTACCTTCACGTTCCCGGTCAGGGTCCCGCACCAAAGCCGCTGCTGCTGCTCCACGGTTGGCCAGGGTCGCTTTTCGAGTTCATCGACCTGATCCCGCGCCTCGCCGACCCCGCCCGCTTCGGAGGCGACGCGCGCGATGCCGTGACGGTCATCGCGCCGTCGCTGCCGGGCTACGGACTGTCCTTCCAGCCTGGCCAAAAACGCTTCGGCGTTGCGGCCATTGCGGACTGCGTGACCGATCTCATGACCGACGTCCTGGGCATAAAAAAGTTCGTTGCCCAAGGGGGCGATTGGGGCGCGCACATCAGTTCCAGCATGGCGGTTCGCCATCCCGACAGGCTGGCGGGCATTCATTTGAACATGCTGACCGTCAATCCGGCCTCGCCGCCGCCGCCCTCTCCGACAGCCGAGGAGCAGCGGTACCTGGACGAAATGCGCGAATGGGCCAAGGAAGAGACCGGCTACATCCAGATCCAGGGGACCCGTCCCCAGACCCTGGCCTACGGGCTCACCGACTCGCCCGCGGGAATCGCGGCCTGGATCGCCGAGAAGTTCCATACCTGGACGGATCATGCGGGCAACTTCGAAACCGTCGTCGACCGCGACCGTCTGCTGGCCAACATTTCCTTTTACTGGTTCACCGCCGCCATCGGCTCCTCGTTCTTTCCGTACTACGATCGCCTGCACGGCGAGTGGCCCATCCCCGCCGGCGCGACTGTCGACGTGCCGACCGGGTATGCCGCTTTTCCGCGAGAAATCAGGCGGCCGCCCAGATCGATTGCCGAGCAAAGCTACAAGGACATCAGGCGCTGGACGGCGATGCCGAGAGGCGGCCATTTCGCGGCGATGGAGCAGCCGGAAGCCCTAGCCAGGGACGTTCTTGAATTCGTGCGCCCGCTGCGCAGCTCGTTTTAGAGCCAAACACCGCCTCAGAATTTGGGCGCACGCTTCTCCAGGAACGCCGCCGTGCCCTCGTGGTAGTCGGGGCCGAAATAGACATCCCGGCGCAGGCCATGGAGATACTCGTAGGTGGCCGGGTTGATCGACACCGATTCACTCAGCACGCGCATCGCCTCCTTGGAGGCGGCGATCGCCCTGGAGGAACGCGACGCGATCGTCCTGGCCATCGCATAGGTTTCCGCTTCCAGATCCGCCGCCGGCACGACCCGATTGACGATGCCGACGCGCTCGGCCCGGTCGGCCGGAATGAGATTCGCCGAGAAGAACATCTCCTTCGCCACGGTGAGCGGCAGGCGACTCATGAAGTTGAGAATGCCGGCGACGTTGTACGGCAACCCGAGCTTGGCGGGCGTGATGGCGAAGGCACAGGTCTCGTCGCCCATCACGATGTCGCAGGCCATGACCAGATCGCACGCGCCGCCCCACGCCGACCCGTGAACCATGGCGATCACCGGGGCCGGGAACGCCTTGACCGCCCGCAGCAACTGTTCCAGCGGATCGCTGTAGGGCAGCGGATCGACGTCCGCCCTCGGCAGCTCGCCCACGTCGTGACCGGCCGACCAGACCTTGCCACCGGAGGCGCTGCGCAGCACGACCACCCGGGTGCCATCGGCCTTGAAGGAATCCAGGGCTGCAATCACCTCGGCGATCAGGTCGGCGCCAAGGGCGTTGCGCTTATCGTCATGGTCGAACGCGATAGTGCCGATCTTGTCGGCGAGCGAAGTCCGGATCAGCGGCATGCGATCAATCCTCAGATCAACGTGACTTTGCGGGCCGTAGACGTCAGCTCGTCGCGAAAGGCCGGATGGGCGATTCCGATCAGCGCGAGGGCGCGTTCCTTGGTCGACTTGCCCCGCAGGTTCACCGCACCGTGTTCGGTGACCACCCATTCGACGTCCATGCGGAGGTCGGTCACCATCGCGACCTTCGGCACGATGCTGGAGACCGTTCCCTTCCGCGCCGTCGACTGGATCGCAATGATCGACTTGCCACGCTTCGCGAGCGAAGCGCCCTTCACGAAGTCGAACTGGCCACCCGACCCGCTGTACTCATGCTCGCCGATGAACTCGGCGTTGACCTGCCCATAGAGGTCGATCTCGATCGCCGTATTGACCGAGATGAAGTCGTCGTGCTGCGCGATGACTCGGATGTCGTTCACGTAGGACGACGCGTAGCTCTCGAAGGCGCTGTTGTCGTTCATGAAGGCGTAGGAGTCGGTCGTACCGAAGGCCACGGTGAAGACGTGCTTGCCGGGGTGTAGCGTCTTCCGAGCGCCCGTGATGACGCCCTTCCGGACGAGGTCGGCCATGGCAGGCGAGAACAGCTCGGTATGGATGCCGAGGTCCGAATGCTTCTCCAGGGCCATGGCAACGCCGGAGGGTATCTTGCCGATGCCGAGCTGGATCGTGGCGCCATTCGGCACCATGGGCGCCACCAGGGCGCCGATGGCACGTCCCTCGGGCGATGGCTCGGCGACACCGGCCTCAATCAGCGGCACGTGGTTTTCCACGATCGCAGCCACTTCACTCACGTGAATCTGCGACTGTCCGAACACCCGCGGCATGTTGCGATTGACCTCAACAATCAGACGCTTGCACCGCCGTGCGGCGGTCGAGGCGAAATCGTTGTCCGTGCCCAACGAGAAAAATCCGCCGACGTCCATTGGCGAGACGGTCACGATGAAGGTGTCGAGTGCGATGATTTCCTCGAACAGACGTGGAATCTGACTGAAGTTGACGGGAACGAAGCTCAACAGCTTCTTGCCGGTCTTGATCTGTCGCTTGATGATCTCGTGATCGGGGCCACCGATGAAGAAGCTGTGCGCGTCGACCTTTTCGATCACATCTTCAGCCAGAAGTGTCTTTGCCAACGGCTCCATCGCAATCTTGTAGTAGAGCCTGATGTTCTTGAGATCGTTTGCGCGCAGCCGGGCGGCGAGCGCGGCCAGCAAGGCTGGCGGCTGGCCGATCGCCATGCCGAGGGAAACCGTTGCACCATCGGGAACGCCTGCAACTGCCTTGTCGGCGGTCGTGAGCTTTGCCGCGTGTAAGTCAGCGTAGCTTGCATTTGCCACTAGTTCACTCCCTCAAGTAGCTCCTGGCCAACTGTCATATCCCCAGTTGGCCTCTCAAATAGCATAAATGCGGGCGTCATACTGGGTTCTCGGGAACTCGTCGCGATCAACACATTGGTTCGGCAAAGTCGTCGCTTATGAGTTCGCGGTCTATGATCTGCCTCCGGCTTCCCCGACATGGAGAGGTCGAGTTTCGCTTGATCAACTGCGGCGGTACGCGGCGGGCGACAAAGAATGAGTTGCCGAGCCGATCGCCGCCGACGCTCTTACCTACACCGCCTCCCCCGCCACCCAGCCGCTCGACCAGGCCCACTGGAAATTGTAGCCGCCCAGCCAACCGGTGACGTCGACTGCCTCACCGATGACATAGAGGCCCGGCACTTTCTTGGCTTCCATCGTCTTCGACGAGAGCTCGGCGGTGTCGACGCCACCCACGGTGACCTCGGCCTTGGCGTAGCCTTCGGTACCGGTGGGTGTCACGAGCCAGCTCTTGAGTTCTGCGGCCAGCGTCTCGAGGTCCTTGTCGCGCCGCTCGCCGATCACGCCTTCCGGCGCTAGCGCCTGGGCTAGGCGGTCGGGCATCAGGTCGCCCACGATGTTGCGCAGCTCGGCCTTGGGCCGGAGCCGCTTGCGTCCTTTCAGGAAGATCGCAGGGTCGTCGCTGTCGGGCAGCAGGTCGATCGCGATCTCCTGGCCTGGCCGCCAGTAGGACGAAATCTGCAGGATCGCTGGCCCCGAGAGGCCGCGATGCGTGAACAGCATGGCCTCGCGGAAGTTCGTGCGGCCGACGCTCGCCACGACGTCGAGCGCGACGCCGGCGATGTCCGGCACCCGCGCGGTGAACGGAACCAGGCCCGGCCGCGTCTCCGTGAGTTTGAGACCGAACCGGCGCGCCGTATCGTGCGCGAAGCTGCTAGCGCCCATCTTGGGAATCGAAAGCCCACCGGTCGCCAGCACGACCGAGGCGGCGGTGAAATCGCCATGATCGGTATGCACCGTGAAGCGATCGGACTTCTCGATGCCTGTGACGCGGTGCGCCACGCGGACATCGACGTCCACGGCCGCACATTCGGCCAGCAGCATGGCAACGATCTGCCGCGCCGAGCCGTCGCAGAAGAGCTGGCCCAGCGTCTTCTCGTGCCAGGCGATGCCGTGCTTTTCGACCAGTGCGATGAAATCGTGCTGGGTGTAGCGGGCCAGCGCAGACTTGGCAAAATGCGGGTTGTTCGAGAGAAATGCCTCGGGCCGGCTGTCGGTGTTGGTGAAGTTGCAGCGCCCGCCGCCCGAGATCAGGATCTTCTTGCCGACCTTCTCGGCATGATCGAGCAGCAGTACCTTGCGCCCACGCTGGCCGGCGCGCATCGCGCACATCAGGCCGGCGGCGCCCGCTCCCAGGACGATTACGTCAAAAATTTGGGACATCGAAGGCCTGGACGCTCACCCCAGCGTCGTCCGCATGATCCAGAGCCCCAGCACGAGGCCCGCGATCGCGCCCACGACCGAGCCGCCAACATAGAGCGCCGCCATCAAATGCTCGTGGCGCTCCCACAGCAGTACGGCATCGAGCGAGAAGGCCGAGAAGGTGGTGAAGCCGCCCAGGATGCCGGTGGTGAGGAACAGCCGCAGATGGCCAGTGGCGCCGCCGCGCTCGACAAACCAGCCGGCGACCAGGCCCATGACCAGCGAGCCCACGATGTTGATGACGAACGTGTGGTACGGGAAATGCGTGCCGAGCAGGCGCGCGACCCAGATGTTCATGCCATGGCGCACCGAGCCACCGACGCCCGCGCCCACGAACACCACGAGATAGCTCATCATGCCTCTGTCTCCCCGCGTTCCCTGCCCTCGTTCAGGTCAGGAACTCGCCGCCGTTCACGTGGATCGTCTGGCCGGTGATGAAGGTGCCTTGCGGTCCGACCAGCAGCCGCACCATGGCGGCGATTTCGTCGACCGTGCCGAAACGTTTGAGCGGGATCGGTCGGTTCTCCACGGGACGCGGTCCTGCCGCCGCGCCGCGCGTCGTGTCGATGGCGCCGGGCGAGAGCGCGTTGCAGGTGATCTTGTGCGGCGCCAGCTCGACCGCCAGTGCCCGCATCAACCCCTCGAGGCCCGACTTGGACGCCGAGACGTGGCAGCGGTTGGGCGTGCCGACATGGGTCGAGATGCCGGACAGCGCCACGAATGCACCGCCGCCGCGTGCCACCATCTGCGGCACGATCGCCTTGCCGAGCAGGAAGGCGCCATCGAGCGCGACCGACATGATCTCGCGCCATTCGTCGAACGGCATGTCGAGAAACGACGTCTGTCGCCGGAGCCCGGCATTGCTGACCAGGATGTCGACGCCGCCGAACCTGGCCGCGGCCTCGGACGCCAGCCGCGGCGGGACCGCGGGATCGGAGACGTCGCCCATGGCGGCCATCGCCCGGCCGCCCGCCGCCTCGATCTCGCGCACCACCTGGTCGACCGCCGCCCTGTCGGCGCGGCCGTTCACCACGATGGCGGCACCGTCGCGGGCCAGCGCAAGCGCAATGCCGCGGCCGATGTTCTTGCCCGCGCCGGTAACGAGCGCGACCTTGTCGTGCAGGGGAAGTGACATGCGATCTCCAAATCGGGACGGCCGGAACCCTAGGGTCTTCCGACGGAAACAAACTCACCTCACCCTGAGGAGGCGTGTAGCGCCGTCTCGAAGGGTCGGACCAGTCATGCTGTGGCCCCATGCTTCGAGACGGCCACTGCGTGGCCTCCTCAGCATGAGGTTTTCTTGATTGATCGATCTGAAAGATTCGATGCCAGTCGGGAAGGACACTAGCGGAGATCGCATCAGTCGGGGAAGTCGAACTCTTCCTTGCCGGGATTCACGCTGGCTTTCTCGAACCAGTCGGGCCCAAGCAGGCTGATCGGCTCTTCCTGGCACTTGAGCGTGGCCAGCGGCTTGCCGGTATGTTCGATGTGCAGCCCGGCCTTGGTGCGCTTCTCGCCCTTCGGCCCCCAGTTCCCGATGCCGGTGTAGACCGTGTAGGTGAACTGGCCCTTGCGGAACCGGAGCCAGGCGCCGCCGCCCCCGGAGAACGGCACGCTTTCACCGCTCGCCGCCCGGGCCGCCGCGACCTGACCCTCCGGCAGGATCTGCTCCAGCGGTTCGCTGCCATCGAGCTTGCCGAAGCGATATTGGAGGTAGCCCTTCGGGCCGGTGTCCTTGGACGCGCAGACCGAGGCCATCTTCGCGCCGGTGCGGCAGGCGAAGACGACCGTCTCCGACGGCGTGCAGAACGATGTCCGCCGGGCCACCGGCTTGGCCTCGTTGGTTGTCGTGCTGCCCGTCGTGCTGTTCGTCGCGCTGCCGACATCGATGATGCGCGCGACACTGACAAGCGCCACGGTGCGCGTCTTCTTGCAGGCCGGATCGCCCTGGCATTCGTCCGACATCACCTTTTGCAGCGCGTAGGTGAGCACCACCCGCTTGCCTTTAAGCGGCGGCTTCTGGTCACAGATTTCGAAATTTGCCATTTCCTCGAAGACGGCGCCGCGGTCGTCCTTGAGCGTGAGGTAGCAGGCGACGTCGCCGCTGTTCGAGGCGGTGACGGTTCCGACCGT
>CAMARK010000034.1 GCA_945860205.1 Reyranella massiliensis 521 | reverse complement strand
AACCTGGAGATCCACAACGCGCGCCTCTCGACGCGCAACGCGCCTTACACCGACCTCGTCTACAAGCGCCTGCAGCGCGACGGCTACCTGCGCCGCGACGTGCAGCGCATGGTCAACCAGGGCCGCAACGTGTTCGGCGCCTGCATGGTGGCGATGGGCGATGCCGACGGCATGGTGACCGGCATCACGCGGCGCTTTCCCGAGTGCTACACCGACGTGAAGCGCGTGATCAACGTCGAGCCCAACAAGGTGCCGATGGGTTATTCCATTGTCGTGGCGCGCCACGGCACGGTGTTCCTGGCCGACACCTCGATCAACGAGACGCCCACGCCCGAGGAACTCGCGGCCATCGCCAAGCAGATGGCCTTCAACGCCCGCACCATGGGCCACGACCCGCGCATCGCCTTCGTGTCCTTCTCCAACTTCGGCAGCCGCGAGATCGACCGTATCGACCGCATCCGCAAGGCGATCCGCCTGCTCGACGCCGAGCAGGTCGATTTCGAGTACGACGGCGAGATGCAGGCCGACATGGCGCTCGACTACGAGCTGCTGCACGAGACCTACCCGTTCTGCCGCCTGACCGGCGCCGCCAACGTGCTGGTGATGCCGGGGCTGCACTCCGCCCATATCTCGTCGCGTCTGATGCAGGCGCTGGGCGGCGTGACCGTGATCGGCCCGGTGATCGACGGTCTGCAGAAGCCGGTCCAGATCGTCCCGATGGGCGCCACGGTGAGCGATCTCGTTAACCACGCGGCGCTGGCGGCATACGGCGCCCTCAAGGCGCGGAGGTAGGGATGGTCGATCTCGTCATACGCGGCGCCACCATCGTCGATGGCCTCGGCCACGAGCCCCGTCGCGCCGACCTCGCGGTCACGGATGGCCGCATCATCGCCATCGGCGAGATCAAAGACAAAGGCGCCGAGACGATCGACGCCGGCGGCCTCACGCTCGCGCCCGGCATCGTCGACGTGCACACCCACTACGACGCGCAGGTCACCTGGGACACCACGCTCTCGCCCTCGCCGTCGCTCGGCGTCACCACGGCGGTGATCGGCAATTGCGGCTTCGGTATCGTGCCGGCACCGCCCGCCGTGCGCGACCTGGTGATCCGCAACCTCTCGGTCGTAGAGGGCATGGACCTCGATGCGCTGCGCCAGGGCATCGACTGGGATTTCGAGAGTTTCAGCGATTACATGGCGATGCTGCGCCGGCGCGGCGCGTACGCCAATCTCGCGGTGCTGGCCGGCCATTCGACCATCCGCACCGCCGTGATGGGCGAGGCGGCCTCGCAGCGCGCCGACGCGACGCCGGAAGAACTCGCGAAGATGAAGGCGATGGTGGCCGATGCCATGGCCAACGGCGCCATCGGCCTCGGCGCCTCCTACTCGCTCAATCATTCGGGCTTCGGCGGTGTGCCGATGCCCTCCACCATTGCGCCCATGTCGGAGCTCGACGCGCTCGTGGGCGCGATGGGACCGCGCGGCAAGGGCGTCGTGGCCATCGCCTCGGGCGTCAAGACGCCGGCGGAGCTGGAGCCGATGGCGGCCAAATATGGCCGGCCGTTTTTCCAGGGCACCGGCATGGCGATGTACAACGAGCAGGAGCCGGCGCGCGCGCTCGGCATCTTCGACGCCTGCGCCGCCGCGCTTCGCCGCGGCAACGGCCTCTACATCCAGATTCCCTGCCAACCGCTGTCGTTCGACTTCACGATGGCCAATGCCTACCCGTTCTACAGCCACTCGGCCTTCGACCCGATCAAGGCGTTTACGCCCGAACAGCTCACGGCGGTCTATCGCGACCCGTCGTGGCGCGCCAAGTTCCGCGAGAATGCGAAGAACCCGCGGCCCGGCATGATCTTCCAGGGCAACTGGGACCGCGTGATGGTGGCGGTGGCGCAGAAGCCCGCCAACGCCAAATACGTGAACCGCTACCTGCACGACATCGCCAAGGCCGAGGGCCGCGACCCGCTCGACGTCATGCTCGACCTCAGCCTCGATGAGGGGCTGGAGACCGCCTTCCTCGGCCGCTTCCTCAATGTCGGCGACGAGGGCGTGGCCAGGCTCCTGAAGCACGAGGCGGGCGTGGTGGCGCTCTCCGACGCCGGCGCCCATCTCATCTATATGTGCGACGCGGGCTTCGGCCTGCATTTCCTCAGCCACTGGGTGCGCGAGCGCGGCGACTTCGACATCGTCGAAGGCATTCGCCGCCTGACCAGCCATCCGGCCGATCTCTACGGCATCCGGAACCGCGGCCGCATCGCGGTGGGCGCCCAGGCCGACCTGCTGCTGTTCGACCAGGCCACGGTGGGCGTCAGCCCGGCCGAGCGGGTTGCCGACCTGCCGGGCGGCGGCCGCCGCACCATCCGCCGTCCGACCGGCGTGCACGGCGTCTTCTGCAACGGCATCAGGACGTTCGACGGCAAGGACTATGCGAAGCACGCCAAGGGGCCCGGCCATGTGCTCGACACGTTCAACAACTCGCTGGGCAGTCACAGCGCGATAGCTGCCCAATGAGGGGCCGCGCAATGACGCCCCAGTCATGACCGGAGTACCGCAGAAGCCTTGCCCGCCCGCCGATCCGGCGCCGCGCAAGCCAGGGTTCGCGATGCCGGCCAACGCCTGCGACGGCCATGCCCACGTCTTCGGGCCGGCCGGGAAATATCCCTGGTCGCCGGCGCGCGGCTACACGCCGCCCGATGCGTTGCCCGCCGCCTACGAGCATCTGCACAAGACACTGGGCATCACGCGCGGCGTCATCACCCAGCCCAGCGTCTACGGCACCGACAACAGCGCCACGCTCGACTATGTGGCGGCGCATCCCGACCGCCTGCGGGCCGTGGTCTCGGTCAATTCGAGCATCACCGACCGCGAGCTGGAGGCGATGCATGCGAAGGGCGCCCGCGGCATTCGCGTCAATATCGCCGATCCCGGCGGCAATCCCTTCAAGTCGTTCTCCGAGTTGCGCCGCGTCGCCGAGCGGCTGAAACCGCTGGGCTGGCACATCGAATTCCTGCTCCATGTCCACGAGGCCGATATGGCCGAACTCGGCACGTTGCCGGTGCCGATCTCGGTCGGACACCTGGGGTATATGCCGACAAGCCTCGGGATCGATCATCCGCGCTATCGCGGCTTTCTCGACCGCGTGGCCGATGGCAATTGCTGGGTGAAGCTGACCGGTCCCTACCGCATCACGGCCGACCGCCATCTGCCCTATGCCGATACGGTGCCGTTCGCCCATGCGCTGGTCGCCCGCCGGCCGGACCGCATCCTGTGGGGCACCGACTGGCCCCATCCGATGTGCCCGATCCCGATGCCCAACGACGGGCCCCTGGCCGACATGCTGCTCGACTGGGTGCCGGACAAGGCCGTGCGAAAGCGCATCCTGGTCGACAATCCGGCCGAACTCTACGGCTTCTAGGACCACGCCGGCCAACCAGCAGTCCTCGGATGCCGAGGCTTTTTGCAGACGCCCCGGTGTCGGGAAAATCCTGTCGGAAAATTCAGGGCGTTGATCGGCAAGGCTTTTCGCCGGCCGTTTTCCGACACCCGCGTGTCGAAGAATGCGAACCGTGTCGCGCGCCGGGCGGGGCATGGCCAAAGAAAAGGCCGACGCGGATTAAGCGTCAGCCTGACAGAATTCATAGCATATTCCTGCTGAACCTGCACATCACATGCACGTGAGCGAATGCTGGCAGTGCGAGCGCCCGCCTACTGCCGGACCTTCACGACCGTGAGCTCATGGCCGCGGCCGTCGCGCGCCATCCACGAAATCGACTGGCCCTCGGCCAGGCCGATCAGCGCCGCACCCACCGGCGTCATCACCGAGATCTTGTGTGCGTCACTGTCCTCGTCGACCGGATAGACCAGCGTCTCGGTCAGCTCGCGGCCGTCGTCCGCCCGGAAGGTCACGGTCGAGCCCATGCGGACGACATTGGCCGGCACGTTTTCATCACTGACGATCTTGGCGCGGTCCATCTCGTCCAGCAACTCGGTGGCCACTTCCGGCAGGCGCTCAAGCGAGGCGGTGGCGAGATCTG
Source organism: Reyranella massiliensis 521 (assembly GCA_945860205.1). Lineage (GTDB taxonomy): Bacteria > Pseudomonadota > Alphaproteobacteria > Reyranellales > Reyranellaceae > Reyranella > Reyranella massiliensis_B. Next base: position 39,271 of record CAMARK010000034.1, on the reverse strand, counting down.
TCAGGCGCTCGTAGTCGGCGTTGCTGACGACGATGTTGGGAACCGAACGGTTACGCACGAGAGCAGGCATCTTGGATGCTCCTGGTCTTTGAGGCTTGAGAATATGGAATCGGTTGGCGCGCGACTTCTGCGCCCCGGAAACTACGCTTGCGCGACCGGATGGTTCCGTCGCGCCTTCAGACTTTTCAAGCCTGCTTGCGGGCGCGCAATGCCAGGTAGACCTGCAGATGGGCATAGGCCATGCGCAGGTTGGGCGCGGCGATTCCGGCCTTCTTCGCCCGCGCGATCATGTCGCCCACCACATGGTCGGCCTCGACCATCGCGCCCTTCTCGAGATCGTGCAGCATCGAGGCGGTAAACTTCGAGCCCTTGACCGTCAGGAACGAGCGAATGGTGGCGATGCCCTTTTCGCCGGGATCGTGACCTGCCGCAGCCGCGACCTTGCGGCCCTCGTCGACCGTCTCGAGCACGATCGCCTGGCCTTCATCGGCTTCGAGGACATCGCCCGAGGCGCCGCGCATCAGGCAGCAGGTCGCCGCCAGCGTGCAGAGCATGATCCACTTGTCCCAGAGATCCTGGACGATGTTGGCGTTCAGCCCACCATCGACGCCCGACTTCTTGATCGCGGCATCGAGCGCGACCAGCGCCGGACGCGCAGGCTTGCCGTCGCGCTCGCCGAAGGAGATGGCGGCGAACGGGCTGGTGTGCAGGATTTCGCCCTTGTCGTTCATGGCGACGCCCACGCGGGCGAGTCCGCCCACCACCTTGGCGTCGCCGAACTTCGCGGCCAGCACGTCGATATGACGCATGCCGTTCAGCAGCGGCACGATCGTGGTACCGGCGCCGATCGCCGGAGCGATGGCGTCGATCGCCGAGTCGAGGTCGTAAGCCTTGCAGGTCAGCAGCACGATGTCATATGGCCCGCCGTCACTCGCCTTGGTGACGGTTTTCACTGTCTGGATGATGTCGCCCTTGGTGCTCTTGATGACCAGCCCATCGCGCTTCAGCGCTTCGTTCCGCTTGTCGCGCACGAGGAACGTCACGTCGGCGCCGCTCTGGTGCAGCCGACCGCCGACATAGCCGCCGATCGCGCCGGCGCCGAGGACGAGAGTTTTCACTTGAGACCACCCCGCGCCCGGCGCGCCTCGTAGGTCTGAAGATGCGTATAGGCGAAGCGCAGGTTGGGGGCGGCGATTCCATGCTTGCGGGCCCGCCCCAGCATGTCGCCCACGATCTGCTTGCCTTCGGCCGCACCGCCCTTTTCCATGTCGCCCAGGATCGACGCCACGGCCTTGGAGCCCTTGGTCGTCAGCATGGTCCTGAGGCCGGCCAGGACCTTGTCGCTGGGGGCGTGGCCTTCCGCCGTGGCGACCTTGCAGCTCTCGTCCAGCGTTTCCAGCACGATGGCCTCTCCATCTTCGGTCTCCATGATGTCGCCGACGGTGCCGCGCATGGAGGAACACATGCCGGCGATCGTGGCCAGCATGATCCACTTGTCCCAGAGATCCTGGTTGATGTTGGCATTGATGCCGCCCTCGATACCGGCCTTCTTGCAGGCCGCCTCGAGCTCCACGAGCGAGGCCCGTGCAGGCTTGCCGTCGCGCTCGCCGAAAGACACGCCCGACGCGCCTGAGTGCAGAATCTCGCCGTTGGGTCCCAGCATGCCCGAGATGCGGGCGAGGCCGCCAGCGACCCTGGCCGCGCCGAACTTCGTGTCGAGCGTGGCGAAATGGGCGTGGCCGTTCAGCATCGGCACGATGGTGGTGCCGCCGCCGACCGCTGGCGCGATCGACTCCATCGCCGAGTCGAGATCGTAGGCCTTGCAAGCCAGCACGACGACATCATAGGGCCCGTCCTCGCTCCCTTTAGTCACGACCTTCGCCGGGACGACGGCGTCACCCTTTGGGCTTTTGACGACCAGGCCTTCCTTCCGCACCTTCTCGGCGCGCTTCTCGCGCAGCAGGAAGGTCACGTCGGCGCCCGACTGATGCAACCGCGCACCCCAATAGCCACCGACGGCACCGGCACCGAGAATGAGAATCTTCACGCTTTCTTCTCCGTCTTGTTCCGTTCCGCCAGCCACTCGGCGAGCCATGTCGCAAGGTCGTCGGTCTGGTGATGGATATGGTCGAGATCGAGGCCGGCCGCGCGCGCCACGCTCTCGTCGGTGCGGATCCAGATGGTGCGCATGCCCATGTCGGCCGCGGGCTTCAGGTTGACCGCGATGTCGTCGGCGAAGGCCGCGCGGGTCGGGTCGATATTGTGCCGCCGCACCAGCTCGTCATAGATCTGCCGGTGCGGCTTGGGCCAATAGTCGCCCGCCGCGATGTCGAAGATCGCCTCGAAGTGATGCGTGATGCCGAGCTTCTCCATGACGCGCTCGGCATGCTGCACGTCACCGGCGGTGAAGATCAGCTTGCGGCCCGGCAGCCTGGCCAGGGACGCTTCGAGCTCGGGGGCATGCGGTACCGGCGAGTAGTCGATGTCGTGGACATAGTCGAGGTAGTGCTTGGGGTCGACGCCGTGCAGGGTCATCATCCCGCGCATAGAAGTGCCGTGGTCCTTCCAGTATTGCTTCTGCACGATCCGCGCCTCTTCCGGCGTGACCTTCAGCCAGTCGGAAATGTAGCGGCCGATGCGCACGTCGATCTGGGCGAACAGGTTGCAGCGCGCCGGATAGAGCGTGTTGTCGAGGTCGAACAGCCAGACGTCTGGATCGTGATGAGGAGGCATGGGGCTGGATTACCGGCCAGTCGTGCGCTTGTCGATGCGCTTCTAGGGCCGGCGGCCTATAAAGGAACCAATGGATACCCTGACGATCGTCTTGCTGGCGGCCATCGCGCTGCTGATCCTGGTGTTGGTTCTCGCGCTGACCCGCCGCGGCAGCAGCGAGGCCGAGACCATGCGCCAGCAGCTTGCGCTCGCTCTCAGCCAGCAGTCCGAAACCGTCCAGCGGGTCGAGCGTTCGCTGCGCGAGCAGGAACAGGCGCTCTCCAAGGTGGTCGAGGAGAGGCTGGACCGGACCGAGAAGGCGACCGGCCAGATCGTCACCGACCTGCGCGAGCGGCTGGTCCGCATCGACGAAGCGCAGAAGAAAATCGGCGAGCTCTCGACGCAGGTCGTGAGCCTGCAGGAGGTGCTGTCCAACAAGCAGGCGCGCGGCGCCTTCGGCGAGGTCCAGCTCAACGACCTGGTGCAGAACGCCCTGCCGCCCTCGGCCTACGAATTCCAGTCGACGCTGTCGTCAGGCGCGCGCGTCGACTGCCTGCTGAAATTGCCCAACCCGCCTGGGCCGATCGCCATCGACGCCAAGTTCCCGCTCGAAAGCTACAGCGCGCTACGCGCCGTGGCGGCGGGCGACACGGCGGCCCTGCTCATTGCCCAGCGCAGCTTCCAGCAGGCGATCCGCAAGCATATCGGGGACATCCGCGCCAAGTACATCGTGTCGGGGGAAACCGCCGAGTCGGCTCTGATGTTCCTGCCCTCCGAGGCGGTCTATGCCGAGCTGCACGCCAACTTCACCGGCCTGGTCGAGGAGTCCTACAAGGCCCGCGTCTGGATCGTGTCGCCCACCACCATGATGGCGACGCTGAACACCGTGCGCGCCGTGCTGAAGGACGTGCGTATGCGCGAGCAGGCGGGCGAGATCCAGAAGACGGTCGGGCTGTTGCTGGAGGATGTCCGGCGGCTCGACGACCGGGTCGAGAAGCTGAAAACGCACTTCACCATGACCGAGAAGGACCTGCGCGAGGTCGATATTTCGGCCGACCGCATCACCAAACGCGGTCAGCGCATTTTAGACGTCGATCTCGGCGAGGAGCCCGCGGCGCTGCCGAAACCTTAGCGCTTCAGCCCCAGGGGCCGCGGCGCGGCGCCTGCGGGACCGGCGCGGTCCACGGGTTGGTGTTCGCCGCCGGCGCGGCGCGATAACCGCCACCACCCATCTGGTCCGCCCCCATCTGGCCGGCCATCGCTTCCAGCCGCGCGATGCGCTCTTCCATCGGCGGATGGGTCGAGAACAGGCTGCGCAGGCCGCCGGCAGACAGAGGATTGGCGATATACATGTGCGCCGTCGCCGGGTTGGCCTCGGCCGCCCGGTTGGGGATCTGCTGGGTGCCGGCGTGCAGCTTCGCCAGCGCCGAGGCGAGCCACAGCGGCTGGCCGGAAATCTCCGCGCCCATGCGGTCGGCCTCGTATTCGCGGCCACGGCTGATCGCCATCTGGACCAGCGCCGCGGCGAGCGGCGCCAGGATCATGGCGGCAATGGCCACGATCGGATTGACCAGCGGCCGGCCCTCGGAATCGCGGCCGCCGCCCATCATGCCGCCGAAGCTCGCCAGCATGCCGATGGCGCCGGAAAGCGTGGCGGCGATGGTCATGATCAGCGTGTCGCGGTGGCGGACGTGGCTGAGCTCGTGCGCCATTACGCCCGCGACCTCCTCACGGCTGAGGTGGCGCAGCAGGCCCGTGGTCGCCGCGACCGCCGCGTTCTCGGGGTTGCGGCCGGTGGCGAAGGCGTTGGGCTGCTCCTCGTCGATCACATAGACGCGCGGCATCGGCAAGCCGGCGCGCTGCGCCAGCTCCTGAACGATGCCGTAGAGTTCGGGCGCCTGCTCCGGCCCGACTTCCTGCGCGTTGCTCATGCGCAGCACCATCTTGTCGCTGTTCCAGTAGGCAAACAGGTTCATGCCCAGGGCGGCGACTAGGGCGATGACGAGGCCGGATTGGCCGCCCAGCAGATAGCCCGCCACCAGGACGAAGCCGGTGAGGGCCGCGAGAAGGAGAGCCGTCCTGAAGTAGTTCATGGCGGGAAAGATGGTTGCCAACTGTGGCGAATCAAGGCGTCCGGGGGCATCATGCCGGCATGACTGACACTAAAAAGCCCACCCTGCCCGAGCCCGCTAAAGCGGAGCCGGCCGCCTCAGTCCCGCCCGAGAAGCCGAAGAAGGTCGAGGAGATTGGCGGCCCGCCGGGCCCCGAGCCGACGCGCTACGGCGACTGGCAGTTCAACGGCAAGGTGACGGATTTCTAGCACGTGCGCGATCTGGAGCAGTGCCACTGAGATTCGAGGAGGCTTTATGGGCGAGTTGTCTTTGGGTATTCAGACGCGGCCACCAACCCATCCGGGCGAACTCATGCGCGAGATCATCGAGGAGCATGCGCGTCTGTCCGTGACCGACGCAGCGCGGCGCATGGGCGTCAGCCGTCAGGCTCTGCATGCCGTATTGTGCGGTCGCAGCGCCATGTCGGCCGATATGGCGCTGCGATTTGCCCGTCTTGTCGGAGGCCGTGCCGAGCTCTTCCTGCGCATGCAGGAGAATCTCGACCTGTGGTCAGCGCGGCGACGGCTGGCAGGCCGGCTCGCCCGCATTGAGCCCGTGGCGCCGAAGCGAGCGGCCTGACGCAATGCGTGCCGACATCTTCCACCCCGCGTTCAAGGCGCAACCCTGGTGGTGGGAAGCATGGACGCCCAACAACGCGTTGAGCGTCGACCCGCCGGCCAAGACGGACGTGGTGATCGTGGGCGCGGGTTATGGCGGCCTGTCGACGGCGCTGGAGCTCAGGCGCAACGGCATCGACTGCGTGGTGCTGGAACGCGGCGTGTTCGGCATCGGCGCCAGCACCCGCAACGGCGGCATGCTCTCGGGCGGCACCAACATCGCCAAGGGGCTGGGCGGCAAGAATCCCAAGGTCGAGGCGGAGTTCGCCGCCAACAAGGCGGCGTTCCTGGGCAGCGGCGCCGATTCGCTGCAGACCCTGATCGACATCATCGCGCGCGAGAAAATCGATTGCGGGCTGATCACCACCGGCCGCTTCACCGGCGCCTGGACGCCCAAGCACTATGACGACCAGGCGCGCAAGGTCGAGATGTTCAACAAATACGCCAATGTCGGCGCGGAGATGATTCCGCGCGAGCGCGTGCGCGAGATGATGGCGTCGGATTATTACTACGGCGGCATGTATGTGAAGAGCGGCGGCAATCTCCATCCCGCGCGCTACTACAAGGGCCTGCTCGAAGCTGCGCACAGCCAAGGCGCTGTGCTGTGCGGCAACCTCGAGGCCGAGCGCATCGAGAAGATTGGCAGCGGCTGGCGCGTGCTAACCGCGAAGGGCCCGATCACATGCAAGGAAGTCGTGATCGCGACCAATGGTTATACCGGCGACCTGACGCCGAAGCTGAAGATGCGCATCGTGCCGGTGGCGAGCCACATCATCGCCACCGAAGAGCTGCCGATGCCGGCGACGGAGCTGATCCCGTTGCAGCGCTCGATCGGCGACACCAAGCGCGTGCTGACCTATTACCGGCCCTCGCCCGACGGCAAGTATCTGATATTTGGCGGCCGCGCCCGCTTCACGGCGGCGCCGCCGGAGGTGAGCGCGCCGATCCTGTACCAGTACATGATCGACCGCTTCCCCCAGCTCGACGGCATCCGCATAACGCATGTGTGGACGGGCAACGTCGCCTTCGCGCTCGATTCTATGTCGCACATGGGCCAGGACGACGGCATGCACTATCTGCTCGCCTGCAACGGCAACGGTGTCGCCATGATGACCTATCTCGGCACCCAGACCGCGAAGAAGATCGCGGGCGGCTCGAACGCGCCGGTCAATGCCTTCGACGGGCGCGAGTTCCCCGAGCATCCGCTCTACAACGGCGATCCTTCGATGTACCTGCCGTTGATCGGTGCCTTGTACCGCACCCGCGACTGGCTCGACCGCCGCCTGGCGGGTTGAGTTGAGGTTGACGTGGAAAAACTCCGTCGTCTCGACCGTAGCCGAGCGTAGCGAGGCGAAGTGGAGAGACCTTCCCTCTACAATTTGCCTGCTTTTGGTGGAGGGAAGGTCTCTCCGCTCCGCACCTTCGGTGCTCCGGTCGAGACGACGGGCTTTTCCGGCGCCGCGCCGGACTGCAGCAGGATGTAGAGAATGAAGGTTGGCATCGTCGGCGCGGGTTCGATCGCGTTCGGAATGGCGACGTTTCTCCAACAGCAGGGACATGCCGCCACCCTGTGGTCGCCGTCGGGCGAACGCACGAAGGCCCTGTCGGCAGGTGAGCCGCTCGTCGCCGCCGGCGCCATCGAGGGAACGTTCAGGCCGGCCGTTGCGGCCAGCGCGGAGGAACTTGTCGGCGGCGCCGAGACAATCCTGATCGCCTTGCCGGCCTACGGTCACAAGAACGTGTTCGACCGGATCGCGCCGCACATCACGCCGGCGCAAACAGTGATCGTGAGCTCGCACGCCTCGTTCGGCGCGCTCTACCTGTCGCGACTGCTGGCCGCCCGACGAATCGCGGTCCCAATCGTTGCCTGGAGCACCACGCTGGTGAGCGGCCGACAGACCGGCCCTACCAAGGTCCAGGTCAACACGGTGCGCCAATCGGTCGATCTCGCGACGGTGCCGGCAGCGCGCAGCGCGGAGGGTCTCGCCACTTGCCAATCGCTGTTCGGCGACCGATTTGTCGATCGGCAAAGCCTGCTGGCGATCGCCTTGAGCAACCTCAATCCGACGACCCACATGGGCATCGCGCTCGGCAACATGACGCGCATGGAGCGTGGCGAGAACTGGGGCCAGGCGGAGAATGTGACACCGAAGATCGGCCGCCTGCTCGAGGAGCTCGACCGTGAGCGTCTCGCCATTGCGACCGCCCTTGGCCTCGAAGTCCGCACCATTTTCCAGCACATCCACTTGTCGTTTGGCGTGCCCCTGGGTTCGGCCTCGGAGATGCACCAGGCGATGCATGCCATCGGCAAGGGCGGCGCCGGCCCGACGACGGCCGACAGCCGCTATGTCACCGAGGACGTGCCTTTTGGCCTGGTTCCAACCGCGAAGCTCGGTCGCCTCGCGGACCATCCCGCGCCGTTGCACGAGGCGGGCATCGGGATTTTCTCGGCAATGTACGGGCGGGACTTCACGGCCGAGAACGACCTTCTCGCCGCCCTCGACATCGACTCCATTCCCCTGCCGCAGCTCCAGACGCTGTGCCACGACGGTTACTGACCAGCCATGACCAGCCCCGCAGCCGATACTCTCCCCGTTTCCCTGGCCGATGTCCGGGCCGCCGCTTCGCGAATCAAGGGCGCGGTCGTCCATACGCCCTGCCTGCGCAGCGAGACCCTGTCGCGCATCGCCCATGCCGATGTCTGGATAAAGTTCGAGAACCTGCAGTTCACCGCCTCGTTCAAGGAGCGCGGTGCGCTCAACACGCTGCTGCAGCTCACCGACGAGGAGCGCAAGCGCGGCGTCATCGCCATGTCGGCCGGCAACCACGCCCAGGGCGTGGCCTATCACGCCGGGCGCCTCGGCATTCCCGCCACCATCGTCATGCCGTCCTTCACACCCAACACCAAAGTGAAGCACACCCGCGACCACGGGGCTCGCGTCGTACTGGTGGGCGACACGCTGGCCGAGGCCGCCACCGAAGCTCATCGCATTGCCGCCGCCGAAAGACTGGTGTTCGTGCATCCCTACGACGATCCCCGCGTGATCGCGGGCCAGGGCACGATCGCGCTCGAAATGCTGCAGGACGTGCCCGAGCTCGACACGCTGGTGGTCCCGGTGGGCGGCGGCGGCATGATCGCCGGCTGCGCCGTGGCGGCGCGCAGCCTGAAACCCGACCTGAAGGTGATCGGCGTCGAATCGGCCGGCTATTCGGCGATGCGCCAGCTTCTGGCCGGCGAGCCGGTGACGGTGGGCGGCGACACCATCGCCGAGGGCATCGCGGTGCGCGACATCGGCCAGGCGCCGCTCGCCATCGCCCGCGCCCTGATCGATCGCGTGCTGGCAGTCGACGAGGTAGCGATCGAACGCGCCATCGCGCTCTTCCTCGAGGTCGAGAAAACGGTGGCCGAAGGTGCGGGTGCGGCAGGCCTCGCGGCCCTCCTCGCCCATCCGCAGCATTTCACCGGCCGCAAGGTCGGCCTCGTGCTGTGTGGCGGCAACATCGACACCCGCCTGCTGGCCTCGGTCCTGCTGCGCGGGCTGGTGCGCGACGGCCGCATCGTGCGGCTGCGGCTCATGATCGGCGATGCCCCCGGCCAGCTCGCCCGGGTCGCCGGCCTGATCGGCGGCGCCGGCGGCAATATCGTGGAAGTGCTGCACCAAAGGCTGTTCGGCGTGGTCGCCAAGGCGACCGAGCTCGATGTCACCGTCGAAACCCGCGACCGCGCCCACCTCGGTGAGCTTCTCGCTGCGCTGCAGGCCGACGGCTTCAAGGTCCGCGTTCTGGAGGGGGCCGACGGATGAGACGTGCCGGCCCGCCGCTGCAGACAGCGATCCTGGCGGCGCCCGGAGGAACTTGGCGTGCACGCACGAAACCGCACTGAGTTTCTCATAGTGCCACCGGATACCTCGGTGTTGCGTTCCGATGATATCTTTCGCTAGGCACGGTCCGTTAGAATTTTGAGTAGCGCTGGATTGATGAACAGCTTTTCGCGCCCACGTTTGCGCTCCTCCAATACACCGATTTCACAAAGGACTTTGAGATATTGAGATACTGACTGCCGTTGACCGATGCCGGCCTCGACGAGATCGCCAATGCGGGAGTACGGCTGGACAAATATGCTCTCAGCGAGTTCACGAGAGTAGATTCGGGGGGCTTCTCGCCGAATCCTTTCTGCAGTTTTATTGAGTGTATCGCGAATGGCATCGATCTTGGTGGTCGTCCATCGGGCTGTGTTTGTGACAGCCGCGAGCATGTAGCATATCCAATCTTCCCATTTATGATCGGTGGTTACGTCCGAGAGGAGCTGATAGTAGTCGGCACGATGCTCGATGATGTAACGGCTGAGATAGAGCACCGGCGTATCCAGAAGCTTTTGTTCGATCAAGAAAAGAAGGTTGAGGACGCGACCCGTTCGACCATTGCCGTCGGTAAAGGGATGGATGGCTTCGAACTGATAGTGAGCCACGGCCATACGGATGAGGGGATCAACTTCTGGGGTATTGTGGAGATAGACTTCCCAATTCGCGAGCATATCGCGAAGGCGTCCCTCTCCCTCGGGTGGCGTATAGATTACCGCACCGGTTTTCTGATTAATTAGTTTTGTTCCCGGTGTTTTGCGGACGTCCATGTCGACGCCTTTGACGATACTGCAGACCGTAGAGGCCATGGCCGTGGAGATCGGACGGCGCTTGAGAAGATCGGAGCCGACATAGAGCGCTTTGCGATAGTTCAGAGCCTCTTTGGTGGCGGGATCAGTATTTGCGTCAGTGTTGCTGGCGTAGAGGAAAAGGCGATCCGCCGTTGTGACGATATTCTCAATCTCCGAGCTCGCTTGAGCCTCCAAGGTGGGGATGCTGTTGATCAGCATGGCTTGGTTTGGGATTAGATTTCCCGCGCCCCGCAGAGCTGCCAAGGCTGCTCGCGCGTCTACACAAGCTTTGAGAGTGCGACGAGTTTCGACCTCTCCATCAGGCGGCAGAGAGGGAAGATCATTAAACGGCTTGGTCGGATCGAAGGCCATCACATCATATTGTTTCGACACATCAAATTGATATGTACGAACGCTCTACATGAAGCCAAAATATGCATAAATTGTCAATGAATGACGATATTCTCATTTAATCTGCCTGAATATGTCAAATGTTCCTGTCAGGTTCTGAAATATTGACGATATATCGCCTTTGATGTACATAGTGGACATATGGTGGATATCAGATGACAGGAAATCGCACGAGACAGGATTTTTTTGCCTTCCTAGATTGGATGTCTGAAAAAGGCCTGATGGCGAAGAACACAGTGATCGCTCGTAAGGCGGCAGCCAATAAAGTTCTTGGCATCCTAAGCGCAGATGAAGCGCAAGATGTCACTGTGCTCGATCTTGATACTCTTATGCGCCGGTTCACCAACCTAGAAGGCAAGGCCTATACCCCAGGTAGTCTAACGACCTATCTAAGTCGGCTACGTTCGGCGCTAGATGATTTTAAGCTTTATCTCGACAGCCCGTTGAACTTCCGGCCCGGCGTGCAGCAGCGGGAACGCCGCAAGCCGGAGGCGCGAAAAGAAACGCGGTTAGCAGCGCCGACCGGAAGCGGAGACACCGTGCCACCACCGGCGCTGAATGCGCTTTCCATTCCAATTCGGCCCGACACGATGATCGTTATTCATGGTCTGCCCTACGATTTGAACGAAGCCGAGGCGGCCAAAATCGCCAACATCATCCGCGCAATGGTCACGCCCGCAGCGTAGGAACCGTCGGTGTACAAAGCGGTGGAGCGAGCGATGACCACTTCCACCCGCCGTTCGACGATCTACATCTTAGAAAGCCGCGTAAATCTGCCACTTCTTACCCCCGAAACCGCGGGCTAAAAGGGCGCCCATGTCCGCAAGCCCCTCCTACGTCCCCTCGCCCACCCCCGATCTCGCCCGCGTCCAGCGCGCCCTGATCTCCGTCTCCGACAAGGAGGGCCTGGTCGAGCTGGGCAAGGCGCTGGCAGCCCATGGGGTCGAAATCCTCTCGACCGGTGGCTCGGCCAAATCGCTGCGCGACGCCGGCCTGAAAGTCGTCGAGGTGAGCGACCACACCGGCTTTCCCGAGATCATGGATGGGCGGGTGAAGACCCTGCAGCCCACGATCCATGGCGGCATCCTGGCGCGCCGCACCGACGCCGGACACAAAAAGGCGATGGACGATCACAAGATCGCCGGCATCGATCTCGTGGTGGTGAACCTCTATCCGTTCGAGGCGACGGTGGCGCGCGGCGCCGATTTCCCGACCTGCGTCGAGAACATCGACATCGGCGGCCCGGCGCTGATCCGCGCCTCGGCCAAGAACCACGACTTCGTCACCATCGTCGTCGATCCGAAGGACTACGCTGCGGTGCTCGACGAACTCACGGCCAACAAAGGCGCTACGACGCTGGCGCTGCGTCGTAAGCTCGCCGCCAAGGCTTTTAGCCGCACGGCGTCTTATGATTCAGCCATCGCCACCTGGTTTGCCAAGCAGGAGAACGACACCTTCCCCGAGCGGCTGACGATCGCGGCCGAGCGCGTGCAGACGCTGCGCTACGGCGAGAACCCGCATCAGAAGGCGGCGTTCTATTCCGACGGCAGCAAGCGGCCCGGCGTCGCCACGGCGCACATGGTCCAGGGCAAGGAGCTTTCCTACAACAACATCGGCGACACCGACGCGGCCTATGAATGCGTCGCGGAGTTCAAGGAACCCGCCGTCGTCGTGGTGAAGCACGCCAATCCCTGCGGCGTGGCGATCGGCAAGGACCAGTACAGCGCCTATCTCAAAGCCTATGCCTGCGATCCGGTGTCGATCTACGGCGGCATCGTGGCGCTCAATCGCACGCTTGAAGCCGCGACCGCGACCGACCTCGCCAAGCGCTTCCTCGAAGTCGTGATCGCACCCGACGCCACGCCCGAGGCCCTCGAGATCCTGGCCCGCAAGAAGGACGTGCGCGTGCTGCTGGCCGGCACGTTGCCCGATCCGGCGAGCGCCGGCATGACGATCAAGAGCGTGGCGGGCGGCTATCTCTTCCAGAGCCGAGACAATGGCCATCTGACCAAGAGCGACCTCAAGGTCGTGACCAAGCGGGCGCCGACCGCTCAGGAGCTCGACGACCTCTTGTTCGCCTTCACCGTCTGCAAGCACGTGAAGTCGAACGCCATCGTCTATGCCAAGGACGGCTCGACCGTGGGTGTCGGCGCGGGCCAGATGAACCGCCGCGACTCCTCGCGGATCGCCGCCATGCGCGCCGCTGAATCAGGCGAGATCGCCAAGCTGGCGCAAAGCCCGGCGATCGGCTCCGTCGTGGCGTCCGATGCCTTCTTCCCGTTCGCCGACGGCCTGCTGGCCGCGGCTGAAGCGGGCGCCACGGCGATCATCCAGCCCGGGGGCTCGATGCGCGACAAGGAAGTGATCGAGGCCGCGGACAATGCCGGCCTCGCCATGGTCTTCACCGGGATGCGCCACTTCCGCCACTAGGCGGAAGTGGGGCTGTCCGGTCCCGGCCTCAGTTCATCAACTGGGCGAGATTGCTGATGATCTCGGTCACCAGCCGCGTGTCACGATTCATCAGCACGATATCGTCGTCGATCCGGACATAGTCGTAGCCGGGTGGCGGCGGCGCGAGCTGAACCATCAACGGCTGCGGCAATGGATAATAGACGACGGTCGGCGGCAACGGCTGGCCGACACCCCAGAGCTTCTTGGCCTGACCCGGCGGCAAGCAGCCATTGTTCTTCTTGGCGAGGCCCGGCGGGCAGTTGCCGCTCGTGAACTCGGTCCGGTAGTAGGTGTAGACGGTGGTCCGGTCGCGGTCGGTCACGATGACCTGCGTCGGCGTCTGGATGACCGTCGCCCTGTCGTTGCCTTTGTTGTCATTGCCCTTGTTGTCGTTGCCCTTGTCGCCACGATTGCCTTGGCTCTGACCACGGTCGTTGTCGTTGCCTTTGCCCTTGTTCTTGTCGTTGTCGGCCCAGGCCGGCGACACGAGGCCGGCACAAAGCGCCGACACGAGTATCAAACGAATTGCGTGCATGATGAATTCCTCCACCCCGCAAACGCTGTTCGTGGCCGGAGGTTCCCCTCAGAGCGCGCCGACCAGAAAGGCACGCGGCAGCACGGCGACTTCCAGCGGCAGGCAGCCGACGGTCTCGCCGTCGAGATCGACCAGGGTCTCGACCTCGGACTCGAAACGAAACGACGTGCCCTGGCTCACCCTCACCTTGGGATGACCGACGTGCGCGCCGCTGTAGAGCTTGGGCATGACGCCCAGCAGCACACCCAGCCGCGAGATATCGCCCATCTCGATCAGGTCGAGGATGCCGTCGTCGAACCTGGCACCCGGCATCAATCTCATGCCGCCGCCGCCGTTCTCGGTGTTGGCGACCATGGCGGTGAACAGCCGCCGCGTCTGCGGTGCGCCACCATCGATCGCGATGGCGATGTCGCGGTGGCGGTAGCTCAGGGTCACGACCGGGGTCATCAGCAGATAGGCGATCTCGCCCAGTTTCTTCAGCCACGCCGAGCGCGAGGTGCGATGGCTGATGGTGGCCGCTGCGCCCAACGACACGATGAGATAGCCGAAGCGCTCGACCTGATGGCCGGCGAGATCGACGCAGCGGACGCGCAGCAGATCGACAGGCCGGCTGCCGCGGCCAGCTGCCGCCGCATAAGCCCGCGCCGGATCCTCGAGATGGCCGAGCGCCCGGCAGAGTTCGTTGGCGGTGCCGGCGGGCACCGGGCAGAGAACCGCGTCGGAGGCGATGAGACGGCCCGAGGCATCGAGCAGGCCGTTCAGCACCTCGTTCGCGGTGCCGTCGCCGCCCACCGCCACGAAACGGCGGGCGCCTCGTGACAGCGCCTCGCGCGCCAGCGCGGTGGCGTGGCCCGGTGCTTCGGTGAACAGCGGCTGGAAAAACCCGAGATGCGTCTTCAACTGCGCGTTGATCGCCAGCCAGCGTCGCCCGGCCCCGCCTTTGTTGGCGGCGCGATTGACGATTACGGCGAGACTGCATTGTTCGACCATGCTGGCATTTTGCTAGCATCGTGGCGCCGCGGCCATGGCAGATGGCATGATGATTGCGCAGCGGTCACCGCCAGGTGACTCCCCAAAACATGCCTTTACCACGTAGGCAATTGACAGAGCCTCTAGGCAGAACCACATCTGCCCCAGCGACGCAGAATGAGTCGCGGGGGAGCTTCGTTGTCCATTTTTCGCCAACTCTTCTTCGCCGCCGCCCTTGCCCTTGCCGCCGCGCCGGCGTTGGCGCAGGGCGGCCCGCCCGCGATGCCCGTCGGCGTTGCCGAGCCGATTGCCAAGCGCGTCACGCAGTGGGACGAATATTCCGGCCGCTTCGAACCGGTCGCCTCGGTCGAGGTGCGGGCTCGCGTTTCCGGCTTCATCGACAAGCTGCATTTCCGTGACGGCCAGATCGTCAATGTCGGCGACCTTCTGTTCAGCATCGACAAGCGGCCGTTCGAGATCGCTGTCGAGAGCGCGGCGGCGGAAGTCGCGCGCACCAAGGCCCAGGTCGAGCTGGCCGAAAACCAGGTCGAACGCAGCGCTACGCTGATCAAGTCGCGCACCATCACCGACCAGGAGCACGACCAGCGCAAGGCCAACCTCAATGTGGCGCGCGCCCAGCAGAAGGCAGCCGAAGCCGGTGAGAAAACGGCCGAGCTCAATCTCGACTGGGCCGACGTGCGCGCGCCGCTGGCCGGCCGCATCTCCGACCGCAAGGTCGACGCCGGCAATTTGGTCTCCGGCGGCCAGACCGGCGCCACCCTGCTCGCCACCATCGTCACCCTCGACCCGATCCGCTTCGTGTTCGATATCTCCGAATCGGACTATATCCGCTACCAGCGCCTGTTCCTGTCCGGGTCGCGGCCATCGGAGCGCGGCGATACCGTCATTCCGGTGCGCATCCGCCTCTCCGACGAGACCGACTGGAAGCGCACCGGCAGGATCGACTTCGTCGACAACACGCTGGGCACCCGCTCCGGCACCATCCGCGCCCGCGCCATTGTCGAGAACAAGGACCAGCTCCTGACCCCCGGCATCTTCGGCCGGCTGCAACTGTTCGGCGGCGAGTACGATGCCCTGCTGATCCCCGATTCGTCGGTGATCTCCGACCAGGCGCGCAAGATCGTGTTCACGGTCGGGCCCGACAACGTCGTGCAGGGCAAGCCCGTGGTGCTCGGGCCGCTGGTCGACGGGCTGCGCGTCGTGCGCAGCGGGATCACCGCAACCGACAAGGTGGTGCTCGACGGGCTGGCCAACCCGATGGTGAGGCCGGGCGTCAAGGTGGTGCCGCAGAAGGGCGAGATCGTCGCGAAGGCGAACTAGCCAATGATTCGCCTTTCGCACTTCTTCATCGACCGGCCGATCTTCGCCTCGGTTCTGTCCGTCATCATCGTGATCGTGGGCTTCATCGCCCAGCGCGGCCTGGCGGTCGCCGAATATCCCGAAATCGCCCCGCCCACGGTCAACGTCACCGCGACCTACCCCGGCGCCTCGGCCGAGGTCATCGCCGAGACCGTCGCCACGCCGCTCGAGCAGGAGATCAACGGCGTCGATGACATGCTCTACATCAGCTCGCAGTCGACCGGCGACGGGCGGCTGTCGATCAACGTCGTCTTCAAGCCCGGCGTCAATATCGACCAGGCCCAGGTGCTGGTGCAGAACAGGGTCGCCGTCGCCCAGCCGCGCCTGCCCGAGGACGTGCAACGCCTCGGCATCGTGGTGCGCAAGGCCTCGCCCGACCTGATGATGGTCGTGCACATGATCTCGCCCGACGGCTCGCGCGACCAGCAGTACATCTCCAACTACGCGACGCTCTATGTGAAGGATGTGCTCAGTCGCGTCGACGGCGTCGGCAACGTGCTGATCTTCGGCGCGCGCGACTATTCGATGCGTGTCTGGCTCGACCCGGCGCGCGTCGCCTCGCGCAACCTGACCGCCACCGAGGTCATCCTGGCGCTGCGTGCCGCCAACCTGCAGGTCGCCGCCGGCGCCATCAACCAGGCGCCCGCCGTCTCGCCCGGCGCCTTCACGCTGTCGGTGCAGACGCTGGGGCGGCTGAGCGCGCCCGACCAGTTCGAGAACATCGTGATCCGCGCCGAGCCCGACGGCTCGGTGACCAGGCTGCGCGACGTCGCCCGTGTCGAGCTGGGCGCGCAGGACTACACGCTGAACGCCTATCTCAACAACAAGAACGCCACGGCGATCGGTATCTTCCAGCGCCCCGGCTCGAACGCACTGTCGACGTCGGACGCCATCATCGCCGAGATGGAGCGGCTGAAGAAGAGCTTCCCGGCCGGCATCGGCTATTCCGTCGTCTACAACCCGACGGAGTTCATTCAGGCCTCGGTCGACGCGGTCATCGCGACGCTGTTCGAGGCGTTGATCCTGGTCGTGATCGTGGTGATCCTGTTCCTGCAGACCTGGCGGGCCGCGATCATTCCCATCCTCGCCATTCCGGTGTCGCTGATCGGCGCCTTCGCCGTGATGGCGGCCGTCGGCGTCTCGTTCAACACCCTGTCACTGTTCGGCCTGGTGCTGGCGATCGGCATCGTGGTCGACGACGCCATCGTCGTGGTCGAGAACGTCGAGCGCTACCTGACCCAGGGCATGTCGCCCAAGGAAGCGGCGCACAAAACCATGGACGAGGTCGGCGGCGCGCTGATCGCCATCTCGCTGGTCCTGATCGCGGTGTTCCTGCCGACCGCCTTCATCACCGGCTTGCAGGGTACCTTCTACAAGCAGTTCGCCATCACCATCGCGGCTTCGACCGCGATTTCGGCGTTCGTGTCGCTGACGCTGTCGCCCGCGATGGCCGCCCTGCTGCTCAAGACCCATGCGCTGTCGCACGTCGAGAAGGGCAAGCCCAGCCTGCTCGACCGGGTGATGTGGCCGGTCAACTGGTTCTTCGGTCACTTCAATCGTGGCTTCGAAGGGCTGGCGAACTTCTACGGCCGCGCGACGGCACGCCTGATCCGCATGAGCGTCATCATGCTGGTGATCTATGCCGGCCTGCTGGCGCTGACGCAGAATCGCCTGGCCTCGACGCCGACCGGCCTGGTGCCACAGCTGGACCGCTCCTACCTGATCGCCGCCATGCAGCTGCCGGCCGGCGCCACGCTTGAGCGCACGGATGCGCTGATACGCCAGGCAACCGACATCATCGTCTCGCAGCCGGGCGTCAAGGATGCGGTGGCCTTCGTTGGCCTCGATGGCGCCACCTTCACCAATGCGCCCAATACCGGCGTGGTTTTCGTCACCCTGAAGCCCTTCGCCGAGCGGCCGGGCATCACCAAGGACATGATTCTGGCCGAGCTGCGGGGGCGCATGTTCGGGCTGCGCGAGGCCTTCGTGTTCGTGCTCGAGCCGCCCTCGGTGCCGGGCATCGGCACCGGCGGCGGCCTCAAGGGTTACGTCCAGGATCGCGCCGCGCGTGGCCTGCCGGCCCTCGAGGGCGCCACCTGGGCGTTGGCCGGCGCCGCCGGACAGGCCCCTGGTCTCACCCAGGCCTTCACTCTGTTCAGCACACGCACGCCGCAGATCTGGGCCGACATCGATCGCACCAAGGCCGAGCAGCTGGGCGTGCCGATCGCCTTCGTCTTCCAGACGCTGTCGGTCTACATGGGCTCGGCCTTCGTCAACGACTTCAACATTCTTGGCCGCACCTATCGTGTCACGGCCCAGGCCGACAATCCCTATCGTCTGACGCTTCGCGACGTCGCCAATCTCAAGACCCGCAGCGTCAGCGGCGAGATGGTGCCGATCGGTTCGGTCGCGACCTTCAACGACACCACCGGCCCCTACCGCGTCGCCCGCTACAATCTCTATCCGGCGGCCGAGGTCCAGGTCGCTCTGCAGCGCGGCTACTCTTCGGGGCAGGGCATCGCCACCATGGAGGCGCTGGCCGCCAAGGTGCTGCCCTCGGGCTTCGACTTCGAATGGACGGAGATCGCGCTGCAGGAAAAGCTCGCCGGCAACACCGCCGTCCTGGCCTTTGGCCTGGCCGTGCTGTTCGTGTTCCTGCTGCTGGCCGCACTCTACGAGAGCTGGCTGCTGCCGCTCGCAGTCATCCTGATCGTGCCGATGTGTATCCTGGCGGCCATGATCGGCGTCAACATCCGGGGCCTCGACCGCAACGTCCTGGTCGAGATCGGCCTCGTGGTGCTGGTGGGCCTCGCGGCCAAAAACGCCATCCTGATCGTGGAGTTCGCCAAGCAGGCGCACGAGCAGGGCATGAACCGCTTCGATGCCGCCGTGACCGCCGCCAAGACCCGGCTCCGGCCCATCCTGATGACCTCGCTCGCCTTCATTCTGGGCGTGGTGCCGCTGGTCATCAGCGAGGGCGCCGGCGCCGAGATGCGCCAATCGCTGGGCACGGCGGTGTTCGCCGGCATGCTGGGCGTCACCCTCTTCGGCCTGATCTTCACCCCGGTGTTCTACGTCATCTGCACCGGCCTCTCGGAGCTGCGCTTCAAGTGGCGCAAGCAGGAGATCAAGCCCGACTTCAAGCCGGATTCGGCCTAGCAGCCGGGGGCGGTGGCCCAAGCAGCGTGAACGCCACCTGCACGATGCCGGCCGCCAACCCCATGGCGACGCCCAGCCGCCACGCGAGGTCGTAGGAACTGAGCGCGTCGAACAGCAGCCCGCCGCCGAACGCGCCCAGGAAGCTGCCGAGCTGGTGGCTCATGAAGGCCACGCCCTGGATCATGGCCTGCCAGCGCAGGCCGAACATCTCGACCACCGAGCCCGCCACCAGCGGGCCGACGCCCAGCCACAGGAACCCCATCAGCGAGGCGAAGACGATTGTCGTGCCGGGCGTGGGCGGCAGCATGAAGTACCACGCCAGCACCAGCGATCGGGCGATGTAGATGCCGCCCAGCAGGGCAAGCTTGGGCCAATGCCCGCCCGCCCAGCCGAAAAAGAGACTGCCGAACACGTTGAACAACGCGATCGCCGCCAGCGCCGAGGCCGAGAGAGAGGGGTCCATGCCGCAGATCGCGAGGTAAGACGGCAGATGGGTGGTGATGAACAGGAGCTGCATGCCGCAGACGAAGTAGGCGCCCGTCATCACCAGGAACGGCAGGTTGCGCATGGCGCCCGCCAGCGCCGCCCGGGGCGACGCCGCGGAGATGTCGGTCGCGGCCGGCGCCGGCAGCACCAGCCGGTCGACCCGGCCGGCGATCCACGCGGCCGGCAGCATGCCGAGCGCCAGTACCAGGAAGCCCAGCACACCGGCGCGCCAGCCGTAGTCGGTCGTCAGCACCTGGCCGAGCGGCGCCGACAAGAGCGCACCCAGCGAGCCCGTGGCGGTGATCGCGCCCAGCACCAGGCTGCGCACGCCGCCGGACACGGCACGCGAGCCGACGGCAAGCGCGATGGCCGAGGCCGTGCAGGCAAGCGCCACGCCGATCAGGGCGCCCGCACCCAGCAGCACGCCCAGCAGCCCGTCGGCGAATGCAAACAGCAACAGCCCGGCCGCGTAGAACACGGCGCCCGCCATCATCACCGGCCTGAAACCCATGCGCACCGCCAACGCACCCGCGACCGGCTGCAGGAAACCCCAGAAGAGGTTCTGCGCCGACATGGCCAAGGCGAAATCGGAGACGGTGATGGCGATGTCGCGCGTCACCGGCTGCATCACAAGCCCGAAGCTCTGGCGCACGCCCATGCCGCGTCCCTCTTGATTACACCGACCTGTGTACTTTACTGTCGGACGCGAAGAGGTCAAAGCCAATGACGCGAGCGGCCGGCAAGGCAGCCATGCAGGAGCGCATCCTCGAGACGGCGGACCGGCTGTTCTACGGCCAGGGCATCCGTGCCGTCGGCGTCGACACGATCGCGGCCGAGATCGGCATCAGCAAGCGCACGCTCTACAACCACTTCCCGTCGAAGGACGAGCTGATCGTGGCCTATCTGTCGCGACGGCTGAAACCGGCGCCACCCTCCGACCTGCCGCCGGTCCGGCAGATCCTCGGCAATTTCGAGCGGCTGGAACGCACCATCGCGGGTGGCGTCTTCCGCGGCTGTCCGTTCGTGAATGCGGTGGCCGAACTCAAGGAGCCGGCGCATGCCGCCAACAAGATCGCGCTCACCTTCAAGGAGCAGCGGCGGATCTGGTTCCGCGATCTGCTCGTCCGCCTGAAGGTCGACGATCCCGAGACGCTGTCGCTGCAACTGCTGCTGCTGGTCGACGGCGCTATTGCCGCCGCCATCGTCCGCGGCGATCCAAGGGTCGCGGCGGCGGCGCGCGAGGCCGCCGGCGTGCTGCTGAAAGCGGCCGGCGTAAAAGTGCCGAAAAAGTCTAGGTCGGGTTAGGCCTCAGCACGCGGTGCAGGTCGAGCACCGGCGGATCACGGCCAAGCTGCGACAGCAGCGTGTGGACCTGGGCGCGATGGTGGGTCTGGTGATTGAAGAAGTGCGGCAGCAGGACGTCAAGCGGATCCTCCGACACGATGCCCGCATTGTTGAGGTAGCGGATCGTGCCGGCCGCGAAGTCGCGCGGCAGGTCCGAGACGAACCGCTCGATGCGAACGTCCATGGCCACCCGCGCGGCGCGCAGGGTGGCGAAGTCGTCGTAGAGGACGGCGCCAAGATCGGTCGAGGAATGGTTGCCGCCTTCGAAGCGGGTCATCCAGATACGGTCGCCCAGGAGCAGGTGATTGAGCGTGCCATGGACGCTCCGGAAGAACGCGCCGAGATCGCGCCGGCGCTCCCCGTCAGAGAGCGCGGCGCAGGCCTCGTAGAGCGTTTCGTTGGCCAGCCGGTTGTAGCGGGCGTAGTGCCCCCAGGGCCCGATCAAGGACGGCGCTGTCATCCGCCCTGTTTAGCGAGCTGCAGCCGAAGCCCAACGCGCCAAGTCTCGGAACACGCCGGCGACGGCGGCCGCCCGCAGACGGTGAGCCTTCGCCATATAGGCCTGATATTCGGGGATCGAGGGATAAGAGGTCGTGAACATGGATATCTCCTTTGGATTGAAAGGAACATAATTCCGCGTATTGAAAGCTTTAATCCGGAGATATTGACGAACACTGATGAATATTATTCACTAATTGCGTAATGATTGATCATGCCAGTGAAATGGCCGCCTTCGTCAGGGTGGTCGACGCCCAAGGCTTCTCGGCCGCTGCCCCGGCGTTGGGCCTCACGCCCTCGGCGGTCAGCAAGCTGGTGACTCGGCTGGAAACGCGGCTGGGCGTGCGGCTGCTGCAGCGCACGACGCGGGCGCTCCACCTGACCGCCGACGGCGAAGCCTTCTATGCCGCTGCCCGTCGCATCGTGGCGGAGATCCAGACGCTCGAGAACGAGATCACCGGGCAGAGCGGCACACCGCACGGGCCGCTCAAGGTCACGACCTCACTCGCCTTTTCGACGCACCAGCTCGCGCCCATCGTCGGCGAGTTTCTGCAGCGCTACCCCGCGGTGCAGCTTGAGTTGCTGCCGACAGACCGCGTGGTCGACGTGATCGACGAGCGGATCGATGTCGCGATCCGGATCGGCAAACTCGCCGACACGAGCTTCATGGCGCGCAAGATCGGTGAGGATGTCCGCCTGATCTGTGCCGCGCCGAGCTACCTTGCCCGCCGCCGCGCGCCGCAACGGCCCGAAGATCTCACGCGCCACGACTGCATCGTCAATCGCGACCGGCCCGAACTCAACAGATGGCCGTTCCGCATCGACGGCAACATCCGTCTGATCGAGGTCAACGGCCGCCTGGCCGTCAACGAGGGCGAAGCGCAGATGCGGCTCGCCCTGCAGGGACTGGGCATCGTCTGCCTGACGCGGCTGACACTGGCCGGCGCTATCCGGCGCGGCGAACTGGTGCCCCTGCTCGGAGACTTCTATGCCGAGGAACCGGTGCCGATCCATGCGGTCTATCCGCACCGGCGCCATCTCGCGCCCAAGGTCACGGCCTTCGTGAATTTTCTCATCGAGAAGTTCACGCCGCCGCCGTGGGAAATATGAGCGGGGGAGATATAGTGGCGACAACCAATATGGAGGACATCATGCCTGACGCCATCGACGATCTGTTCCGCCGCTTCGGCAAGGCCTTCAACAAGGCCGACGCCGAGGAGATCGCGGCCTGCGTCACCGACGATTTCGAATGGCGCCTCAACGCCGGCGGCGCGCCGGCAGGCCGCGTGCTGAAAGGCAAGGAAGGCCTGCGCGCCCATTTCGCCGACAAGTCCAAGGCGCACCGCGAGGCGCGCTATTCCGAGGCCCGCATCCATCGCGCCGGCGACAAGCTGTTCGGCACCTTCCGTGTCACCGGCATCGACCACGCCGGCAAGCCGTTCGATCGCTACGGCATCGATCTCTACGAGGTGAAGGACGGCAAGATCGCCCTCAAGGACAGCTACCTGAAAGCCGACTGACGTGGGCAACGACACGGTTCTCTGGGCGGTCGACGCGCGCGGCGTGGCCTCCGTCACGCTCAACCGGCCACAGGTGAACAACGCCTACAACGGCGACCTCATCCAGGGCCTGCATGATGCGATGGACGCCCTCGGCCGCACGTCAGGGCTGCGCCTCGTGGTGCTGCGCGGCAACGGCCGCCATTTCCAGGCCGGTGCCGATCTCGCCTGGATCAGCGGCGTTTCCACGCAATCGCCGGCCGAGAACGAGCGGGTGAGCCGGCTCACCGCCGAGGCGATCCGCCGGCTCGACACCTGCCCGGTACCGACGCTTGCCCTCGTCCAGGGCGGCTGCTTCGGCGGCGGCACCGGCATCGCCGCGGCCTGCGACGTCGTGGTGGCCAGCGAAGATGCGATCTTTTCCATCGCCGAGACGCGCTGGGGCCTGACGGCGGGCATCATCCTGCCGCAGCTCTGCCGGGCGATGGGCGTGCGCCAGGTCAGGCGCTACGCCCTCACCGGCGAGCGTTTCGGCGCCCACGACGCGCGGCGGCTGGGGCTGGTGCACGAGGTCTGTCCGACCGGCGGCCTGGAAGAGGCCGGCGGCAAGATCATCGAGGCGGTGCTGATGAACGCGCCTGAAGCCACCACCTCGACCAAGCTACGCACGATGGCCGTGGCCCGTTCCTTCATCGATGACGGCGAGTTCCGCGACCTGATCGGCGAACACGCCCGCGCCCGCCAGCAGGCCGAGGCCAGCGAAGGCCTCGCCAGCTTCCGCGAGAAGCGCAAGCCGGCGTGGTATTCGACGTAATTGTCGTCTTGACTGAGCAGCGTAGCGAAAGCTGTAAGACTGCCTCGGAGTTGCCGTTTGGATTCAGCCCGCTTTGGTCAGCTACGGTGAGAACGCCACTCGACCGTTGCGACGGTGCACTCCTCGCGGCCTTCACCTTGATTGCGCTTCTCGGCACCCTGAACAATTGCCTGTTGGTGAACGACGGCGGCATCCAGCTGTCGGCCGGCTGGCTTGGCAACGCCTGGGACCTTTACCTCGGCCAACTCGCCGCGCGTGCCGTTTCGATGCTCGTCGCCTTCGGACCCGCCTGGGCAGCTCGAGAGGCGTTCGATCTTGGGCCGGCGAGCTACGTCCTGGTGGCGCATCTCCTCTATTTCGCGGTGCCCTTTCTGCTGTGGGTGGCGATCCGCGCGATCGAGCCGCATCGCACCTTCTCGCGGCTCTATCTCGCGACGGCTCTGGTGCTGATTTACTTCCCGACCGAATTGATCCTTGGAGCAGGCCTCTGGCTGATGTGGGCCGCCGTGGCGGCCGATCCGTCGCGGTCGATGCGCCAGTTGATACTGGTCACGCTCCTGCTTGGCCTGGTCATGGTTCTCGTTCATGCAGCCCTGGCGCTGATGAGCCTTGTCTATGCGATCGCAGGCGGTGCGCTTTCTCTATTCGGCCGTGGGCCCCCGCGGCGCATGCTGGGCGCCGCCCTCGCGATGTCGTTGCTGCTGCTTGCGGGCTATGCCGCAACCTCCGCTCTGCTGCCGCCGACCAATCCGACGATCCTCCGAGCGCTTGCCGCCAATCGCCATGACTACGTCGATCCGGTGTGGATGCTCGCGACCCTGGCGCTCTTTCCCATGTTGCCGGCGCTCTGGCTTCTTCTGGTGTCGCCGGGTCTCGAAACGGCACGCCTGCGCTGGCATCTTTCACCTCGCGTCGAGATGATCGTTGCAGTGATCGGAATATGGTTTGCCGCCAATGGCGTAAGCCTTTTGACATGGCTCTTTGCACGCCATACCGGCGGCTACGCGCTGGTCCTGGCGCTCGCGCTGGCCTTGGCGGCGCCCGCCCGCGATTGGCTGGCGCGGGCGCGACGACCGCTGATGCTGTTCGCTGCGATCATGACCGTCGCAGCTTTTTCCTACGCCATCGACCTCGCCCTGTTCGGTCGATTCGTCCAGCAGTACAGCAGCAACGGCGTCATCGATGTCAACGCCTCGACGTCGAAGCCTTGGCCACCGCGACAGGACTTGACGGTCGGCACGCGCAGCTATTTCAAGTGGGCGGCTGGCGACGATTACGTCCGTGATGTCGTCGTCCCCGACTACGATTGGTATCTGGTGACATTGCCGTTCCATAGCTTTTTCAGCTCTGACGGCCTGACGGTTCTGTTTCATCGCATTCCGCCAACGGGGTGGGTTCCTTTTGAATGCGCACCCGTCGAGCAGGCCCTCAGGAGTGCCCACAGTGACGCCCGCCGGATGTTCCTTCGCTTCCTCGACGAGCATTACTGCGTGCGCTGACGCGGCGGAACTATTCCGCTGCTTGCTTCTGCGCGGTTCGATCAGGCGTCAGCGCGTAGGTCGTGAAATTCCTGTTGAGCGCCGGCATCGGGCAGGCCTCGAGATGGCCCTCGCCGGGGCGCATCAGGATCATCGCCGTCGTGGCCGTCATGACGCCGCGCGTGTTCAGCCGGGGCGGCCTGCACACCGACCAGGGCGCGCCCCAGTCGTCGAAGAAGGCGGCGCGGAAGTCCTCGAACGTGAGCTTGCCGCGCCCAGAATCCATTTTTTGGCCGAGTTGGTCGCGCACGCGCTTGTCGCGATAGATCGAGCATGGTGTCTCGGCAAGGCCGGTGTCCTTGACCTTGGCGCGTGCCGACTCGGTGATCCAGTGATTGGCATGGACATAGAGGCCACGCTCGGGCGCTAGCCAGAAGGTCTCGTCGGGCGCGCATTCGAAGCCGAAGGCCTCGCCGCCGCCCCCATTGCTCGTCGCGTGACTGACCGCCATGTGGTTGGAGCCGGGCTTGGGCGTCGAGACGATCGTCTGGACCGCCTGCGCGAGATGGGCGCTCTCCAGCACCTTGCGCCGGATGAACGGCAGCGGCACGCCGGCGCCGCGCTGGTAGTCGCGGTCGCATTCCAGCGCATTGGCGGTGAGGCCGATACCGGCCGAGTTGAGGCCGGAGCGGGCGAGGCCACCGGCCTCGGTGAAGGTCAGGATATCGGGCCCGTCGTCGCGGCGGATGCGCAGCATTACTCCGGTCTCCGCACATTCAGCGCGCCAGTCCCAGTTCTGGCCATGCAGCAGCACGCCGTCGGCGCTGGCCTCGGGCAGCGCCAGGGCCGCCGTGCAGCCGTCGGGGAAGTGCTGGGCCGCCTTCTGGCGACGCGCCGCCGCCACCATCTCGGTGCGGGCGTTCATCAGCATCACGGCGGCGAACGGCTCGCCCGCGCCCTCGGCGATACCGCGCATCTCCTCGACATAGGCCGGGTCGAACTGCTCGATCCCCGGCACCATCGCCTCGGCACGGCGCTCCAGTTCCTTCCAATCGACGCCGCTCGCGAGCAGCGACTCGGCGTACATCTTGGCGCCGCGCCTGAGCCGGTCGGCGGCGGCCTTGCCGTGCTGGCGTCCGCGCTCGCGCGGGCTGCCGGAGAGATCGATCAGCGGGAAGGGCGCGTAATCGGTCATGTTCCCCTCTTAGGTCGGCTTGATGCCCAGCGCCTGGCGGAAACGATCCTTGAGATGCGCGCCGTCCTGCGGCGGCATGACGAATTCGAGCTTCTCGACCATCACCTTCACCAGCCGGAACACAGGGCCCTTGGTGGTACGGGCGTCCTTCACGAGCTGCGCGACTTCGCTCACCTCCCGCACGGTGCCGCTGTCGGCGATACCGCAGCCCTTGGCGATCATCGCGAGGTCGGTGCCGGCGCCCGAATCGGTCGGACCGTTGTTGCGCGGTGCGGTGGCCGTCGCCTGATTGCCGGTCTCGCCGAACTTCTCGTTGTCGAGCACGACGATGGCGAGGTTGTCGGGTTGCTGGGCGGCGACGGTGGCAAGAGAGCTGAGGCTCATCAGCATGTCGCCATCGCCAGTGATCACCAGCACGCGCTTCTTGGGCTGTGCGAGTGCCAAGCCCAGACCCATCGGCACCGGCGCCCCCATCGAGCCCCACAGCGGCATGTTGAGCGGTCGATCGCCCGCTTCGGTCACGTCCCAGTTGGCGGAGCCCAGTCCCGCGATCACCAGGAGATTGTCGTCGGCGCCTTCCAGGATCTTCTTCACCAGCGGGCGGCGCTGGAGCGTGACTTTGCTCATCCTACTTCTTCCCGAAATTCTTGATGCCGAGCAGCTTCTGCCGCAGCAGGACAGCGACCGACTGGCCGCCGTTGAAGGCCGAGCGCGCGGCGGCGTCGACGGTCGCCTTCACCTCTTCAGGCTTGTCGACGGAGTAGACCAGCACGCCCATCGCCTCAAGGACCTTGGGCGTCGCCTGGCCCATCGGGTACTGCCACGAATTGAACTCGCCGTAGTCGCCGCGCATCGTGATCAGGGTCAGAAACGGAAAGCGCAGCGTCTTGGGCATGCCCATCAGATTGATGGTGTTGCCGACACCCGAGCTCTGCATCAGCAGCACCGAACGCTGGCCACCCAGCCACGCACCGGCGGCGAGCGGAATGCCTTCCTCCTCGGTGGTCAGCGCCAGCGTGCGGATCGAGTTCGATTTCTGGCAGAGCTCGATCAGCCGGCTGTGGCCGGCATCGGGCACGTGAAAGACCTGCTTGATGTCGTGGTCCTGGAAGACATCGAAGATCTGGTCCTTCCACTCGGCGCTCTTCAACTCGACGTTCATCTGGTTTCCTAAAACGGTTTCAGCACTACGAGGAATACGATAGCGATCATCAGCACCGTCGGCACCTCGTTCCACCAGCGATAATAGCTGGCAGGCCTCGTGTTTCGGTCTGCCTCGAAATCCTTGCGCCAGCGGCCGTAAACGTGGTGCACGCCGGTCAGCAGCAGGACCAGCACGATCTTCGCCTGGAACCAGCCCGAGGCCCACCAGTCGCCCCGCCAGGCCAGCAGCAGCCCCAGGATCCAGACCGCGCCCTGGGCCGGCTCCATGATCGCATAGACGAGACGGCGCTCCATGACCTTGAAGGTCTCGCTCTGCTTGGATCCCTTCTCGGCGTCGGCGTGATAGACGAACAGCCGCGGCAGGTAGAGCAGCCCGGCCATCCAGGCGATCACCGCCACGATGTGGAGTGCCTTCAGGATTTCGTAAAGCATCACATCGCTCCGGCAATGAGCGGACAGCCGCGATGCTGATGGCCGCAGGGCATGGTCGTGGCGCCATGGCAGACCGCAATGGGCGGTCCCGACAGCACCGCCCGCACGCGGTTGGCGAGGCCGGCAATGAAGCTGGGATGCGTGCCCACCGTCGGCACGCGCTTGTAGACCGCCACGCCGCTCTCTTCCGCAAGACGTCGATAGTCGATGTCGAGCTCGACCAGCGTTTCGGAATGTTCCGACACGAAGGCCAGCGGATAGAGCACGACAGCGCGCTTATCGGCGCCGGCGCGCCGGATCTCGGCATCGGTCGAGGGTCCGATCCATTTCAGCGGGCCGACCCGGCTCTGGTAGCAGACCGACCAGTCGAGGCCGCCAATTTGATCGGCAATTGCCTTTGCCGTGCGTTCAACCTGCACCTGGTAGGGATCGCCGCGCTTGATGACTTTTTCCGGCAGCCCGTGGGCCGAGAACAGCACGCGGACCGGACCGGCACCTGCTTCCGCCAAGCCCTGCTTCACGAGATCAACGGAGGCGGCGATGAAGCCTGGATCGTCTGGATAGCAGCACACGGTCTGCGTCGGAACGTTGAGTCTGGCGGCTTCAGCAACGGCCTTCCATGCCTTCACCGAGGAGTCGGTCGTGGCGGTCGAGAACTGCGGGTAGAGCGGCAGCAGCACGATGCGGTCGGGGGCGAAGCGCTTGACCGAGCGCACCACCGCCTCGGTCATCGGATGCCAGTAGCGCATGCAGACATAGCCGCGCCACTCGTGTTCCGTTCCAAGCGCCTCCTCCAGCGCACGCGCCTGCGCTTCGGTTTGGCCGAGGATGGGCGAGCTGCCTCCTATCTGGGCGTAGATGGCCTGTGCCTTGGGCGTCCGGCGGCTTGCGATGAAGCGCGCCAGCGGCAGTCGCAACAGCGACGGCAACGAGATGATCGCGGGATCGCTGAAGAGGTTTTTCAGGAACGGCTGCACAGCCTCCGGCGAATCGGGCCCGCCAAGATTGAACAGGACGATCGCTATTTTCATGCGCCTGGTTTCCAGTTGCGTACGATCTCGACCAGCCGTGCCACGTTGTCAGGCGGCGTCTGCGGCACCACGCCATGGCCAAGGTTGAACACGAAGGATCCGTGCCCGAGCTTGTCGAGGATGCGGGTCGCCTCGCGCTCCATCGCCTGGCCACCGGCCACCAGCATGATCGGATCGAGATTGCCTTGTAGGCAGATGTGCGGCTGCAATTCTTTGGCAGCCCAATGCGCGCCGATGCCGGTATCGATCGACAGGGCGGAGAAAGTATCCGGCCGCCGGTACATCAGCATCGCGGGTCCGACCGCGCGCGGAAAGGCGATGATCGGAACGTCGGGATGTCGCTCGCGCAATCCCTTGGCGATGCGCATCATGGGATCGAGCGACCAATGGAAGAGCTGCTCCTCCGGCAGCACACCTGCCCAGGAATCGAAAAGCTGCACCGCATCGACACCGGCCTCGACCTGGTAGGCGAGATGATCGACCACGGCTTCGACCAGCAGATCGATCAGCAATCCGAAGGATTCGGGATGGGCATAGGCCCACTTCTTCACCTTGGCGAAATCCTTGCTGCCGCTGCCTTCGATCATGTAGCAGGCGAGCGTGAACGGCGCGCCGGCGAAACCGAGAAGCGCCGTTTCCGAAGGCAGCGCCGCCCGTGTCTGGCGAATCGCTTCGTAGACCGGCGCCAGATGGTCGCCGATACGGGCCCGCGACAGCCGGCCAAATTGCGAGGGATCGGTCAACGCCTCGAGCTTCGGGCCCTCGCCCTCCTCGAACCAGACTTTCTGGCCAAGCGCATCGGGCACGACCAGGATATCGGAAAAGATGATGGCGGCATCGAAGCCGAACCGCCGGATTGGCTGCAGCGTCACTTCGATCGCCTTGTCCGGCGTGTAGCAGAATTCGAGAAAGGACTTGGTCGTGGCACGGACGGCGCGATACTCCGGCAGATAGCGGCCGGCCTGACGCATCAGCCAGATCGGTGGCGTCGGAAATCGCGTTCCGGCCAACGTCTGCAGAAACTTGCTCGCTGCTTTCTGCCTGCTCAACTCTTGTCCCTCATGCTTCCTCTTACTCTAATCTTAATAGGTAGTAGCAGTAGTAGGGCCTGTGGCATGTGGGGATGCGCCCTATTGGACTCTTCTCCCCAGGGCGCTGTGGACCGGCTGAGGCTGATTCCACACGGTCGCTTGGGCTGATTCCCGACTCACAGGCCTTTCCTCCCGGACTGTCCGCAAGGGATGGGAGTCTGGAGGGCAAAGGCGAGTCGGGTCCCGAATCGGCCCGATTCGCCCGGATCGCCCGACTGTCCCCGCGATCTCGCCAGCAATCCCGCATTTCTCCCGGCCCTTGTCCCAGCCCTCGTGTGGGGTAAAACACGGTGTGGCGAATCGCAATTTTCACGTTCATCTCGTGTCCGACTCCACCGGCGAAACGGTGTCCAGCGTGGCGCGCGCCTGCCTGGTCCAATACGAGGGTATCTTCGTGCAGGAGCATGTCTGGTCCCTGGTGCGAACGCGCGGTCAGATGGAAAAGGTCGTGCAGGCGGTCGAGCGAGATCGCGGGCCTGTCCTTTATACGCTGGTCGACCAGGAACTGCGTGACCTCGTGCGCGACCATTGCCGCCGCCTGCAACTGCCCTGCGTCGGCGTGCTCGACCAGGCCATGAGCGTGCTGGCTGTTCATTTCCATTCCAAGAGCGAGCAGTGGCCCGGCCGCCAGCATCAGCTCGACGAAGGCTATTTCGACCGCATCGACGCCATGCATTTCACGCTGGCGCATGACGACGGCCAGTCGACCCACGATCTCGAGGATGCCGACGTTATCCTGGTCGGTCCGTCGCGGACCTCCAAGACACCGACCTGCGTCTATCTCGCCAACCGTGGCGTACGCGCGGCCAATGTGCCGCTGGTGCCGGAGGTGCCGCCGCCGCAGGAACTCGAGGATTCCAAGCGGCCGCTGATCGTCGGCCTGATCACCGATCCCGAGCGGCTGGTGCAGATCCGGGTCAATCGCCTGCGTCTGCTGCAGCAGGAAACCGAGACCGAATACACCGACATGGAACAGGTGCAGCGCGAGATCCAGGACGCCCGCCGCCTTTACGCCCGGCGCAAGTGGGTGACCATCGATGTTACGCGGCGGTCGATCGAGGAGACGGCGGCGGCTATTCTGCAGATGCTGGCCACGCGCCGCGAGCAACGTCTGCAGGCGCAATAGTTTTAACCGGGCAACCAAGGAGGTCGATCATGCGTGCTCATCTCATTGCGGTTGGTCTAATTTTTGCTGGTTCGATGGCACACGCGGCGAATGGCATCGATGTCATGCGCGGCGCGGACTCCACGGTCTTCGGCAATTGCGTGCCGAGCCTGGTGGTCGAGAACAAGTCGGCGGAGACCATCGACTATCTGCAGGTCGATGTCGTGGTGGCGCTGGGCAGCGGCCAGGAGCGCACCGTCGAACTGAAATCGGCCTACCGTGAGGGTGTGCTCTATCCGATCAGCCCTGGAGGGAAGGCGACCCTGAAGCAACATCTCGATACTTCGACAGCCCTCGGTGCGCCGTGCGCCGATGTCACGGCGCGCCGCGTCGTGCGTACGATCTGCGAGGCCCCCGGCGGCAAGGCCTGCGCTTCCTCCATCTCGGTGAAACCATGATCAATAGAAGAACCGTTTTAGGCGCCGCCGGTGCCTCGCTGCTGGCGGCCCCTGCTCTTGGACAGGGGGCGTTCCCCAACAAGCCGCTGAAGATGATCGTGCCCTATCCGCCGGGCGGCGGCACCGACGGGCTCGGCCGCATCACCGCCCAGTACCTGTCCGAGAAGCTCGGCCAGCAGATCGTCGTCCAGAACATTGGCGGCGCCTCCGGCACCATCGGCTCGGACACCGTCCGCCGCGCCGATCCCGACGGCTACACGCTGCTGTTCAACGCCAGCCTCTTCGTGCTCGGCAAGACCGTGGTGCCGACCTGTCCCTACGACCCGGTGACGGATTTCCGGCCGATCGCACAGGCGGGCGAAGCGCCCCTCGTGCTGCTGGCCAACAACAACGTGCCGGGCAACGACTATGCGGCGACCATGGCTGCGGTTGCCAAGGAGCCGAAGAAGTTCTTCGTCGCGATCTCCTCCGGCGGTTCGGCCGGCCACATCGCCACGCTCGCCTGGATCAAGCGCACCGGCCTGCCGATCGACACCATCCTCTACAAGGGCACGGCGCCGGCCAACACCGACTTGATGGCGGGCACCGTCCAGTTCTTCATGGATCCCTGGACGGCGCTGCTGCCGCTTGCCACCTCGGGCCGTGCCAAGGGCTTGTTCGTCACCTCCAAGGAGCGCACGCCGCTGGCGCCCAACGTGCCGACCAGCGCCGAGGTCGGATTGAAGGATTTCAACCTCAGCTCCTGGTATGGCGCGTGGGCCCCCAAGGACACGCCCGACGATGTCGTGAACAAGCTCGCCGCGGCGATGGCCGAGGTCTCGAAAGACAAGGGCTTCATCGAGAGAACCACGTCGCTCGGCATCGTGCCGACCGCGCGCGGCCCGAAGGAGTTCGCGGCCTTCATCAAGGAAGAGGTCGCAATTAACACCGCGCTGCTGAAGGAAGCCGGCTTCAAGCCGGAATAGTCCGGGCGGTCTATTCCGCGGCTTTGACCAACGGCTCGAAGCGGGTGTCGAAGTCGCGGATGGATTTCTCGACGGTCTCGGCCACCTGGTTGAGCTTGTCCTGGTTCACGACTTTTAGGCCAAACAGGTCCTTTACGTAGAACACGTCGACGGCACGCTCGCCGTAGGTGGTGATGTGGGCCGAGGCGATCTGCAGATTGAGGCGCGTCAGCGCCCGCGTCACGACATGCAGGAAGCCCGGCCGGTCGCGGCCGTTGACCTCGATCACCGTGAAAGTGTCCGACGCGTTGTTGTTGATCAGCACGCGCGGCTGGACGGTGAAGACCTGGTCGCGCTTGGGCCACGAGCCGCGCTGGGTGTCGAGCTCGCGCTGGATGTCGAGGCGGTTGGAAAGCGCCAGCTCGACCCGGGCGGCGAGCCGCGCCAGGCGGCGTGAATCGTCGAACGGCTTTCCTTCCAGGTCCTGAATCCAGAAAGTGTCGAGCGCCATGCCGTTGGCGAGCGTAAAGATCTTGGCGTCGACGATGTTGGCGCCGCTCACCGCCATGGCGCCGGCGAGGCGCGCGAACAGCCCGTGGGTATCGAGCGTGTAGATCGTCACTTCGGTGACCGAGCGCGCGGCATCGACGCGGTGCTCTATCGCCAGCGGCTGGCGGCCGCGTTCGGCGCCGCGCACCAGCTCGGCCTGGCGCGCCAGCGTGTCGGGATCGAACGACAGCCAATAGGGCGCGTAGCCGCGCGCGAAATGCTCGTCCTTCTCCTGGTCGGTCCAGCTCGCCAGGCGCTTGCCGACCTCGACCTGGATCTGGCGGATACGGTCGGCGCGGCCGCCGGCCAAGGTGCCGCCCGACAGGACCTGCTCGGCGGCGTTATAGAGCTGGCGCAGCAGCGCGGCCTTCCAGCCGTTCCAGACATTGGGGCCGACGGCGCGGATGTCGCAGACCGTCAGTACCAGCAGCAACCTGAGCCGCTCCGGCGACTGAACGAGGGCGGCGAAATTCTCGATGGTCTTGGGATCCATCAGGTCGCGCTGGAAGGCGGTGCCCGACATGGCGAGGTGATGGCGCACCAGCCAGGCCACGGTTTCGGTCTCGGCGGCGCTGAGGCCGAGCCGCGGGCCGACCTGCATCGCGACATCGGCGCCCAGCACCGAATGATCGCCGCCGCGGCCCTTGGCGATGTCGTGCAGCAGCACCGCGAGATAGAGCACCGGCCGCGACAGCACCTTGTGCACCACCTCGGCCGACAGCGGGTGGTCTTCCTTGAGCGTGCCGTTCTCGATGCTGGCCAGGATGCCGATTGCCCGGATCGTGTGCTCGTCGACAGTATAGGTGTGATACATGTCATGCTGCGTCTGGGCGACGACGCGGCCGAAGTCGGGAATGAACCGGCCGAACACGCCGGCCTCGTTGAGACGGCGCAGCGTCGTCTCCGGATCATGCCGCGACGTCATCATCTCCATGAACAGGCGATTGGCCTCGGGATCGGCCCTGAGCTTGTCGACCAGCCGGATGTTCTGGGTGATCAGCCGGAGCGTTGCCGGATGGACGTCGAGGTCGTTCTCCTGCGCCACATGGAACAGCCGCAGGATCGCCACCGGATCTTTTATGAACGCATCCGGCGTCGCCACCGCCAGCCGCTCGCCGTCGAGCTTGAAACCTTCAAGCTGGCGTGGACGTAGCGTCTGCCAGAGGGCCGCGAGCTTGGGCTTGCGCCGGTGGCTGTCCTCGAGGGCGGCCACGAAGATGCGCGTGAGGTCGCCCACCGTCTTGGCGTGGAGATAGTAGTGCTTGGTGAAGCGCTCCACGCCGCGGCTGCCCGGCCGGTCGTGGTAGCCCAGCCGCTCGGCGATCTCGCGCTGCAGGTCGAACGACAGGCGGTCGTCGACGCGGCCCGTCAGATAGTGGATGTGGCAGCGCACCGTGGTCAGGAAGCGTTCGGCGCGCTCGAACAGGCGCGCCTCTTCCTTGGTGAGCACGCCCTTGGCCACGAGGTCTCCGGGCTCGCTGACGCGGTAGAGATACTTGGCGATCCAGAACAGCAGATGCAGATCGCGTAAGCCCCCCTTGCCTTCCTTGACGTTGGGTTCGACGACGTAGCGCGAGTCGCCCATGCGCTGATGGCGCTGGTCGCGCTCGGCAAGCTTGGCCTCGACGAAGTCGCGACCGTCGCCGGTGTAGAACTTCTGCGCGAAGCCCTTGTGCAGCTCGTCGTAGAGGTCGCGGTCGCCCCACAGATAACGCATCTCGAGCAGGGCCGTGCGGATCGTGTGATCGTTCTCGGCGTAGCGCAGGCTCTCGGCCACCGTGCGGGTGGCGTGGCCGACCTTGAGGCCAAGGTCCCACAGCAGATAGAGCATGAACTCGACGATCTGCTCGCCCCGCGGCGTCTGCTTGTAGGGACGCAGGAACAGGAGATCGAGGTCGCTGAGCGGCGCCAGCTCGCCGCGGCCGTAGCCGCCGGTTGCCACGACGCCCAGCCGCTCGGCGGCGCTGGGGTTGGCCGCGGGATAGGCGTAGCGGTCGGCGAAGTCGAACAGGACGCGGACGATCTGGTCCATCAGATACGAGGTGGCAGTCAGCACGGCCGGCCCGTCGTTGCGCAGCGGGCCGGGCTCCTCGAAGCGGCGGCGGATCTCGGCGCGGCCTTTGGTCAGGGCATCGCGCAGCAGGGCCAGCACCGGCGGCCGGGAGGGCTCGC
This sequence comes from Reyranella massiliensis 521, assembly GCA_945860205.1. Lineage (GTDB taxonomy): Bacteria > Pseudomonadota > Alphaproteobacteria > Reyranellales > Reyranellaceae > Reyranella > Reyranella massiliensis_B. The sequence goes on along the minus strand of CAMARK010000034.1, from coordinate 4,015 downwards.
CGCCCGAGGGCAGGTCCTCGACCAGGGCGGCCAACGCCTCTTCGAGCGCGCGGCGGCGCACGATCTTGCGGCGGTCGGGAATCTGGTCATAGGGCTTGGCCATGGGCGCCGGATACTACAGGCTGGCGGCCGTTTCCACGACTCCCGGAAAGTCCATGCCGCGTCCCCTCACCCTCGCTGTTTTCACCAAGAACCGGGTCAATCCGGCCTATGACGCGGCCCGGCTGATCGCCGACCGGCTGGCGGCAGAAGCCGGCGCGCGGACGATCCATTATGTGCCGCAGACGCCCGACCACGTCGGCCAGCAGAAGGCCCTGGTGAGCGAGGCCCTGGCAGCGTCGCCGGATGGCGTCCTCTTCAATCCGACCGACGATGTGGAGATGGCGGACGATCTCGAGCGGTTTGCCGCCGCCGGCATTCCGGTCGCAGTCTTCATCAACCGCATGCCCGGCAAGGTGCTGACCTTTGTCGGCTCGGACGATGTTGCGGTGGGCTACAAGGCGGCCAATGCGCTGATCCTGGGTTTGGCCGGAGCGGGCCGCATCGTTGCCCTCGACGGCACGCCGTCGGCGCGCACCGCCCGCGACCGGACCGTGGGCCTGCGGCGCGCCGTGGCGGAAAATCCCGGCGTCGCCTTGCTGGGGTCGCGCATCGGCTATCTCCAGCAGGCGCCGGCGCGCGTGGCGATGGCGGAGCTGCTCGCCGCGCACCCGCGGATCGATGGCGTCTGGACCGCCAACGATGTCATGGCCTTCGGGGCGCTGGAGGCCCTGGCTGATGCTGGGCGGACGGCTGAGGTAGTGGGCGTGAACGGCCTGCCCGCCGCCATCGACCACATCGAGGGCGGCCGCATGCTGGCCAGCGTCGATTTCAGCGCCTTCAACATCGCCGCCATCGCCACCCGCGCGATGCTGCGGCACCTCGACGGCAAGCCGGTGCCTCAGGAGATCATGGTGCCGGCCGAGCTGATCGACCGGTCCAACTGCCATCGCTGGAAGGTGCCGTTCACTGAGCGGGCCTGTGCCACCTGGGACGAGATCGTGCGATAATCGCGCGATGGCCCGGCTTATCTTCCTGATCGTGTTGGCGGTGCTGGCGTGCGCGCCGCTGTCGATGGCGCAGACGCGCGCGGCACCCGCGCCCGCCCCGGCGCCGGCCGCCAGCCTGATCGACCTCAATAACGCCAGCCGCGACGACCTGATGACGCTCGACGGCATCGGCGAGGTCCGGGCCGACGCCATCATCCGGGCGCGCCCGTTCCGCGCCAAGACCGAGCTGGTCGAGCGGCGGCTGATCCCCGAACACCTCTATGAAAAGCTCGCCGACAAGGTGATGGCCCGCCCGCCGCCCGCGCCCACGCCGACACCGGCCCGCCCGCCGGCGCAGAAGCGGTCCTAGATGGACGGCAGCACCATCTATGCGCTGGGCACGCCCGCGCCTTCACGGGCGCGCCCGGGCGCCCTTTCGGTCATTCGCGTGAGCGGGCCCAGGGCGCCTGACGTGCTGGTCTTCCTCACTGAGCCGCGCGCCTTCGAGCGTGGCCACTCTGCGCGCGATCCCGCGTTGCCGGAGCCGCGCCGCATGGTCGTGCGCACGCTCTACGATCCGCTGAGCGGCGAGGCCATCGACCGCGGCCTGGCGGTGTGGTTCGAGGCGCCCAATACCGAGACCGGCGAGATGATGGCCGAGCTGCACCTGCACGGCGGCCGCGCCGTGGTCGGCGCCGCACTGGAGGCGATCGGCAAGCTCGGCCTCTGCCGTCTGGCCGAGCCGGGCGAATTCACGCGCCGCGCCTTCGAGCACGGCAAGCTCGATCTCACCGCGGCCGAGGGCATCGCCGACCTGGTCGCGGCCGAAACCGAACAGCAGCGGCGCCTGGCGCTGCAGCAGATGGATGGCGCGCTGCAACGGCTCTACGAGGAGTGGCGCACCCTGGGCCTCGCCACGCTCGCCCATCTGGAAGCGGCGATCGATTTCCCCGACGAGGATCTGCCCCCGGGCATCGCTGCCAACGTGCGCGACGGCGTCGTGCAGCTGCAGACCGAGATCGGCGCCCATCTTGGCGACCGCCGCGGCGAGCGGCTGCGCGAGGGCGTGCATATCGCCATCATCGGTCCGCCCAACGTCGGCAAATCCTCGCTGCTCAATCTCCTGTCGCGTCGCGACGCCGCCATCGTGTCGGAGACCGCCGGCACGACGCGCGACGTGATCGAGGTCCATCTCGATCTCGGCGGCTGGCCGGTCGTGCTGGCCGATACGGCAGGCTTGCGTGAATCGCGCGATGCCATCGAACAGGAAGGCGTGCGCCGGGCTCGCGCCCGCGCCGCCGAGGCCGATCTCCGCGTGCTGGTGCTCGATGCGTCGGGCGACTGGCAGGGCGCGCGCCGCGACCTCATCGCCGCGACCGAACGCTGGGACGCGGCACGCGACATCGTCGTCGTGAACAAGGTCGATCTCGCGGCGCCGTCCGGGGCGGCAGATATCGTGGCGTTGTCGGCCACGAGCGGCGCCGGCCTGCAGGAACTGCTGGCCCGTCTGGAGCGCTCGACCGGTCTCCTTATGGAAGAAGGCGCTTCAGCGCCGCCACTTACCCGGGCGCGTCACCGCGAAGCCCTGGCCGAAGCCCATGCCGCCCTTGGCCGCGCGCTGGTGGCGCCCGAGGTTGCGCTGGTCGCCGAGGATCTGCGGCTGGCGCTGCGTGCCCTTGGCCGCATCACCGGCACGGTGCGGGTCGAGGAACTGCTGGACGTCATCTTCCGCGACTTCTGCATCGGCAAGTAAACGCCGGGCGTCGGAACCGAGTCGCCCAAAACCACGTTCACCCCTGGTTCGAACCAGGAGTGGTGGCAATGAAAAAGGCGAAGCGGCAGCAGGGTGCTACTACCGGCGGGGGTGACGGCGGCGAAACACACCAGACCACGGTTTCCGCCAAGAACACGCTCACGACCAATCAGGGCGTGCCGGTTTCCGACAATCAGAACTCGCTGAAATCCGGCGCCCGCGGACCGACCCTGCTGGAGGATTTCGTCCTCCGCGAAAAGATCACCCATTTCGATCATGAGCGCATTCCCGAGCGCATTGTCCATGCCCGCGGCAGCGGCGCGCACGGCTATTTCCAGCCGCTGAAGAACCTGTCGCGCCTGACCAAGGCCGACTTCCTGCAGAATCCAGCCAAGCGCACCAAGGTCTTCGTCCGCTTCTCGACGGTGGCCGGCGGTGCGGGCTCGGTCGACACGCCGCGCGACGTGCGCGGCTTCGCCGTGAAGTTCTATACCGAGGAAGGCAACTTCGATCTCGTCGGCAACAACATCCCGGTGTTCTTCATCCAGGACGCGATGAAGTTCCCCGACCTGGTGCACGCGGTGAAGATGGAGCCGGATCGCGGCTTCCCGCAGGCGGGCTCCGCGCACGACAATTTCTGGGATTTCGCCTCGCTGATGCCCGAGACCATGCACATGCTGATGTGGGCGATGTCGGACCGCGGCATCCCGCGTTCGCTGCGTCATATCGAAGGCTTCGGCGTCCATACTTTCCGGCTGGTCAACGCCAAGGACGAATCGACCTTCGTAAAATTCCATTGGCGGCCGAGCATCGGTGCCGCCTCCACGCTGTGGGAAGAAGCGGTGAAAATCGCCGGCGCCGATCCGGATTTCACGCGCCGCGATCTCTGGGAAGCGATCGACGGCGGCGACTTCCCCGAATGGACGCTGAGCGTCCAGGCCTTCGACCAGGCCATCGCCGACAAGCTCGACTTCGACATTCTCGACCCGACCAAGCTCATTCCCGAGGAGATCATTCCGCTGACGCCGATCGGCCGCATGGTGCTCGACCAGAATCCGGTGAACTTCTTCGCCGAGACCGAGCAGGTGGCCTTCCATCCCGGCCATATCGTGCCCGGCATCGATTTCACTGCGGATCCTTTGCTGCAGGGCCGCCTGCATTCCTACATCGACACACAGCTCAGCCGCCTGGGCGGGCCCAACTTCCACGAGATCCCGATCAACCGGCCGGTCTG
>CAMARK010000033.1 GCA_945860205.1 Reyranella massiliensis 521 | reverse complement strand
ACTTCACCGGCCAGGGCCAGGTGTCGGCTTCGATGACCCTGCTGGCCTACCTCGCCGCCCGGACCCGGCACATCCGCTTGGGCACCGCGGTGATCGTGCTGCCCTGGCACAATCCGGTGCTGGTGGCCGAGCAGGTGGCCACACTCGACCTGCTGAGCGGCGGGCGAATCGATTTCGGCATCGGCAAGGGCTACCGCCAGGCCGAGTTCGACGGCTTCTGCATTCCCATGGCCGAGGCCACCGAACGCTTCGACGAGGCAGCCGAGATCATCCGCAAGGCCTGGACCGCGCCCCACGACAGCAATGGCGGCCGCTTCAGCCATCACGGCAAGCGCTGGCACTACGACAATATCATCGTGGAGCCCGCCCCGGTGCAGCGCCCGCATCCGCCGCTGTGGCTGGCGGCTGGCAGCCACGACAGCGTCCGCCGCGCCGCGCGCGAAGGTTACAATCTCCTGCTCGACCAGCTTGCCCAGGTCGACCAGATCACCCAGCGCATCGCGATCTTCCGCGAGGAATGCGAGAAGACCGGCCGGCCCTATCACGCCAACATGGTGGCGACCGCGCGGCCGCTGCAGATGATCCATGACGAGAGCGAACGCGAGGCGGCCTATGCCACCCGCAAGCGCGTGGTGAGCGTGATCGGCGATCTTGCGCGCGACGCGCTGCCCGACCGGATCGAGGACGACACCGCGCCGCTGCTCGGCACACCGGACGAGATCATCGCGCGGCTGAAACAGCTCGAGGCGGGCGGCGCCACCAACATCCTGCTGGTCGATCCCAACGCCTCGGTGGCCAACCTGCGCGCCTTCGCCCGCGAGGTGATGCCGGCGTTCCAGCCGGCTCGCGCCGTCAGCGTTGCCGACTGAGCTGCTGGCGCGTCGCCTCTTCGAAGCGGCGCTGGCGCATGGCGACCCTTGGATCGTCCATCTCTTCCGCCGCCGAGCCCGGGATCCAGGCATCGTGGCCGGGCGCATAGTTCCGGTTGGTCTGCTGGGCGTTGCGGTTGACCAGCGGCCGAGCATAGAGCGGATGGCGCATGCTGCGCACCTCATGCTCGATCTGGACCAGTGGCTTGCCGGTCTCGAGATTGACGATGCTGTCGAAGCGATACTGGTGCTGGTTGCTTTCCTCGGTGATCAGGCCGCGATCGAGCAACGCGCGGTGCGGCCCCGAGAAATTCGCGACATAGACCTGGATGTGGTGCCCGTCATAGGGCGCGAGCTTCGCCTTGGTCTCGGAGAAGACCAGCTCCTGCTCCATGCCGACTGAAATCCGCGCCGTCGCGCCATCGACGCTCGTCGCAGTGCCAAAGACACGATCATAGAAATCCGCCACGCCCTTTGCCGCCCCGACCGGAACGTCGAACTCGACATAGGCCATGCCCAGGGTGATGCGGCCGAAGCGCGGCGCCGGTTCGTGGCAGAGAATACGGTTGCCCCACGGGCAGGTCGCCTCGACATGCTCGGCATGCTCGACGAAGTCGAAGCGCGTGCCCTCGAGCGGCTGGCGCAGCTTTTCGAGCCGCCGCAGAAGCGCCTCGCGGTCGGGCACGATGAGGCCGACGCGGCCGCGCAGCTGCTGCGGCTTGCCCGTGACGAGGTGGAACTGGTTGCGGCCGACATTGACCCACATGTTGTCGATGCTGGTCATCATGTAGGGATCGCGAGTCAACCCGAGGCCGCTGATGTAGAACAGCGTCGCCAGGCCCTGGTCCTCGATCTGCAGGTTCACATGCTCGAGCGCTACGATATTGCCGAGGTCCTCGGCGCCACGATCGTAGGACTTGTCCATCGCCTGCCTCCATCGGTCACTCACGACGCCAGGGGTGCGTGGGCGTCCTGACCGAAATACGCCCGTTCCAGGCGGTTCGGCAAATCGTCTTCGCCGGTCGAGGCTTCCAGCACGATCGAACCCCGCGCCAGCGCGTAGACCCGGTCGGACGCCGCCAGCGCCTTCTCGATCAGCTGTTCGACCAGCAGGACCGCTGTGCCGGCTTCGCGCAATCGCGCCACGGCGGCCAGCACGCGATCCACCAGCACGGGCGACAGGCCGGCCGACGGCTCGTCCAGCATCAGCAGGCGCGGTCGCCGCACCAGGCCTTGGGCCACCGCCAGCATCTGCTGCTGTCCGCCCGATAGGGTCACGGCGCGGTCGTGCCGCTTGGCGGCGATGTCGGGAAAGAAGGCCAGCGCCTCCTCGACCTGCGTCGAGCGCTTGTCACGCGGCAGGCCGTAGCCGGCCAGCATGACATTGTCGATCACCGAGAGCTGCGTGAACACGCGATGGCCTTCGACCACATGCACCAGGCCCGCCCGGACCGTCTCGCCAGGGTCGGCCTTGCTCATGTCCTGGCCGGCGAAAGTGATCCTGCCGGTGCGCGGCAGCAGGCCCGAGATGGCTTTCAGCAGCGTGCTCTTGCCGGCGCCGTTGGGGCCCAGCAAGGCCACGACCTCGCCGGCGCCAACCGTGAAGTCGATGCCATTCAGCACGCCGATCTTGCCGTAGCCGGCCGACAGGCCGCTCACCTGGAGGATAGGCTCGTGGGTCAGAGATCTAGGCGCCGAGGTAGGCACTGACCACCTCCCGATGCGAGCGGATCTCGGCCGGCGTGCCGGCCGCCAGCACCTTGCCGAGGTTGAGCACGGTCACGCGGTCGCAGATGTCGAAGATCAGGTCGGCATGGTGCTCGACCAGCAGGACACCCGTGCCCTCGCGACTGATCGCCTTGATCAGCGCACCCAGCCGCCGGATCTCCTCCGCCGACAGGCCGGCCGCCGGTTCGTCGAGCAGCAGGAAGGCCGGCCGCAGCATCAGGGCGCGGGCGATCTCCATGAACCTGAGCTCGCTGTGCTGCAGGCGGTCGGCGCGCACGTCGGCCAGGGATTCGAGACCGACGGTGGCCAGTGCCCGCGCAGCGGACTCCTTCAGCCGCTTCTCGTCGCGATGGTGGCGTGGCAGCGACAGCATCGCTTCGGCAAAGCTGCCGCTGCCGTCGATGGTGCCGCCGATCATGACGTTTTCCAGCACCGAGGCGGCGCCGACGAGACGCGGCGTCTGGAAGGTCCGGGCGATGCGATAGTCCGCGCGCGCATACGGTTTGTCGAACGGCAGATCGGCGCCGTTCAGCTTGAGCTGTCCGGCGTTGGGCCGGTAATAGCCCGAGATCACGTTGAGCGTGGTGGTCTTGCCGCTGCCGTTGGGACCAATCAGGCCATGGACCTCGCCCGAGCGGATTTCCAGGTCGAGGCCGTCGATCGCCCGCACGCCGCCGAAATGCAGCGCGATGCCGGAGAGCGCAATGGTGCTCAACTCGCTCTTGGAGTCGAGAATCAGCGACAGCAGCTCGGGCCGCGGCACGATCTCACGGTGCTGCTCGAGCGGACGGCGGTTCTTGTAGTCCAGCAGGTCGGCGATGCCGCCCGGGATCACCAGGACGATCACCAGCAGGAGTGCGGCATAAAGGAAGGTCGACCATTGCACGAGCGGCGCCGCGAACTCGGGCAGCGCCGTCAGGATGATGGTGCCGAGCGCCGGTCCCAGGATCGAGCCACGGCCGCCGATAAGGATGCCGATGAAGAACAGCACCGACATCTCGAAGGTGAAAGCGTCGGGGGTGATGTAGGACTGCAGCGAGGAGAAGAGACCGCCTGCCACGCCGCCCATGGCGCCGGCCAGCAGGAAGATCAGGATCAGCAGCTTGGGCTTGGCGATGCCCGAGGCCTCGGCCGCGACCTCGGCGTCGCGGATCGCCACTAGCGCGCGCCCATAGCGACTCGCGCCGATGTTGGCGGTGATCCAGGTCGCGAGTGCCGCCAGGATGAAGCAGAAATAGTAGAAGCCCCAACCCGGCTCGAACGGCCAGGGGAAGGTCGGGCCGGGCGTGCCGACGCCGCCGCCAGTGACGTCCTTCCACGCCAAGGCCACCTGCGTGACGATGGTGGCGAAGCCGAGCGTCGTCATGGCGAAGTAGAAGGTGCGCAGCCGGAGCGCCGGCAGGCCGACGATGACGCCGAACACCGCGCCCATGGCGCCGCCGGCGATCAGCGCGAGGTAGGGGTGCCATTCCACGCCGCCCACCCGTCCGGCGGCGAGGGCCGCGGTGGTATAGGCTCCGAGCGTCAGCATCGATACCCAGCCGATGGCGATCTGGCCGGCGTACCCCACCACCAGGTTCAGCCCGGCGCTCAGGATCCAGTAGATGTAGGCGCGCTGGGCGATGACGCCGAAGTAGGAATCGTCGAGCAACGGCAGCAGCAGGCCGACCAGCCCAAGCGCGATCCACGACCAGCTGCCTTCGAGCCAACCGAACCATCCGGCAGGTGCCTTGGTCTTCGATATTGGCGCCGTCGCGTCCGTCATGCGCGCGGCCTCATACCCTTCTGGCCGCCGCCGCGCCCGCCAGGCCCTCGGGCCTGAGCAGCAGCACGACGATGAAGACCGCGAACACCGCGACGGAGGCGAAGATGCCGCCGACCAGGAAGTTCGCCGCCTGCTGGAAGATGCCGAGTGCCAGGCCGCCGATAACGGCGCCGCGGTTCGAACCCATGCCGCCCAGCGCCACCGGCACGAAGCCGTAGAAGTTCAGGATCGCCTGATTGCCGATGAAGGCGAGCAACATCTGCGCGCCGGTGAAGCCCGCCAGCGCGCCGATCACGCCGGCGATGGCAAAGCTCGCCATGCGCAGCCGCGTCTCGGGCAGGCCCAAGGCGCGTGCCGCGTAACTATCCTCGGCGATCGCGAGGAAGGCACGGCCGATCAGCGTCTTGCGGTAAAGCAACTCCAGTCCGACGACGGTGACGACGCAGGCGAGCACCGGCAGCCAGATCTTCTGATCGACGATGCCCAGGACCGAATTGGGGTCGATCGGGAAGAGCACCGGGAACGGCTGCGGCTCGGTGTTGTATTCGATCGCCGTCACCTGCTGGATCATCAACGCGAAGGCGAGTGTCGACAGCACATAGAGGTGCTGCTCGATGCTCTTCAGCACCGGCCGCACGGTCACGATCTCGGTGATGACGCCCAGCGCGGCGCCGCACGCCAGGACCAGCACGAACGCTAGAACGGCGTTCATGCCCATCTTGTTGATGAAGAGCGCGCCCAGCACACCGCCCAGCATTCCCAGCATGCCAGCGGTAAAGCTGAACACACGCGACGCGGAGAACATCACATTGTACGTGATGCCGATCAGTGCGTAGACCGCTCCTACCGCAAGCCCGTAGGAGACGATCGATGCGAACATGGTCTAGGCGCTGTAGCCCGGGGCCAGGTCGAAGGCGCCGTCCTTGAGCGAATTGACCGCGCACATCACGACCTCCGAGTCGGGGAAGCCGTTGTGCTGCTCGGGCGTCCAGGTGACCGTGCCGTAGATGCCCGGCCAGTTCTTGATCTTGTTCATGTAGGCCACGATGTCGTCGTTCTTGGTGCCGGCGTTCTTGAAGACGTCGCCCATCATCATGCCGGCGTCCCAACCCATGGCCACCCACCAGAGCAGCGTGTCGCCAAAATCGATCTTGGCGGCCTTCAGGCGTTCGACGAAGTCCTGCGCCTTGGGCGGCAGCTTGCCGTTGGCGTAGCAGACCTGGCGGAAGTTGTTGGAGTAGACCTTGCTCCAGTACTCGGGCTTCTCGAGCAGGGCCTTGGTCTGGCCGGAACCCAGCGTCGTCTGGCCAACGATCGGGACATCCCAGCCCATGTTGCCGCGCGTGTTGCAGATGCGCGACAGGAAGCCGGCATTGACGCTCCACGGCATGATCGCCTGGGCGCCGGCCGCCTGCATGCGCAGCATCTCCGGCTTGAGGTCGGGGTTCGCTGCGTCGATGTGGTTGGTGTAGACCACCTCGGCGCCCTTGGCCTTGAGCATTCCCACGTAGGTGTTGGCCGAGTCGGTGCCGTAGCCGGTGGTGTCGGAGATCACCGCCACCTTCTTCAGCTTGAGCACGTCGACCACGTAGTAGTTGGCGCCGGCGCCGACCTGGGTGTTGGTCGGGGCCTGACGGTAGGCCATCGGGTATTTCTTGACGTCAATCAACGAGTCGACCCAGCACGGGTGCAGCATCGGCACCTTGTCGCGCGCGATCAGCGGCGTCGCCGCGAGCGCCTCGCCGGAATTGACCGGGCCGAAGATCATGCTGACCTTGGCGCGCTGCGTCAGCTCTGCCACGGCGTTCACTGCCTTGGTCGGATCACTCTGGGTGTCGCGGCTGATCAGCTCGATCTTGCGGCCCTTGATGCCGCCTTCCTTGTTGATCAGGTCGATCGAGAGCTGGACGCCACGGTTGATGCCGACGCCGGTCGAGGAACTGGGGCCGGTCAGCGCCGGGAGGTAGCCAATCTTGATCGGTTCGTTCTGCGCGGTGGCCGGAGCGGGCAAGCCCGAAGCGAGAGCGGCGGCACTCACGGCAGATCCGGCCAAAACCTGGCGACGACTAATCGGCATTTTCTTCCTCCCGCAACGAATGTTTCTTTGAGTCTTACGCTCCTGGTAACGCTACCAATTTACAGCAACCCTATCGCCTAAAAGCGAGGCTGGTCAACGAACAGCCGCGCTGCGATGCACCATTTCAGGCCGACACGATGTAGGGCTTGGCCTGCGTGTCGTAGTCGGCATAGCCCAGCGTCGCGCGCAGTTCCGGCGGCGGCAGCGCGCTCGCGGCCTCTGCAGCGCCGGCCGCCAACGCCGCCAGGCCCGCCTTCATGCCCGCAGCCGCGGGCGAGAGCATGCCGGTCGGATAGGTGCCGATCTTGAAGCCAAGCGCCACCGCTTCCTTCTGCGACGGGGTAGCGCGCGGCGCGCCCGGCGACAGCACCGCGAACGACGGCCGGCCACCGGCTGCAGCAACAGCCCGGCGGACCTCGCCGTCGCCGGCCGGTGAATCGAGGAACAGGATGTCGGCGCCTTCCTTCACGTACATCTCGATGCGGGCCACCGCTTCGTCGATGCCCTGGGTCGGCCGGCAGTCCGTCCGCGCCAGGACCAGGATGCCGGATTCCTTGGCGGCCTCGACGGCGGCGCGGATCTTCATGCGCGCTTCGTCGCGCGACAGGCAGGGCTTGCCCGCCGAGGTGAGCGCACGCGGCGTGATCTTGTCTTCGATCAAAACGGCGGCGGCGCCGGCACGACCATAGGCGCGCACCGTGCGCTGCACGTTCATGGCATTGCCATAGCCATGATCGCCATCGGCCAGGATCAGCGTCTTCGGTGCGGCGGCATGGATCATGTTGAAGGAGTCGAACATCTCGCCGAATGACAACAGGTCGAGGTCGGGACCGCCCAGGCGGCTGGCCGCCACGCAGGACCCCGACATGAACGCTGTCTCGAAGCCGGCGGCGGACGCCAGCTTGGCGGTGAGCCCGTCCCACACGGCCGGCATCACGACGAGGCCGGGCTTGGCCAGCAGGGCACGCAGACGGTCGGGGTAATTCATGACGGATCCTTGGCTGTGTTTTGAGAGCTAGTTCGCCGGCTTGATGCCGGCGTCCTTGATGACCTTACCCCATTTGGGAATGTCGCCGGAGATCGCGGCCTTGGTCTCCTCAGCCGTACTGCCGACGAGGTCGAGCCCCATGAGGGCGAACTTCTTCGCCATCTCGGGATCGGCCAGCACCTTCAGCGACTCGGCGCGGACCTTGTCGAGGATCGGTTGCGGCGTGCCGGCCGGCGCCAGCAACGCGAACCATGATGTCGCCTCGAAGCCGGGGAAGCCCGCCTCCACGACCGTCGGCAGGTCAGGCGCGTTGGTCGAACGCTTGAGCGAAGTGACGCCGATGCCGCGCACGCGGCCGTCGCGCACCATCGGCATTGCAGCACCAGCGTTCTGGATGCCGACGCCGACGACGCCGCTCATCACGTCGGTGAGGTTGGCACCGCGATAGGGAATGTGCTCCATCTTGATGCCGGCGAGGACGCAGAACAGCTCGCCCGCGATGTGCTGCGGCGTACCGACACCCGGCGTGCCGAAGGAAAGCTTGCCCGGATTGGCCTTGGCGTAGGCAATGAGGTCGGCCATCGACTTGATGGGCAGGTCGTTGTTGACCACGAAGACGGACGGCATCGACAGCGACGTCGAGATCGCCGCGAAGTCACGGACCGGATCGAAAGGCAGCGTCTGCAGGCTGGGCAGGATGGTGATGGCGGCATTGCCCGACCACATCAGCGTGTAACCGTCGGGCGCCGCCTTGGCGACGCGGTCGACGCCGATGGCGCCCGAATTGCCGGCGATGTTCTCGACCACCACGGGCTGGCCCCACGCCTCGGTGAACTTTTGCGCGAACAGGCGGGCCGTGACGTCGGTGGCGCTGCCAGCCGTGAAGCCCACGACAAGCTTGACGGGCTTCTCCGGCCACTTGGTCTGGGCCGCGAGCGGCGAGGTGAGGCCGAGCGCAAGCACGAGCGCGGCGACGGACCGAACGATCGGATGCATGGTTTCCTCCGGAAAGGCGATCTTCGTCGCCGTTTGTCCGAGGCTATGGGATTTCGGGCCGGTGCCGCAACCTCGAAGCCGTGTCACCATCGCCGGATCGGAACTGGAGCCGCTGCGCGATCTTGTCCGCAATCTCGCCAGGCGGGCCGTCGACGTCGATGACGATCGGCCTTTCGTCGGGCGTCGGTTCCTGCAGCGTCGCGAACTGGCTGGCCAGCAACGCCGTTGGCATGAAGTGCTCGTGCCGCGCGGCCATGCGCCGGGCAATCAGATCGTGCGATCCCCTGAGATAGACCAGCGCGACCTCGGGCCGATCGCCGATGATGATGTCGCGATAGGACCGCTTCAACGCCGAGCAGGTGAGCACACCCGCTTCGCCCCGCGCCTGCCAGCCGGCGATTTCCGCAGCGATCTTGTGCAGCCAGGGCAGCCGGTCGGCATCGGTGAGCGGCGTGCCACCGCGCATCTTCTCGACGTTCTCCGGCGGATGCAGATCGTCGCCCTCGCGGTAGCGCCAGCCGAGCATGGCGGCGAGCAGCGCGGAGACCGTGGTCTTGCCACAGCCCGAGACCCCCATGACGACAACGATCATCGTCTTTTCCTTTCCTGCCCGCACCCTGCTAGGCTACCGGCCCGCAGAAAACCCGCCTTCATCATCGAGCAGATCCGTGCTGTTAGAAACTCTTCTGCCCCTCGGCAAGGTCGATCCCGGTCTTCGCGCGCCAGAAGTGGCCTTCGACCTGGACAGCATTGGCGAGAACGCGCGCCTGCTGGAGGACATCGGCTACGACGGCCTCGTGGTCGAGGAGACCAAGGACGATCCGTTCATCGTCATGGCGCTGGCAGCCCAAGCGACACGTAAGCTGAAGATCGGCACTTCGGTCGCCATCGCCTTTCCCCGCAGCCCGACCGTGACGGCGATGAGCGCCTGGACCTTGCAGAAGCTGTCGCGGGGCCGCTTCACCCTGGGGCTCGGCACCCAGGTGAAGGCGCATATCGAGCGCCGCTTCGGCATGCCGTGGACGCCCGCCAGACCTTGGATGCGCGAATATGTGCATGCCGTGCGGGCAGTATGGGACAATTGGCAGAACGGCACGCCGCTCGACGTCAAGGGTGAGCATTACAACATCAATCTCATGGTGCCCCTGTTCAATCCCGGCCCGATCGAGCATCCGCACATTCCGATCCAGATCGCGGCCGTCAATTCGGTGATGTGCCAGGTCGCCGGCGAGGTGGCCGACGGCATCCGGCCGCATCCGGTCTGCACGCCCTCCTACATCGAGAAGGTCATGATGCCGGCAGTCCGCGCTGGCGCCGCCAAGACCGGCCGCTCACTAAAAGGGTTCCAGATCGGCATGAAGCCGCTGGTGGCCACGGCTGCCAACGAGGCCGAGCTCGCGCCCAAGGTGCGCGACGCACGGGCACGCATCGCCTTCTACGCCTCGACGCCGCAATACCGCGCCGCCTTCGAGCATCTCGGTCTCGGTGATCTGGCCGACCGGCTGAAACTTCTGTCGCGGGCGCAACGCTGGGAAGAGCTGCCGCAGCATATCGACGACGATATTCTTAATACCTTCGTCACCATCGGCACCTACGACACCATCGGTCGTCAGCTTTGCGACCGTTACGGCAAGGTCGTCACCCACTGCGAGTTTTCGATCGCGGTCAAGAACGACGCCGACCGTGAGATCCTGCACGGCCTGGCGAAAGACATCCAATCCGACGGAGCCAAACCATGAAGCTGGGACGCCTGGGAGTCTGGTATTCGACGGACAAGCTGAACGGAGCCCAGCTCGCCGATCTCCTGCGCACGATCGAGGGCGCCGGGTATTCGGCCTTCTGGTATCCCGAATCGCGCGGCTTCGAATCGATGTCGCTGGCTGCCTATCTGCTGTCGAAGAGCAACAAACTCGTGATCGGCAGCTCGATCGCCAACATCTACGCCCGCGACCCCTTCACCGCGCAGCGGGCCATGGTGTCGCTGAACAACCTTTACGGCGGCCGGTTCATCCTGGGTCTCGGCGTCAGTCACATCCCGATGGTCGAGGGTCTGCGCGGCCATCGCTACGACAAGCCGCTGGGCGCCATGCGCGCCTATCTAGAGGGCGTCCACAAGGGCCTGCCCGCTGGCGAGGAGCCGCCGGTGATGGTGGCCGCGCTCGGTCCCAAGATGCTGGCGCTCAGCGCCGAGAAATCGCGCGGCGCCGTGCCCTACAACGTGACGCCCAAACACACGGCGCAGGCGGCCGCCATCCTGGGGCCGGGCAAGACGCTCGCCGTCGAACAGAAAATCACGCTCGAAACCGATCCCGTCCGCGCCCGCGCGCTCGGCCGCAAGGAACTCTCGCGCTACATGGTGCTGCCGAACTATCGCAACAACTGGCTGCGCGAGGGTTTTAGCGAAGCCGATCTTGCCGACGGCGGCAGCGACCGTTTCATCGACGCCATGGTCCTTTGGGGCGACGCCGAGACGATCAAGAAGGGCCTACGCGCGCACTTCACGGCCGGCGCCACCCATGTCTGCCTGCAGCCAGTCCACGACGACGGCGATTTTGCCGCGCGTGACCGCATGCTGGCGGCACTCGCCGATACCTGAGGGAGACGGTGATGGATTTCGGCATCGCGCTGCCCACCGCGGCGGATTCCTGGAAGCTCGCGAAGCGAGCCGAGGAATTGGGCTTCAGCCACGCCTGGTTCTACGACACGCAGATGCTGAGCGCGGACTGCTTCGTTGCCATGGGCGCCGCCGCCGTCAACACGCAGCGCATCCGCCTCGGCACCGGCGTGCTGGTGCCCTCCAACCGCATCGCGCCGGTCGCGGCCAATGCGCTGGCGACGCTCAACAGCCTGGCCCCGGGCCGCATCGACTTCGGCGTCGGCACCGGCTTCACGGCGCGGCGCGCCATGGGCTTCGGCGCCATAAAAATCAAGGACATGGAGACCTACATCCACCAGGTCTATGGCCTGCTGGGCGGCAAGACCGTCGACTTCGAGATGGAAGGCCAGAGCCGCAAGATCCGCTTCCTCAATCCCGAGCTCGACCTGTTCAACACTAGCGATCCGATAGCGCTGCATCTCTCGGCCTTTGGGCCGCGCACCCGTGCCCTCACGGCCCGGCTGAAGGCTGGCTGGATAGACTTCGTCGGCAACGTCGAGAACGGCATCAAGGAGGTGCAGGCGATGCGCGGCGACTGGCAGAAGGCCGGACATGCGCTAGGCGATCTTAAAGCCACCGCCTTTGCTCTCGGCTGCGTCCTGCAGGACGGCGAGCCGGCCGACTCGGATCGCGCCATGGCCCAGGCCGGACCGCGCGCCGCCGTCATGCTGCACCGCGCCGCCGACGAGGCGATCATGAACCTGAAGGCAACACAGGCCGTGCTGTCGAACCGGCCGGAGATCGACGGCTATGTCGCCCTGGCACGCACCTACGAGCCCAAGGATGCGCCCTATCTGGAAAACCATCGCGGGCATCTGATGTTCGTGAAGCCTGCGGAAAAGAAGTTCGTCACCGCCGACCTGATCCGCGCCACCTCGTTCACCGCGACCGAGGGCGAGATCAAGCAGCGCATCGAGGCGTTGCGTGGCGCGGGTTACACCCAGTTCACGATCCAGCTCGTGCCGGGCCAGGAAGCGGCTCTCGCCGACTGGGCCCGCATCGCCAAGGCCTTCACCTAACTGAATGGGCGGATGATCTTTTCGCCGAAGCGCGCGAGGCTCTCTTCCAGATTCGGCATGAAGGCACTGGAGGGCAGCACGATGCGGCCGATGCCCTGCGCTGCACGTTCCTTGATGGCCGCTTCCGCATCCTTGCCCGAGCCGGGCAGAAGATCAGGGCAACCGGCGAGCATCTCGATCGCCGCCGGATCGCGACCCGCCGCCTCCGCGGCGCGGCGCGCGATATCGATCAAGGGCATGGTGTCGGCGGGCCGGCCGATCGACGGGAAGAAACCGTTGCCGAGACGGCCGGCGCGCCGGGCAGCCGCTTCGGAGTGACCGCCGACGATAATCGGCACGCTGCCGGCCACCGGCTTGGGGTTGCAGCTCACCTCGTGGAACTTCACGAACTCGCCGGCGTAGCTCGCGCCGTCGGCCGCCCATAGCGCCCGCATGGCGGCGATATATTCATCGGCCCGCTTGCCACGCTTCTCGAACGGCACGCCCAGCGCCTCGAACTCCTCTTTCAGCCAGCCGACGCCGATGCCCAGCTCGATGCGCCCGCCGCTCAAATAGTCGAGCGTCGCGACCTGCTTGGCGAGCACCAGCGGATTGCGCTGCGGCAGGATGAGCACGCCGGTCATGAAGCGCAGCCGGGTCGTCACGGCCGCGACCGACGCCATCCAGATCAGGGGATCGGGCATCAGCGCGGTGTTGTCGCCCGGCAGCCGGCCACTGGCGGCATAGGGATAGGTCGAACTGTAGGTATCGGGCAGGACGACGTGATCCACGGCGAAGACCGAATCGAAGCCGGCCGCCTCGGCCAGCCGCACCAGCCGGTGCGCCCCGGCCAGATCGGGGAAACTGTTGTTGCCGAAATGCAGGGCGAATTTCATCACAGCAGGTCCGCGACGGCAGCGCGATAGCGCGTGATCGCCGTCAGGTGGTCGTCGTAGCTCTTGCCCGCGATGCGCTTGTGATGGGCGCTCACATAGGAAGTGTGGGCGTTCACGTGAGTGACGCCGGCCTTCTTCCAGAAGGTGATTTCCTTGCGCCAATCGGCCTCGGCGCCGATACCGGGGGAGACCCAGACTTCCAGCCCGACCGATGCGGGATCGCGGCCGGCCGCGCGGATCATCGTGCGCAGCTTGTCGAAGGCTTTTAGCGCCTCGTCGCCCGCGGGATACGCGAGCGGCATGAAGCCGTCGCCATATTGCGCCGTCCGCCGGAACGTCGCCTCGGCATGGCCGCCGAACCAGATCGGCACGCGACCGGACTTCGGCCGCGGATTGATGCCGCCGTCGTCGAGCTGGTGGAATTCACCCGTGAACGTGACGTGCGGCTCCTTCCACAGCGCCTGCATGAAGCGCACCTGCTCCTCGGAGCGCTTGCCGCGCGTGTGGAAATCCATGCCTAGGCCCTGGAACTCGATTTCGTTCCAGCCGACGCCGATGCCGAGGCGGAACCGCCCTTCGCAAAGCGCGTCGAGGCATGCCGCCTGCTTGGCGACCAGCGCCGCCTGGCGTTGCGCCAGGATCAGCACGCCGGCGGCAAAACCGATCTTCTTCGTGACGCCGGCCAAGTAGGCAAACAGCACGAAAGGATCGTGATAGGCCGTGGCGGTGGTGCCCATGCGGCGGCCGCCGTGATCGACATTAGGATTGCCACCCAGCACATGATCGGGGCCGACGAGATAGTCGTAGCCCAGCCCCTCTGCGGCCTGCGCATAGTCGCGCAACACCGCTGGGCCGGTGCCGATGTCGCCAACCGGCAGGGATGCACCGAGTTCCATGTTCTTCCTCACTCCGCCGCAGCGGCCTTGCGGGGTTTCAGGTCGGTCGAATACTTGAGGTGGACCGGCGCATTAGCTTCGAACGGGCTCTTGAGGTCGAGACTCTTGGCGATCTCGCGGATCGCCGGGAACACTTCCTGGCCGATCAGCTTGATGCAAGTGAGCGAGTCCGCCTGGCTCACCCGGCCGTCGTTGCCCCACAGCGCCAGGATGCCCGGCCGCGTCTCTTCCAGGATGCGCTTCAGCTTGGCCACCACCGTCTTGGGCGTGCCGGCGATGATGCGGAGATCGGCCATCTGCTGCTCGAAGCTGGTCTCGCCGCGCGGATTGCTCGCGCGGCCCGAGGCGAACTCGACGAAGGCGCGCCGGGCCGACGGCGAGCCGTAACCCGACGGCGTGCTCCACACCGGATGGGCAAGGCCAGTGAACTCGCCCTGCATCCAGCGGAATTGTTTCGCGTTCTCGATCGCCTTCTCCTCACTGTCGGAGACATGGACCTGGATCAGATAGCCGCGATTCTCCGGCCCGCCGACATAGCCAACGTCGGCCGCCACGCTGTCGTAGAGCTCCCAGATCTTCTTGGTCTGCTCGATCGAAGTGTTGAGCGCGATGTAGGGATAGCGCTGCTGCGCGGCCCAGATGATCGTCTCCTTGCTGATCACGCCCGGGATCCAGACGCGCGGATAGGGCTTCTGCAGCGGCACCGCCCATGGATTCACCACGCGGTGCTGATAGTGGTTGCCCTCGAAGCGGAACGGACCTTGCTGCGTCCACGCCCTGGTGACCAGATCGTGCGCTTCCTCGAAGCGCTCCCGGTTGAACGCCGGATTGACGCCGGTGGCGAGCTGCTCCTGGCCGCCGCCGCGCACGAAGCCGGAGACCAGCCGGCCCTTGGAGATCATGTCGATCATGGCGAGCTCTTCGGCAAGCCGGATCGGGTTTTCCGCCAATGGCAGCGGATTGCCCAGCATCACGATCTTCACCTTCTTGGTCATGCCGGCCAAAAGGGCGGCGAAGATGTTGGCCTTGGCCTGCATGCAGAACGGCGCATTGTGGTGCTCGTTCAGCATGATGCCGTCGACGCCGACCTCCTCGGCCAGCATGTATTGCTCGATGTAGTTGTTGTAGAGCCTGGAGCCTTCGACCGGATCGAAATGCTTATTGGAGAGCATCAATGCCGTGGCGCCAAAGTCGCGGCCGGCCTGCTCGGGGTAGGCCGACATCGGCTGCTCGGTGAAATACATCAGGTGCATGGCGTTACTCCCGACCGATGAAGTTCGTGACGAGTTTGGCGAGCGCCTCCGGCTGTTCCATGTCGACGCAATGGCCGCAGGCTTTGACGATTTCCAGTTTGGCGTTGGGCAGCGCCTCGAGGTAGCGCTTGGCGGCGCTCCGTGGCACGACCTTGTCGTCGTCGCCCCACACCACCAGCGCCGGCGCGCGCACGCCGCCCAGCAGATGCGGCAGAGTCTGGCTGTACATGTAGGGCTTCCAGGCGATGCGGAAGCTCATCTCACGGCACACGTCCCACATCTCGAGCTGATCGATCGACGGCTCGGCGCCATAGACGCGATCGAACGCCTTCTGGTCATGGAAACCGGCGCGGGCATAATCGACATAGCCAGTGATGGCGAGGTCGAGGATGTCGCCCTCAGGCGGCTTGATGCCCATGGCGCCGACCAGCACCAGATGTGAAAGATCGGCGGGCGCCATGCTGGCCATTTCGGCCGCGATCCAGCCGCCAAAGCCCAGGCCCAGGAGCGCTGCGTTCTTGAGCTTCAGTTCGCTCAGCAACCCGCGATGGATCACCGCGATGTCGCGCACGTTGCGCATCCAGGTCGGCCGCTCCGAGCGGCTGTAGCCGGGATGATGCGGCACTAGCACGTCGTAGTGCGAGGCCAGGGCATCGTAGAAAGGCAGGCGATCCAGCGTGCCGGTCTCGTGATGCAGCACCACGACGGGCCGGCCTTTACCGGCGCGCTGCAGATGCAGTTTGGTGCCGCCCGCCTCGATCGTGGAGTCGGTCCAGTTCACTCCCGCCATTCCGGGTTTCCTTCCCTATTGGCCTGGATCGTTGCAACCGGACCTCGGAGAGTCAAACTTTCGACTGGCGGAGCGTCCGCCGTCTGGTTGTTCGCCGGGGGGCGAGCTATTAAGACTCCCTTCTCGCCACAGGAAAGACATCACCGTGCTCAAGCTCGGATACAAGGCGTCGGCCGAACAATTCGCGCCCGGCAAGCTGCTCGACTTCGGGTGCCTGGCCGAGGCCGTGGGATTCGAATCGGTGTTCGTCAGCGATCACTTCCAGCCATGGAAGCACGTCGACGGTCACGCACCCAACTCCCTCGTCTGGCTAGGGGCGCTGGGCGCCCGTACCTCGCGGGTCGTGATCGGCACCAGCGTGCTCACGCCCACGTTCCGCTATCACCCCTCGATCGTCGCGCAGGCCTTCGGCACGCTGGGTGCGATGCTTCCGGGCCGCGTCATCCTGGGCATCGGCACCGGCGAATCGTTGAACGAGGTGCCATCGACCGGCCAGCCTTGGCCCGAATTCAAGGAGCGCTTTGCCCGTATGCGCGAAGCCGTGACTCTGATCCGCACGCTGTGGCGCGGCGAGCGCGTCAGCTTCGAGGGCGAATATTACAAGACCGAGAAGGCCACCATCTACGACCGGCCCGAGGTCGAGGTGCCGATCTATGTGGCAGCGGCGGGCGCGCTGGTGGCGCGCTACGCCGGCCGCACCGGTGACGGCTTCATCTGCACCAGCGGCAAGAAGTGGGATCTCTACACCGACACGCTGCTGCCCAAGGTCGCCGAGGGCCTCGCCGCCGCGGTCGAGCCCAAGAAGCAGCCCTATGACCACATGATCGAGGTCAAAGTGTCGTTCGACACCGACGCCAAACGCGCCCTCGAGGACACGCGGCACTGGGCGGCGCTGGCACTGACGCCGGAAGAGAAGATGACGGTCGAGGATCCGGTCGAGATGCAGCGCCTGGCCGATGCCCTGCCGCTGGAACGCGCGGCGAGCCGCTGGATCGTGTCGAACGATCCTGACGAGCATGTCGAGAAGGTCGGCGCCTATGTGAAGCTGGGCTTCCGCCATCTCGTGTTCCACGCGCCCGGGCCCGACCAGGAGCGGTTCCTGAAGCTCTACGGCGAGCAGGTGCTGCCGCGCCTGCGCAAGAAGTTCGGATGAGCCGCACGGCTGCCTTGGAGCTGCTGGCAGTCCCCGGCCTGCCGATGATCAAGCCGGGCGACGACCTGGCGAAGCTCATCGCGGAGGGCCTCACCCGCGGCAATCTTCGGCCGCGCGCGGGCGACGTGCTGGCCATCGCACAGAAGGTCGTTTCCAAGGCCGAGGGCCGCAGCGTCGACCTGGCCACGGTGAAGCCGTCGGCGCGCGCGGTCGAGCTTGCCAAGGAAGTGCAGAAGGATCCGCGGCTGGTCGAGCTGATCCTGTCGGAGTCCGTGCGGGTGGTGCGATCCAGACCCAACGTGCTGATCGTCGAGCATCGGCTGGGCTTCGTCATGGCCAATGCCGGCGTCGACCAGTCGAATGTCGGGCCGAACGACGGCGTCGAGCGCGCGCTGCTGCTGCCGCTCGACCCCGACGGCACCGCCGAGGCCCTGCGTAAAAGCCTGTCCGCACAGTTCGGCGCACCGCCGGCCGTGATCATCACCGACAGTTTCGGCCGGGCATGGCGGCGCGGCACGGCGGGCGTGGCGATCGGCGCCGCGGGTTTGCCGGCCCTGCTCGACCTGCGCGGCAATCCCGACCTGTTCGGCCGCACCCTGCAAGTCAGCATCTCGGGCTTTGCCGACGAGATCGCGGCCGCCGCCTCGCTGGTCATGGGCCAGGGCGACGAGGCGCAGCCGGTCGTGCTGGTGCGCGGCTTGACCTGGACCGCCGCCAACAATCCGGCGTCCGAACTCGTGCGGCCGGCGGCCGAGGACATGTTTCGGTGAGCAGCGGCCTGGTCGTCGCGCTGTCCGGCGGCGTCGGCGGCGCCAAACTGGCGCTTGGCCTCAGCCGTGTCCTGCCCGCGGACGAGCTGCTGGTCGTGGCCAACACCGGCGACGATTTCGAGCATCTCGGCCTCAGCATCTGTCCCGACATTGATACGCTCACCTATGTGCTGGCCGACCTCGACAATCCGGTCACTGGCTGGGGACGTCGCGACGAGACCTGGTCGTTCATGGAGACGATCTCGGCGCTGGGCGGCGAGGACTGGTTCCGCCTCGGCGATCGCGACCTCGCCCTCCACGTCGAACGCACGAAGCGGCTGGCAGCCGGCCAGAGCCTGTCGCAGATCACCGGCGACGTTTGCCGGCGGCTGGGCGTCGGCCCTCGGGTGCTGCCGATGAGCGACGACCGCGTGCGCACGCGCGTGCAAAGCGACGAGGGCTGGATCGACTTCCAGGATTATTTCGTGCGCCAGCAGTGCCGCCCCATCGTGCGGCAGCTCGCCTTCACCGGCGCGGCCGATGCCCGCCCCCAACCCGAGGTCATGGCGGCCCTGGGTGGCGGCAAGGTCCGCGCCGTGGTCATCTGCCCATCCAACCCGTTCATCAGCATCGAGCCGATCCTGGCGGTGCCAGGCCTGCGCGCCGCGATCGAGAACTGCGGCGCCCCCGTCGTGGCGGTGTCGCCGATCGTCGGCGGCCGCGCGGTCAAGGGCCCGACGGCCAAGATGATGCAGGAACTCGGCCTCACCGTGAGTTCGGCCACCGTGGCCGGCCGCTACGGCGACCTGCTCGACGGCTACATCGTCGATGCCGCCGATTCCGGAGATATCAGGACCAGGCTGCACGTCGCGCCCACGTTGATGACGACGCTCGAGGATCGCGAGGCGCTGGCCCGCACCGTACTCGCTTTCGCCCATTCGCTCACGTGAGCGCGCCGGCCGACATCTGGGCCGTGATTCCCGTCAAGGAACTGGACGGCGCCAAGCAGCGTCTGGCCGGTCTTCTCTCGCCTGCCCAACGCCGCACCCTGATCGAAGTGATGGTGCGCGAAGTCCTTGCTGCCGTCGCGGGTACGCGCGGCCTCGCGGGCATCATGGTCGTCACGCTCGATCCCGTGATCACGGCGCTCGCCACGCAACTCGGCGCCCGCGTGGTAACCGACGGCGCCCGCGACGGCCACACCGGCAGCGTCACGGCGGGCCTTCGCCTGCTTGCCCGCGAAGGCCGCGGCGGCATGATCACCCTGCCGGGCGACATTCCCGCCGCCACCTCGGCCGAGATCGACCTGGTGCTGGCGGCACATCTTGGCGGGCCATCCTTTACCATCTCACCGGCGCACGACGATCTCGGCTCCAATGCCGTGATCTGCTCGCCGCCCGATGCGGTGCCGCTGCGTTTCGGCGAAAACAGCTACTTCCCGCATCTCGACGCGGCGCGGCGTGTTGGCATCGAGCCGACGATGATCCGCCAGCCCGGCATCGCCATGGACATCGACCATCCCGTCGATCTCGCGATGTTCCTGCGCCTGCCGCAATCGGCCGGCACGCGCACCCGCGCCTTCCTCGAGGAAGCCGGCGTCCCCCGGCTGCTGGCGGACCGGGGATTCGGCTAGGCACCGCAGCAGGAATGGACCAATTCATGGCACACCTCGTTGTGTCACGAGGTGTCCTTCGACCTGTGCCATGAACCAGCCTCAAGACCTTGATTTGGCGGGACAATCGCCCCCCGACGAACTGTGCCACCAGTGCCCGCCGCTCACCGCGATGAATGTCCAACAAAACATCGCCAAAGTGGACCATTCCGGGGACCACGAAAAACGCCCGGCGGAAGATCCGTCGGGCGTTCGATCATCGAGCCCGCAGAGGCCCTATCATGTCGAAAAATATAGCCGAAACCGGCTGAACTTGCAAATTTGAATGCTAGGCCGCAGCGACCCGCTTGCGGGGTGGTGTCAGGATGATCGGCGCGAGGTCGGCCGCGACCAGTGACGCCGCACGGCGCTCCTCCGGGACAGGGCGATAGAGCGTGTCGCGCTGCTGCGGCTCGCGGCCGATCAAGCGGATCAGCGCTTCCATCGCATCGGGCGGGAATTCCTGGCCGTGCTGCGTGCCGGCGGCGCGCGAAATGCTCTCGTTCATCAGGGTGCCACCGAGATCGTTGGCGCCTGACTCGAGGCAGATCGCGGCACCTTCAGGGCCCATCTTGACCCACGAGGTCTGGATGTTGGGGATCACGGGATGCAGCACCAGGCGCGCGACTGAATGCATGATCACTGCCTCGCGGAAGGTCGGCCCGCGGCGGGCGCGGCCCTGGCGGTACATCGGTGCTTCCATGTGCACGAACGGCAGCGGCACGAACTCGGTAAAGCCGCCGGTCTCGACCTGAAGGTCGCGCAGCGCCAGCAGATGCCGTGTCCAGGCGAGCGGCGTCTCGACATGGCCGTACATGATCGTCGAAGTCGTGCGCAGGCCGAGCTTGTGCGCGGCGCGCTGCACTTCTAGCCATTCGCCGGTGTTGATCTTGTCGGGGCAGATGATGGCGCGCACTTCATCATCGAGGATTTCGGCCGCCGTGCCCGGCAGCGTGCCCAATCCGGCCTGCTGCAGGCTGGCCAGGAACGCGGAGATCGGCTGCTTCAGCGTCGCCGCGCCCTGCGTCACTTCCAGCGCCGAGAAGGCGTGGATGTGCATGCCGGGCACCGCCTCCTTGATCGCCTTGCAGATCGCGACGTAGGTCTCGCCCGTATAGTCGGGATGGATGCCGCCCTGCATGCAGACTTCGGTGGCGCCGCGCTCCCAGGCTTCGACAGCGCGCCGCTTCACCTCGTCGAGCGCCAAATCATAAGGCGCGCCGCGCAGGTCCTCGTGCGTGCGGCCCTTCGAGAAGGCGCAGAACTTGCAGCGGAAATAGCAGATGTTGGTGTAGTTGATGTTGCGGTTGACGACGTAGCGCACGACGTCGCCGCTGACTGCCTGGCGGAGCGCATTGGCGGCGCCCGTGACATGCCGGTAGTCCACGTCGCGCGCCGCGAACAGGCGCACGATCTCGGGCGGATCGAGACGCCGGCCCGCCGTCGCGCGATCTACGATGCGGCTCAACTCAGGATCGACCTCGCGCACGAGGACGCGCGGCGCGGGCGGTGGCGTGGTCTCACCGGGCGACCAGTCGTCGTCGCGCGCCAGACCTTCGGCGTCGCTCATGCGCCGGACCTGTGTCGCGACTTCAGGCGAGAGCCAGATATCGGGATCGCGGGCATAGGCCGGATAAAGCGGCAGGCGGTTGACCAGCACCTTGCCCAGCTCGGCGCTGCGGCACGCGAGTTCGTCGATGGCAGGCCACGGCGCCTCGGGATTCACGTGATCGGGCGTCACCGGCGAGATGCCGCCCCAGTCGTTCAGCCCGGCCGCGATCAGGCGCGGATAGACGCCCGGCGACAGGTTGGGCGGCGCCTGGATGTTCATGTCGGGCCCAAGGATCAGGCGCGCCGTGGCGATGGTCCACAGCAGGTCTTCCAGGTCGGGTTCCTCGGCATCGGCGCGCTTGGTGTCGGCCTTGGCGCGGAAATTCTGGACG
Source organism: Reyranella massiliensis 521 (assembly GCA_945860205.1). Lineage (GTDB taxonomy): Bacteria > Pseudomonadota > Alphaproteobacteria > Reyranellales > Reyranellaceae > Reyranella > Reyranella massiliensis_B. The sequence continues at coordinate 21,926 of CAMARK010000033.1, read as the reverse complement.
ATCACTTCTTGTATGTGCCCGTGCGCGGCATGGAGGTCGCGGATGGCTTCCAGCGCCTCGATGCGCTCGTCGCGCGTCTCGCCGATGCCGATCAGGATACCCGTGGTGAACGGCACCTTCAGTTCGCCGGCAAGGCGGATGGTTTCCAGGCGCACCGCGGGATGCTTGTCGGGGGAACCGTAATGCACGCCGCCCTTCTCGCAGAGCCGCTCGCTGGTCGATTCCAGCATGATGCCCTGGCTCGCCGTCACCGCGCGCAGTCCCGCGATCTCCTCGCGCGTCATGATGCCGGGATTGGCGTGCGGCAGCAGGCCGGTCTCGCGCAGCACCAGGCCACACATCGCCGTCAGGTAGCTGATTGTCGTTTCATGACCCAGCGCCGCCAGCGCCTCGCGCGCCGCGTGGTAGCGCAGCTCCGGCTTGTCGCCCAGGGTGAACAGCGCCTCGGTACAGCCCGCCGCAGCGCCAGCGCGGGCGATGGCGAGGACCTGCTCGGGCGAAAGATAGGCCGGCTGGCCGGCACGCGGCCGCTCGGCGAAGGTGCAGTAGTGGCAGACGTCTCGGCACAGATGCGTGAGCGGAATGAAGACCTTGCGCGAATACGAGATCAGCCGGCCGTGGCCGCGATCGCGAAGCTCGCCCGCCTCGGCCATCAGTGCGGCCAACGAAACGCCCGCCTTCGAAACGCCCGTGGTCATCATGGGCAAAACATAGCGCCAATCGCCGCCCGCCGCATCGTGTAGTATGGCCGCCACATTTGGGAGGTTTCACCATGCTTATCGGCTTCAACGCGCCGACGGCCGGCCCACTGGCGGCGGCCGACGATCTCTTTCGCCTGGTGACGGGCGGCGAGGCGCTGGGTTTCGACTACGCCACTTTCAGCGACCATGTCGTGATCCCGACCAACATCCAGGCGATATACCCCTACAGTTCGACAGGCGAATTTCCCGCCGGCTCCCGGGCCGAGCGTCACGAGCAGCTGATCGAAGTGGCCTTCGTCGCGGCCAAGACGACGAAGCTGCGGCTCATCACCTCGGTGATGGTCGTCCCGCACCGTCCGGCCGTGCTGACGGCCAAGATGCTGTCGACCATCGACGTCCTGTCGGGCGGCCGTCTCACCGTCGGCATCGGCGCCGGCTGGCTGAAGGAGGAGTTCGAGGCGATCGATGCGCCGGACTTTGCAGCGCGCGGCAAGGTCACCGACGAATATATCGACGCCTTCATCGAGCTCTGGACCAAGGACGCGCCGCGCTTCAAGGGCGAGCATGTCTCCTTCGACAACATCGTCTTCGCCCACAAGCCGGTACAGAAGCCCTATCCGCCGATCTGGGTCGGCGGCGAGAGCGGGCCGGCGCTGCGCCGCACCGCGCGCATCGGCGATGCCTGGTATCCGATCGGCACCAACCCGGCCAACCCGCTCGACAGCCTGGCACGCTTCAAGACCCAGGTCGCGCGCTTGCGCAAGATGACGGCGGAGGCCGGCCGCGATCCCAAGGCGATGGGTCTCGCCTTTCGCTGCACGGCGCTGGGCGAATCGGTTCCGCCGAGGGCCGGCGACGGCGAACGCCGCCTGTTCTCGGGCAAGCCGGCGGAGATCGCCGCCGACATGCGGGCACTGCGCGAGATCGGCGTCGGCAGCCTCGACTTCGGCTTCGGCGGCACCACCGTCGAGGCGATGCTGGCCGAGATGGAGCAGTTCAAGAAGGTAGTGCTGTCGCTGCTTTAGTTCATAGCTGGGAGCGCTAAGCCACCGTCCGCAGCAGCTTGGCCCAGCGGTCGAGCTCGGGAAGGATCTTGTCGGCCTTGGCCGAGTCGAGGCTGACCACGAGGCGTGAGACGCCGTCGTCGCGGTCGCGCTTCAGCAGATCCTCGTCCTCCTTGGCGCCCCAGATCGTGACCGGCACCGAGGCGAGATCGCGGCCGGCTTCCTTCGCCATCTCGCGGAACTTCGGCAGCAGCGCGCTCACGTCGGCGTAGGTCTTGCGCACGCGGTGCGGCATCCAGCCGTCGCCGTATCGCAGCGCGCGCCGAGCGCCATAGGGAAAGGCGCCGCCGACGATGATCGGCGGATGGGGCTTCTGCACCGGCTTGGGCCAGCTCATCATCGGATCGAAGTTGACCAGCTCGCCATGATACTCGGCCTTGGACTTGGTCCAGATCTCCTTCATCGCCTCGATGCGCTCGCGCGCCAGCTTGTGGCGAGTTTCGAAGACGGTGCCGTGGTTTTCCATCTCGTCGCTGTTCCAGCCGTTGCCGACGCCGAACAGGAAGCGCCCGCCGGAGATCTGGTCGATCGACGAGACCAGCTTGGAGGTCTGGATGGTATCGCGCTGGGCGATCAGGCAGATGCCGGTGCCGACCTTCAGCGTCTTGGTGACAGCCGCCGCCGCCGTCAGCGCCACGAACGGATCCATCGCGTCGTAGTATTTCTTCGGCAGGTCGCCGCCGCTCGGGAACGGCGATTTGCGCGACAGCGGAATGTGCGAGTGCTCGGGCGACCACAACGAGTCGAAGCCACGCTCTTCCAGCGCGATGGCGAGCTCGCCCGGCGCCATCGAATAGTCCGTGAAGAACATTGCTGCGCCGATATGCATTGGCTTCCCCCTAGGCCGCCTTCGGCCACTTCGCGCCGACTCGCGGCAGTACTTTCTCGATCAGCTGCCGTGTCTGGGCGAGCACGCTGGCGCCGTCGCCGACCGGCCTCAGGATGAACTTCTGGACGCCGACATCGACGTATTCGGCAATCCTGTCGAGGATCGCCGTCTCGTCGCCGATCGCGAAATAACGCGCGGGATCGCGGTTGGTGCGCTTGGCGTAGGCCGCCATGGCGCCTGAAACGACGCCGTCGGTGGCCTTGCCGAAATAGAACGGAAAGGCCGCGCCATAATGATCTTCATCGATCGAGCGGCCAACCTCGGCGGCGGCCTGCTTGATGGCGGCCACGACCCGGCCCGCTTCGACCGGCCCCTCGGCGCCGCCCTGCCAGCCCGTGCCATAGCGCGCCGTTCGCCGGACAGCGGCATCAGACGAACCGCCGATCCACATCGGCAAGTCGGGCTGTACCGGCCGGGGCGAGATCGAGGCGCCCGAGAGGCGATAGTATTTGCCGGCAAAGTCGACGCTCTCCTCGCGCCACAGGCGGGCGATGATTTCGAGGCTTTCGTCGGTGCGACGGCCGCGCGTCTTGGTGTCGATGTCGAGTGCCTGCCATTCCGGCCCGAGCGGGCTGCCGATGCCGAAGGCCGGCAGCAGGCGGCCCTCGGAAAGAACGTCAACGGTGGCGCATTGCTTGGCCAGCAGCACCGGATCGCGCAGCGCCAGCGAGACCACGTTCATGCCGAAGCGCATCCGGCGCGTGCGGCCGGCCAGCGCCGCCATGGTCGTCATGCATTCGAGGATCGGCTGGCGGCTCACCAGCCGGTCGGTCTGCCACAGCGAATCGACGCCGCCCGCCTCGCAGAGATCGACCCAGCGCCAATAGTCGCCCGCCCCGGCAAACGGAAACTCCATCAAGCCGAGGCCGACAGCGACCTTCATGCGTGCGCCTTCGCCAGCGGCGCGATCGTGTCGAGATGGCGCAGGATCTCGTCGCGGCTCCCGTCTGGGATGGCCAGCAGCGCGTTCGGGATGCCGGCCTTCTCGTAGGCGGCCAGAGTAGCGGCCTCCGCCGGCGTGCCGAACACGGTGATCGTGAGCGTCGCGGGATCGCGCTTCACCGACTCCGCCATGCGTTTCAGACGATCGAGGGCGGTGGCTGCTTCGAACCCTCCGCGCGGGCGCGGGAACCAACCGTCGCAATATTCGACGACGCGCTTCAGCGTATAGTCGGTTTCGCCGCCCAGCAGGATCGGGGGATGCGGCCGCTGCGCCGGCTTGGGCCACGACCACGCCGGATCGAAATTCACGAACTCGCCGTGGAACGACCCCGCCTCCTCGGTCCAAAGCGCTTTCATCGCCAGCACATGCTCGCGCATCTGCTTGTAGCGGTTGGTGTATCGGACGCCGTGGTTCTCCATCTCGTCCTGGTTCCAGCCGGCACCGATGCCGAAGACAAAACGGCCGCCCGAGAGCTGGTCGAGCGAAGCGATGGCCTTGGCCGTGGCGATCGGCTCGTGCTGAGGCACCAGCAGGATGCCAGTGCCGACTTTGAGCTTCTTGGTCACCGCCGCCGCGAAGGCGAGGCCGACGAACGGGTCGTGGGTATGCGAATAGCGCTTGGGCAGCTCGCCGCCAGTGGGGAAAGGCGTCTTGCGGCTGAGCGGGATGTGCGTGTGCTCGGGGACAAACAGCGAGTCGAAGCCGCGTTCCTCCAGCGCACGGGCAAGCTCGGCAATGTCGATGCCGTAGTCGGTCGGGAAGTAGAAAACACCTACGCGCATGGGAACTCCTATTTCTTGGGGGCTTCGACGTGGCCGCCGAAGCCCAGCCGCATCGCCGATAGCACTTTTTCCGCAAACGTGTGTTGCTGGCGCGAACGGACGCGCACGAACAGCGACGCCGCCAGCACGTCGGCCGGCACCGCCTCCTCGATCGCGGCCTCGATCGTCCAGCGGCCCTCGCCGCTGTCCTCGACATGGCCGGAAAAGCCTTCCAGGTGCGCGTCCTTGGCGAGCGCGCTGGCCGTGAGGTCGAGCAGCCATGAGGTCACGACGCTGCCCCGCCGCCAGACCTCGGCGATGTCGCCCAGGTTGAGGTCGTAGCGCTCGTCGACCGGCAGCTTGTCGTCGGCACGGTGACGCATGATGTCGAAGCCCTCGGCGAAGGCCTGCATCATCCCGTACTCGATGCCGTTATGGATCATCTTTACGAAATGCCCCGCGCCCACCGGTCCCGCGTGGATGTAGCCGCGCTCCGCCCGCGGATCGAGCTTCTCGCGGCCTTCCGTGCGTTCGATGTCGCCGAGACCCGGCGCCAGGGCCGAAAAAATCGGATCGAGACGGCTCACCGTCTCGGCATCGCCGCCGATCATCAGACAATAGCCGCGCGCCAGACCCCAGACGCCGCCCGACGTGCCGATGTCGAGATATTTGATGCCCCTCGGTGAAAGCTCGCGGGCGCGGCGAACATCGTCTTTGAAGTTGGTGTTGCCGCCGTCGATGATGACGTCGCCGCTCTTCATCAACTTGCCGAGCTGGGCAATGGTGTCCTCGGTGATCTTGCCGGCCGGCAACATCACCCACACGGTGCGCGGTCCGGTCCCCAATGCCTCGACCAGCGCCGGCACCGAGCCGGCGACGGTGACGCCAGCGCCCGCCAGCGCCGTGCCGGCAGCCGCATTGGCGTCGTAGATGGCGCAGGAATGACCCGCCCGCGTCAGCCGTCGCACGATATTGCCGCCCATTCGCCCGAGGCCGATGACGCCGATCTGCATGTGCTGTGTGTTCCCCTCTATGCGTCTAGGTTGGCGGCGCGGCTCCGGTGCGTCAACCTGCGGACCCCAATGAGGAGAGAGATCATGCCGCTGCTGACGGATCGTGTCGCCCTGGTGACGGGCGGCTCGCGCGGGATCGGTCGCGCGGTAGCGCTTGCCCTGGCCGACGCCGGCGCCGCCGTGGCGGTGAACTATCGTGAACGAACCGACGACGCGCGCGCCATGGTCGACGCCGTCCGCGGTGCGGGTGGACGGGCAATGGCGATCGGCGCCGACGTTTCCCGCTCAGTCGAGGTGTCGGCGATGGTGGCGTCAGTCGCGCGCGAGCTGGGTCCGGTCGATGTGCTGGTGAACAACGCTGGCCTCGCGATCATTCGCGGCGTCGAGGATCTCACCGAGGAAGAGTTCGACCGCACCATCGCAGTGAACCTGAAGTCGGCGTTCCTGTGCACCCAGGCCGTGCTGCCGGGTATGCGGACGCGCAAGTGGGGCCGGATCGTCAACATCTCCTCCGGTGCAGCCCGCGGCGCCGGCGGCGTCGGCGTGCACTACAACGCCTCGAAGGCCGGCATGGAGGGGCTGACGCGGGGCTATGCTGCCCGGCTGGTCAAGGACGGCATCACGGTGAACGCCGTGGCGCCCTCGTTGATCGAGACCGACATGGTGAGAGCCGGACTCGCCTCTGCGGCGTCGCGGATTCCGCTCGGGCGGTTCGGCACCGTGGAGGAATGCGCCCAGGTGGTGCTGATGGTAATCGGCAATGCCTATATGACCGGCCAGACGGTGCCGTTGAGCGGCGGCCTGGCCTTCAACTGATCAGCCGAGATCGTCGACGTCGTTGCGCAGTTTCCCGCCGTCGCGCCAACGCGCGAAATTGTCGAGGAAGATGCCGAAAATCGCCTCGTTCTGGCCCAGCGAATGGCTGGCGGTGTGCGGCGAGACGAGGACGTTGGGCATGCCCCACAGCGGCGATGCGGGATCGAGCGGTTCGTGTTCGAACACGTCGAGATAGGCGCCCGCGAGATGACCGCTGACCAGTGCGGCGATGACATCGCGTTCGACGGCGATCTCGCCCCGCGCGACATTGATGAAATGGCCACCGGCCGGCATGGCGGCGAAGGCCGCTTCATTGGCGATGCCGCGCGTAAGCGGCGAGGCCGGGCAGCACAGGATCATCCAGTCCGCTTCCGGCAGGACCTCATGGAGATGATCGTAGGCAACCGTGCGGTTGCACGGCGCCACCGGCTCGGCGCTGCGGCGGGCGCCGATCACTTTCATGCCCAGCATCTTCAGGAGCGCCGCGATGTTGCGCCCGATCGGGCCGAGGCCGACGATCACCGCGCATTGGCCCGCCAGATCGCGCGGCGCCCGCTCGCCGAGCCGCGGTTCCCAGGCGTGGCGCCGCTGGGCGTCGGCCAGCAAGGGAAAGCGCCGGTTGAGGGCGATCACGGCGCCCAGCGCAGTATGCGAGACCGTCACGGCCGTCGCCCCCGACGCGGTCGTGACTTTCACGCCGCGGTCGCGGAGCTCGCGATAGATCGGCCGCTCGGCTCCTGCCGGATGAATTTGCAGCCAGCGCAGCTTCGGCGTCCGGCGCAGAGCGATCTCAAAATTGCGCAACTCAGGTGTCTGGTTGTCCTTGCTCGACTTCCCCGTCACCTCGCGGGTCATGAAGGCAAAATCGGCGTCGCAGGGACCGTCGCGCGCAACCACTTCCTCCGCCGTCACGAAGGCGAGGCCGCCTGACGGAACGGCGGCTGTGATGCGCGGCCCCCAGGTGCGGAGCGCGTGAGAGGAAAGCAGCAGCTTGAGTGGTTGTACGGTCATGTTCACCCGACGATGCAGCGTTGCAGCGTAGCCGTCCATACCAGGCAATTGCCGAGCCGCTACGGCCCGGGCTAAGCCATATTCGGGAGAAGATCGGCAATGGACAGTTTCGACTATGTGATCGTCGGCGCCGGCTCGGCCGGCAGCGTGCTGGCCAACCGGTTGAGCGAGGACCCGGCCGTCACTGTCTGCGTCCTCGAGGCCGGGCCGTCCGACTGGCATCCCTTCATCCATATCCCCGCCGGCTTCATGTACACGCTGGTGAATCCTCGGGTGAACTGGCTCTACAGTTCCGAGCCCAGCGAATGGACCGGCGGCCGGCGCATCGCGGCCCCTCGCGGCAAGACGCTGGGTGGCTCGAGTTCGATCAACGGTCACATCTACAATCGCGGCCAGCGGCTGGACTTCGACGGTTGGGCGCAGCGCGGCAATCGCGGCTGGGGCTATGCCGACGTGCTTCCCTATTTCCGCCGCACCGAACAGCGTATCGCCGACGCACCCGATTCCGTGGACGAGACCTTCCGCGGCCACGAGGGCAAGCTGCCGATCACCGACCTCGATTGGCGCGATCCCCTGTGCGAGGCCTTCATCGAAGGCGCGGTGCAGATGGGTATTCCGCGCAACCGCGACTACAACGGCACGATGCAGGCCGGCGTCAGCTACGTGCAGCGTGTGATCCGGAATGGCCGCCGGGTGAGTGCGGCGCGCGCCTTCCTGCATCCGGCGATGAAGCGGCCGAACCTCACCGTGCGGACGCATGCGCAGGCAACGGAGATTATGCTCGAGGGCAAGCGCGCGACAGGCGTGCGCTATCGCCAAGGAAGCTGGGGTGGCGGCCGCGGTGGCAAACAGCTCGAGGTGCGTGCCAACAAAGAGGTGATCCTGTGCGGCGGCACGGTGAACAGCCCGCAGCTCCTGCAGGTCTCGGGTATCGGCCCTGCGCCGCTCCTAAAATCGCTCGGCATCGCGGTGAAGCATGAGCTGAAGGGCGTCGGTGAGAACCTGCGCGACCACTATGCGCCGCGCTTCGTCGCCCGTGTGAAAAATGCCATGAGCATCAACGAACGCTCGCACGGCCTCAGGCTGGTGGGCGAGGTGCTGAAGTATGCCGCGACCCGCAAGGGCCTCCTGGCGCTCAATCCAACCCTGATCTACGTGTTCTGGAAATCCGACGAACGCGTCGACAACTACGACCTGCAGCTCACCTTCACACCAGCGAGCTACAAGGAAGGCGTGCAGTCGACGCTCGACGACTTCCCCGGCATGACGATCGCCTCCTGGCAGCAGCGGCCCGACAGCACGGGCTACGTCCGGGCCCGCTCGGCCGATCCGTTCGAAGCGCCGGTCATCCAGCCGAATTACCTCGCTGCCGAAAGCGACCGGCGCGTGCTGTTGGCCGGCATGAAGCTCGCCCGCCGCCTGCTGGGCTCGCAGGCGCTCAGCAAATACTACGACCGCGAGGAATTTCCCGGCGCCGAGAAGCAGTCCGACGACGACCTGCTCACCGCCGCCAAGCAGCGCGGCACCACCACCTTCCATCTCATGGGCAGCTGCCGCATGGCGCCGGACAACGACCCCACCGCGGTGGTCGACGATCAACTTCGGGTGCGCGGCCTAAAAGGCCTGCGCGTGGTCGATGCCTCGATCATGCCGACCATGCCCTCGGCCAATCTCAACGCTTCGGTGCTGATGATCGCCGAGAAGGCGTCGGACATGATCCGCGGCCGGCCAGCGCTGGAAGCGGCAACGCTCAAGGATTGAGGGAGGCCGGTCGATGGCGGACGCGGCGAATGAACCGGCCATCGACGCCATCGCCAATCTGGTGCCCGCGACCTTGCGGGCGCTCTATGCGCTGGAATTCGCCGCCCGCCATCTCTCACCCGACACCCTGTCCCGGCTGATCGAAGCCGTCGCCGGTCGCAACGATGATGTCGATGCCGCGCTGGCGGCCTCGCGCGCGACCGACTGGCCGGAGCGGCTGGCACCGGTGCGCGATTGCCTGGAGCGCGCGGCCGGCGCGGCAGCCGAGGGCATCATGGAGCTCATTGCAGCCCCTGAAGCGCCGCAGCCCATCGTCGCGGCCTATCGGGCCTTGCGCACCTACGCTCGTGCCGCCGAAGCGCTCTACCCGATGGCAGGGCACCTGAAGTCGGTCAGCCAGTTCTTCCTCGAGCCCGCCGTGCGCGGCGACACAGCACTCACCGACCGGCTGGCCGGCCTCGACACCACGCGCGACGGAGTCGGCGTGATGCATGTCGGCGGCCCCGCCGGCACGCGCGGCGGCTTCTCGCTCTATGTGCCGGAGACCTACGACGCCGCCCGGCCCATGCCACTCGTGGTCGCGATGCACGGCGGCAGCGGCAATGGCGGCGGCTTTCTGTGGAGCTGGGTGCGGGAGGCGCGTACCCGCAGCATGATGGTGATCGCGCCGACGGCGAGCGGCTCTACTTGGTCGCTAATGGAACCTGAAGTCGACGGACCGAACATCGATCGCATGATCGAGGAGGTCGCGGGCCAATGGAACGTCGATCCGGCGCGTCGGCTCCTCACCGGCATGAGCGACGGCGGCACCTTCACCTATGTGCTCGGCCTAAGCGGCAAGTGCCGCTTCACGCACCTCGCGCCCGTGGCCGCCGCCTTCCACCCAATGATGATGACCTTCGCCGGTTCGGATCGGGTGCGCGGACTGCCCATCCATATCGTGCATGGCGCACGCGACTGGATGTTCCCGCCCGGCATGGCCCGGGAGGCCGAACGTGTGCTGACGGAGGCCGGCGCAGGGGTCATCTATCGCGAGATCGCCGATCTCTCGCACACCTATCCGCGCGATGAAAATGCCGCGATCCTCGATTGGTTTCTGAACTAGGGCGATGTTCTCAGAAGTCGGAGGGCCGCAGGTCGTACGAGCCCTTGCGCCCCCGGTGGTACATTTTGGTGGCGGCCGCGTGAATCCGCTCGAGATTCAAGTCGAAGGCATTCAACAAGCTCGCTTCATCGACACCCGTTCCGGGCTGGATCTGCTTCAGCGCATCTCCATCGACGAAGAAGGGCGCTTCCATTGCGCCGTCGTGCCCCCAGAAGCCCACGGCATGCAGGGCAGCATCGTAGTAGCGGCTTTGGTTAGGGAACTGGATGGTCATGGGATCTGAACAAGGAAAAGGCGCTACTCGCCTCCCGGCCGAGCAGCGCCTTCTCGAACTTGGTCTGGATCAGCGTTCAGGCGTGGTCGCCGCGCCGACGCCGGCACCCACCGCGCCGCCGATCAGTGCGCCAGGCAGAATGCCTACGCCCGTCGCGCTACCTACGACGGCACCGCTGCCGGCACCGATGGCGCCGCCGGTGACGGCGCGCTGGCCCCACGTGTCGCCGCAAGCCGTCGCACTGAGCATAATGGCTGCGAGTGCCATGAACTTGATTGCAGACATGAAAGCCTCCCGAGTAAGCTGTGCAGCATCAACGCGGCAGACACCTGCCGGTTCCCGACACATGGACCTATGATGCCGGGTCAGTGCCCTATTTCCCGCTGTTATCGCGTCCTGGGGCCTTGCCGATCAGGCGCGCGAGATCGCCGGGCAAAGGCTCCATGGCGATGGAGTCGTACATATCGTGAAGCTGCCTTTGCAGCCAATCGTCGAACGGCCGGCCGCGTCGTGCAGGGCTGGTGGCGACGGAATGATCCCAAAGCGATTTCATGAGGGAAGAACACGGTCCGACCCCCTGGGTTGCTGCGCAGGTGCAAACAATCTCCACTCGCGCCCCGGTTTCTGCACGGTCACGCAACCTCGCAAAGTCACTGGCGCTCATCGGTGATCGACGGGAGACCGACATGATCCTTCGAATTTTGACGGCGGTTTTGCTCGGACTGCTCGTAACCGCTTGCGGGAGCACCCAGCAGACCCGCTACATCACCACGCCGGCCGGAGCGCCGGGCACCTAACTCTTCCGAGCAGGCCTGCGCCGACTACGGCTTCCCGCCCGGGAGCATCGGCTACAACAACTGCGTAGCGCGCGAGCGTTCGGCCCGGGTCATCGGCCGCGTGACCGCCGACTACGCCGAGGTGAGCCTGACGCAGGATGCGCAGAATGCCTGCTATTCCTACGGTCTGCGGCCCCACACGAGCTCTCACGATCGCTGCGTCGGTCGCGAGATCGACGCCCGCCGTTATCGCACGGATGGCTATGGGGTCGACGCCCAGGGCTACCGCGTCGATGCCCACGGCTATCGCATCTCTCGAGTGCCCACGGTTGCGCCAGCCTATCCCGTCGCCACCCATACGCCGGCCCCGTCATATGCCCCCGCCTATGTCGAGCCGCGTCCGGCCACCACCAGCCAGCTCGCCTTCCGCGACGAGTTCGGTTTCCGCTACGACGCCCAGGGCAATCGCATCGACGCGCGAGGCAACATCATCAGCCCGCAGACGCGGACGCCGTAAAATAGGCCCGGACCTATAGAGGGCCCGCCCGCGGGGGCCCCTTTTTTTACCGATTCAGGGAACCTTCCCGCAGTCGTGGCGTTTCGTTGACCACACCTGCGTGGAAGTCGGGATGCTGAACTGGGCGCTTACATTCTTGGTCATTGCGCTGATTGCCGCGGTTTTCGGCTTCGGCGGCATTGCCTCGACTGCGGCCGGCTTCGCGCAAATCTCCTTCGTCATCTTCCTCGTGCTTTTCCTCGTCAGCACCGTTGCCCATGTCCTCCGACACCGATAGAGGCTGAACAGTGTATGGTGGCACTGCCGCGACCGGTGAAAGGACAGAAATGAACGGATTGAAGGAGGAAGCGGCCGCGACGCTGCCGTACCTGCGCCGCTATGCGCGCGCGCTGACGGGCAGCCAGCCGCTTGGCGATCAGTGGGTGCGGATGTGTGTCGAAATCCTGCTGCAGCAGCCGGAACTCCTGGTCTCCAAGGCCACGACGGCAGCCGACATCTTCACCATCTTCCACAAGCTTCAACTGCCGTTCAACACTCTCGAGCCGGAGAGCCCGGCCGAAGGAACCGACGCGCCTGCGCGCCTCAAGACGCACCTCACGGACATTCCGCAGCGGCAACGGCAGGTCCTCCTGCTCACCGTCCTCGAAGCCTTTTCGATCGGCGAGGTCGCGGACATTCTGGGAATCAGCATCGACGAGGCGGAGGCCGATCTGAAGGGCGCGCGCGACGAACTGGAGCGGGTCGCCTCAGTGCGCGTTCTGGTCATCGAGGACGAGGCGGTGATCGCTCTCGACGTCGCCAAGATCGTTCGCAACGCCGGCCATCAGGTGGTGGGCATCGCTCCCACAGAGAAGGCCGCCATCGACCTCGCCAAGAAACATCTTCCGCACCTGGTGCTTGCCGACATTCAGCTTCGCGATGGCGACAGCGGCATCGCCGCCGTGCGCGAGATCCTGAAGGCGGTATCGGCGCCCGTCATCTTCGTGACCGGCTTCCCGGAGCGGCTGCTGACCGGACACGGCCTGGAGCCCGCCTTCATCATCACCAAGCCGTTCAATCCCGAGATGCTGAAGACGGCGATGGCGCACGCCCTGAATTCGGTCGTGGTTTGATCACTCGTTGTATCGGGCGGTCGTGATGCCGCTATAGCGATCGTAGAAGACCTGCAGCCGCCTGAGATTGCACAGGTCCAGGTACTGCCAGGTCGCGGGGGCACCGCCATCGGCAAAGCCCAGCTTGATATCCACCTGACAGACGAGCTTCGACGCAGGGATCACGATCTGCCGGGACTCGCCCGCCTTGATGACGGGCGGGCGCAGAAGGTTGGGGCTCCACATTCCCATGTCGTGCTGCGAGATCGACATCTCGCTGATCGGATAGGCCGTCGAATTGACCAGCAGGAACGTGGTGTCCACGGCCAGCGCGCCGCCGGCAAACAGCGAGATCACGGCAACGACAATCGAACGCAACATTTACTGAGATCTCCCAAGGAAGCCGGCATCTTATCGCCGCATCGCACGGCGGCTCAAGCGATGGATCGGATGCCCTATCCCGGCGGCGCGCGGCGCGCTAGAGGGAGGGCATGACGTCGCTCCTCATCAGCCATCCGTCATTCCTCGAACACGACACCGGCCTGCATCACCCCGAGCGGCCCGACCGGCTGCGGGCTGTCCTCGCGGCGCTGGATGAGCCGGCCTTCGCCGCCCTTCCCCGGCTGATCGCCCCGGCCGCGACCCTGGAGCAGCTCACCCGGGTCCATTCGGCGGACTATGTCGCGGCGATCCTCGCAATCCGCCCGCCTCCCGGCGAACTTGCCCAGATCGACGGCGATACGGTGATGAGCACGCGCAGCGCCGAGGCGGCACAGCATGCCGCCGGCGCCGTGGTGGCGGGCGTCGATGCCGTCATGAACGGCAAGGTGCGCAGTGTCTTTGCCGCCGTCCGGCCGCCCGGCCACCATGCCCTGCCGAGCGTTCCCGGCGGCTTCTGCCTCTTCAACAGCGTCGCGGTGGGCGCGCTTCACGCCCAGACCGTCTATGGCCTCGACCGTGTGGCCATCATCGACTTCGATGTCCACCACGGACAGGGAACCCAGGCCGTCGTCGCGACCGACCCGCGGCTGTTCTATGCCTCCACGCACCAGTCGCCGCTCTACCCCGGCACTGGCTCGCCGCGTGAGCGCGGCCTCGACGGCAACGTGGTGAACGTCCCCCTTCCCGCCGGCAGCGGCAGCACTGCGTTCCGCGCCGCCTGGAGCGAGCGTATCCTGCCGGCTCTCGACAACTTCGCGCCGCAACTCGTCATCGTGTCGGCGGGCTTCGACGCCCATCGCCGCGATCCGCTGGCGCAACTGAACGTCGAGACCGCCGATTTCGTCTGGTTGACCGAGGAACTGCTGGCCATCGCCGATCGCCACGCCAAGGGCCGCCTCGTCTCGGCCCTCGAGGGCGGCTACGACCTCGACGCGCTGGCCGAATCCGTCGTCGCCCATGTGCAGGCGCTGATGCGCGCCGGCTGAGTTACTTCTTGTCGAGGCGCCAGGTGCCGTCCCACCCGTCGGGCGTGCCGACGCGGAGGAACTCGGTGCAGCGATCGACGAAGACGCGGCTCGGTCCGTCGCCCGGCCGCAAGGCGGTCACGGCGTTGAAGCAGATGATCGCCGTTCCGAACTTGCCGTCCGTGTAGGCATCGCGACCGGCCTTCCAGTGGACGAGCATTTCGGCGTGCTCGGCAGCGACGTCGATCTCGCCCAACGGCTCGTGAATGTCGTGCGCCTCGGTCGTCCCCACCGCGACGACGCGGTCGATATGGCGCCAGACGAAGCGGTCGGCCGTGGCCTCGGCCACCTCGCCGCTCGCCAGAAGTTCCGTCCCATAGACTTTGTTAAGCCCTTCGAGCCGCGACGCCTGGTTCGCCACGGCGCCGACCAGCGTGTAGTTGATGCGCTCGCGTGCGCCGACATTGCCGACCACCGCCGGACCGGTATGCAGGCCGAACCGGGTGCGAAAGCCCGGCCAGCCGCGCTGCCGCCACTTCGCCGAGAGCCGACGCCCGGCGGCGGCGGCCTGCAGCGCCGACCGGCAGGCATTGGCGATGTGGTCGGGGTCCGGCTCGGGGGCGTTCCAGAACGCCATGATGCTGTCACCGATATACTTGTCGATGGTGCCATGGTTGGCCGACATCGGCGTACCCAGCGCATCGAAATAGCGCGACAGCCGGCGGGTCAGGAGTTCCGGCTCCATCGTCTCGCTGATCAGGGAGAAGCCCTCGATATCGGTGAACATAACCGTGACTTCGCGCCGCGTGCCGCCGACGCCGGTGCTCTGCGGCGAGCGCATGATCTGGTGAACCAGGTCCTTCGAAACATAGCGGCCGAACACTTCCAGGCCCTCGCGCATCCGCTCGATCGCGTCGGACAGCCGGACGATCTCGCTGATGCGGCTTGTGACGGGCACCCGATCAGAGAAGTCGAGATTGCGGATTCGCTCGGTCTTGGCCGCGATGCGCGACATCGACCGCGACACCAGCAGCGAGGCGGCCAGCGCGCCCATGATGGCGAAGGCGACCGCGATGGCGGCGGCCCCGGCCGCGCGCTCCAGCAGAGTGCGCGAATTGGCGGCGAGCTCGGCGACAGGCACGGCAGCGGCCACCACGAAGCTTTGTCCCAGAGCTTCCGGAACGCGCTTTACGACGATGCGGTAGGGCAGGTCGCCGACAAGCATCCGGCGATCGACCCCCTGGTTCTTTTCGATGGCCTCGTGGATCACGCGCTTCAATGCCACACGGACATCGGCATCGTTGGCGAGGCAATTGGGAAGGGTGCGGAGGCAGCTTTCCGACTCGACTTCGACCGCGCCCTGCCCGTGGCTCACCATGATGATCGCGTTGGGCGTGATCTTGTAGGAGGTGAGCAGCTGCGACAGCGTCTCCAGCGTGTAATCGAAGCCGATCACGCCGCCACCGCGCAGCAACGGCACGCCGGCCGAGATGCCGGCATGCTTCGACCAGGCAAAACGGTAGGGCGCCGTGAGCGCCGGCCCGCCGGCCTTTTCGGCGGCGATATACCAGGGCCGCTGCCGAGGATCGTAGTTGGTGGGCTTCGTTTGCTCGGCGCTTCGCGTCCCGTCGGGCGCCTGGAACCATGTGACTTGATGGCGTGCCGGCCCGGTGCCGTCGACGACGCGCATCACGATCGAGTCGCGCGTTGCGTCGAAGTCGGACCGCTCGGTGGGCGAGAAGGCCTCCGGATGACCGGCAAAGACGAAGCGTCCGTCGGTGTAGCCCACAAAGGCCGCGGCCACGGAAGGATGCCGGCCCAGCATGGCGACGAGCTGACGCCGGCGTTCGTCGTCGGCGGCAGGTCCTTCGTGGGCGGCAAAGCTCGGCGAATCGGCCAGGGTCAGGCCGACATAGATCACGACGCGCAGGCCCTCGGTCAGGAATTGCTCGACCGCCTTCTCCAGTTCGGACACTCGGTCGTCGGCACTGCGCTCTTCCAGCGTGTCGACGGAGCGCCAGCCCAGCCAAAGCAGCGCCGAACTCAGCGGCGCCAGGACCAGCGCCATCAGCGTCAGGATCGTGAGGCTGAAGGGAACGGACAGCCTGGCCGGCGTCATGTCGGAGCGAACGTCATGCCTGCGGTCGCCGGATGATCGAGACTGCCAACCAGCAGCCTAGGACTTGATGGCCGACCATTTGCAGCCCTGGTCACGGGTGGTGACGGTCAGGGTCCTGGGTGTGGAATGGATGTCGGCGACGACATTGAGGTTCAGTCGCCCGAGATCGAAGTCCCCGTGATAGACCCCGTCTCGTCCCATCTTCAATTTGACGTTGATGCCGCCCGACGACTTGATCTGGGCCTGGCCGTTCGCAAGCAGGAACGTCTGCTCGCGGGTGAAGGAAGGATCGGCCGCGATGCAGCCCTGGATATTGTTGGGCGCACCCTTGAGCCAGAACTTGACCTCGGCGTCCTGCGCCATCGCGGTGGATGGCAATGCCAAAGCAACGGCGGCGAGAACGAGATACTTGGTGATGGTCATTGTTCGATCCTCCAGAGCAACGTCGGCATTCTCCACCTTACATCGTCCGGCGAGGGCCGTCAGTCGTCGCGGCGGAATATCCCGTAGGCGGGACCCGCGATCGCACCGCCCAGCTGAGGCGCCACCCAAAACAGCCAGAGTTGCGACAGCGCCGCCCCGCCCACGAACAGCGTCGGCGCCGGCATGGCGACCAGTTCGATCCGGCTTCACGCCAGGACCGCCACTCATTTCATGCGTTGCGGGTAGATCGTCTCGCCGCGCTTGAGCATCGCCACGAAGGCCGCGATCCTTTTCCGTCGCCCCGCCTCGGTCTTCATGTTGTGGGTGCGGAACGCGAGCGCAAAGCGGTTCTGCACGCTGAGCTTCTCCAGCATCGCCCTGGCCTTGGGCTCGGCGTCGATGGCGGCCTGGAGATCGGCCGGAATTGTGGTGCCCTTGCTCCGATAGGCACGATCCCAGCGCCCATCGGCCTTGGCCGCATCGACGTGTTTCAATCCATGCGCCGTCATTCGGCCTTCCTCGATCAGCCGGGCGACGTTGTCGACATTGATCTGGCTCCAGACGCTCTTGCGGCCGCGCGCCGAGTAGCGCTGCAGGTAGCTCCTGTCGTCGAGCCCTTTGCGTATGCCGTCGATCCAGCCCCAGCACAGCACGACATCGATGGCTTCCTTCGGCGTGATCGACTTCAGTCCTGAATCCACTTTGTGGATCTTGATCCAGAGCTCGTCCGCCTTGTCGTGGTGCTTGCCGAGCCATCGGTAGAAACTGGCGGCGGTCGCAAACGGGCGAACTTTGGCTGGATCGACCTTGACGGCCGCCATCAGCAGACCCGGTAGCGGTCGACGGCGGCCGGATCGAGTTCGATGCCCAGGCCCGGCCCATCGGGCAGCAGGACATGCCCGGCCTCCAGCGTGAGCGGCGTCATCAGCAGTTCCGTGCGCAGCCGATTGTCGCTCATGTCGTATTCGAGCATCACCGGATGAGGCGGATGATCGGTATGCGGCGAGGCCGGCATCGCGGCGATGAAGTGGCAGGCCGCAGCCAGTCCCACCGCGCCGCCCCAGACGTGCGGCGCCACGCGCAGGTTGGCGGCCTGGGCCAGCGTGGCGATACGCCGGGCCTCGGTCAGGCCGCCGGTGGCCGGGATCGAAGGCTGCACGATGTCGAGGCAGCGCCCGTCGATCAGGGCGCGGAAATCACGCAGCGTGTGGTGTGCCTCGCCGGCCGCGAGAGGGATCGGCGAGCGCGCCCGCAGTTCGGCATAGCCGGCGAGATCGCCAGGCGGCAGCGGCTCCTCGATCCAGTGGATGTCGAACGGCGCGATGGCGCGGGCGCATTCCAGCGCCACATCGGCGGTGTAGGCGCCGTTTATGTCGACGATCAGCAGTCTGTCCGGGCCCAGCGCCGCGCGCGCCTGACGCACCCGCTCGACATCGTTCCTGATGCCCCGGCCGATCTTGATCTTGGCTCCGGCAAAGGGATGACCCGCCGCCTCGGCCAGCATATGCGCGAGCTGGCGCTCGGGATCGTCGGAGAAGAAGCCGGTCGAGGCATAGGCCGGAATGCGCGTCGTGCCGCAGCCGCCGATCAGATCGCAGACCCTGACGCCGAAGCCGCGCGCGATGGCGTCGTGGAGGGCGACGTTGATGCCGGCCAGGCAGGCGGTGAGCTGGTTGCCGACGCCCAGGTGATACATGGCGTTGCGCACCCGGGCTTCGATATGATCGAAGTCGAACACGCTCTTGCCGACGAACATCGGCTCGACCATGCGAAAATACTCGCGGGTCACGAAGGGGTTGCCGAAGGCCTCGCCAATGCCGCGTACGCCGGCATCGGTCTCGACCTCGATCAGCCCGCCCTGGCGGCGGAAGCCGCCGCCGCGCGACATGCCGTAGGCCCTCGAAGGCTCGAAGGCATATTCGAGACCGATGAACGAAAGACGCTGGATTGTTGGCATGGATGCTCCCTCGGGTCCCGCGCTATGGTGAGCGCCAATGACCGCCAGAGGCAACCTCTCATGAGCATTCCCCAAACCCACCGCCGCGTTGTCCTAGTCCGCCGCCCGCCGGGCGAGCCGGCCGAATCGGACTTCCGCGTCGAGGAGGTACCGGTGCCCGAGCCGCGTCACGGCGAGGTGCTGGTGAAGGTGCACTATCTCTCGCTCGATCCCTACCAGCGCGGACGCATGCGCGACGCTGCCTCCTATGCAGCACCGGTCGGCCTCGGCGAGGTCATGACCGGTGGCACGGTGGGCGAAGTCGTGAAATCCCAGCACGCGGGCTTCGAGGTCGGCGATATCGTCGAGGACCGCCTCGGCTGGCAGGAATACGCAATCGGCGGCGGCCTGACGCTGCGTAAGGTCGATCCCGCGATCGCCCCGATCTCGACCGCCAACGGCGTGCTCGGCATGCCGGGCATGACCGCCTATTTCGGCCTGCTCCATGTCGGCCAGCCCAAGCCCGGCGAGACCGTGGTGGTCTCGGCCGCTTCCGGCGCCGTCGGCCAGGTGGTGGGCCAGATCGCCCGCATCATGGGCTGCTGCGTGGTCGGCATCGCCGGCGGGCCGAAAAAATGCGCCTTCGTGAAGGACGACCTCGGCTTCGACGCCTGCCTCGACTACAAGGCCGAAAAGGATCTCGACACGGCGCTTCGGGCGGCTTGCCCCAACGGCATCGACGTCTATTTCGACAATGTCGGCGGCACGATCACCGACGCGGTCCTGCGCAACCTCAACTTCTTCGCCCGCGTGGCGCTCTGCGGCTCGATCTCGCAGTACAATGCCACGGCGGCCGAGATGGGCCCACGCCTGCTCGGTACCTTCGTCGGCAAGCGCGTCAACATGCGCGGCTTTATCGTCACCGACTTCGCCCAGCACTACGGTCCGGCGATGCGCCAGATGGGCGAGTGGATCAGGAGCGGCAAGCTGAAGTATCGCGAGGATATCGTGGACGGCATCGACAAGGCGCCGCGTGCCTTCATCGGCCTGCTGCGCGGCGAGAACTTCGGCAAGCTCCTGGTCAAGGTGGGATGAGTTACGACGCGCCCTTTGCCGGACTGAAGGTGATCGATCTCAGCCAGGGCATCGCCGGTCCTTACTGCGCCATGCTGTTGGCGCAGCACGGCGCCCAGGTGGTCAAGGTCGAGAGCATCGGCGAGGGCGACTGGGCCCGGGCGCTCGGCGTTCGCTACGGCAGCCACACCGCCTTCTCGATCATCGGCAATCTCGGCAAGCGCAGCATCGCCGTCGACCTCAAGACCGCGGCCGGCAAGCAGGTGGTGTGGCGCCTGCTCGAGGGCGCCGATGTCTTCCTCGAAGGTTTCAGGCCCGGCGTCATCCGGCGGCTGGGCTTCGACTACGATTCCGTGTCGGCCCGCGTGCCGGGCATTCTCTATCTCTCGATCTCGGGCTTCGGCCAGACCGGCCCGCTGGCCGAGCGGCCGGCGATGGATCCGGTGCTACAAGCCTACACTGGCCTGATGACCGAGAATCGCGGCGAGGACGGCATCCCTCACCGCGTGCCGGTGATCGTGGCCGACATGTCGACCGCGCTCTACGCCTACCAGGCGCTGGCATCGGCGCTCTACGCCCGCCGCGACGAGACGCACGGCCGCTACATCGATGTCAGCCTGATGCAGGGCGTCACCGCGCTGCAGGCGATCCGGCTGATGGCCTGCCATCTCGAGGGCGGCACCATGAAGCCCGGTGGCGCGCCCGGCGGCGTCTTCCAGACGGCCGACGGCTGGATGTCGATCCTGGCCATCAACGACCGCGACTGGAAGAGTCTCTGCACCGTGATGGACATGCCAACACTCGCCGCCGATCCGCGCTTCGCCGATCCGGCGTCGCGGCTCGCCAACGACGTGGCTCTTTATGCCATCGTGCGGCCGGCAATCGCGGCGCGGCCGTGCGCCGACTGGACCCGGCGCCTGACCGACGCCCGCATCATGCACGAGCGGCTGAACAGCTACGCCGAGTTCCTCGACCAACCACAGGTGCGCGACACCGGCCTGATCCAGTGGCTCTCCCAGGCGGGCGTTCCGCAGCCCGTGCCGGTGCCCGCTTTGCCCGGCACGCCACCGGCGCCGGACGGCACGCCGCGCGCCGAAGCGCCGGTGCCCGGCCAGCACACAAGGGCGATCCTGGCCGAGCATGGCTTCGCACCGCCGGAGATCGCTGCCCTATTGGCCAACGGCACCGTCGCGGCGGCCGCCCAGAAAGACATATGAAAGACATATGACCGTCACCCTGCTCGATCCGGCCCACTACATCACCACGCCTTGGAAGAATGGCGGCGGCGTCACCGTCGACATCGCAGTTGAAGGCGACATCTGGCGCCTGGGCCGGACGCCGATCGTGGCGGCAGGGCCCTTCTCCGACTACAGCGGCTTCGATCGCGTGCAGGTCCTGGTGGCCGGCAGCGGCCTGGTGCTGAAGACGCCGGACGGCGAGATCGACGTCCGGCAGCCCTTCCGGCCGGTGCGCTTCGCGGGCGAGACTCCGATCGTGAGCCGGCTCGAATCGGGGCCGGTCGAGGTCGTCAACCTCATCGGCGACAGGGCCAAGGTGCGGATCGACATCAGGGTTCTCGACGAGGGCCGCTCGCTCCGCCTCGGGCCGGGCACGCACATCATCTACAATCCACACGGCAACAGCTCGCTCGACGTCGATGGCGTCCGTCACGTCCTGACGGACGATCACGCCTTGCGCATCGAGGCGGCCAACGCCACGGTCCTCGCCGGCAAGAGCGGATGCCTGCTGGTGCCGAGCATCAACGAAATCTAGGGGGAACGTTCATGCGGATTGCAATCGTCGGCGCGGGCGGCATCGGAGGCGGCTATGGCGCGGCACTCGCCACGTCGGGCGTCGATGTCACCTTCATCGCGCGCGGCGCGCACCTGGCCGCCATGAAGAGCAAGGGGCTCCGGGTCGAAGGCGGCCGTGGCGAGACCCATGTGTCACCGACGCAGGCAACCGACGATCCCGCGGCCGTCGGCCCGGTCGACGTCGTGCTGTTCTGCGTAAAGCTGTGGGATGTCGAAAGCGCCGGCCAGCAGATCAAGCCAATGGTGGGCAAGGACACCGCCGTCATCACCCTTCAGAATGGCATCGACGCCCACGAGCGACTGGTCCCGATCCTCGGCCGGCAGGCCGTGATGCCGGGTGTCGCCAATATCAGCGCCGTGATCGCCGAGCCCGGTGTGATCCGCCAGACCGGCACCGTGATGCGCATGGTGTTCGGCGAGCTCGACGGTGCC
>CAMARK010000032.1 GCA_945860205.1 Reyranella massiliensis 521 | reverse complement strand
GCCGACTTTTAGCATGCGCGCCCCTGTGGGCGGTTAAGCGCTAGTATCGGTAGAGGTCGCCCTTGAACGGGCCCGCTTCCGGCACGCCGATATACTTGGCCTGGTCGGGACGGAGCTTGGTCAGCTTGGCGCCGACCTTCTCCAGATGGAGCGCCGCCACCTTCTCGTCGAGGAACTTGGGCAGCGTGTAGACCTGCTTCTCGTACTTGCCCGGGTTGGTCCAGATCTCGATCTGGGCCAGTGTCTGGTTCGAGAACGAGGCCGACATCACGAAGCTCGGATGGCCGGTCGCGTTGCCGAGGTTCACCAGGCGGCCTTCCGACAGCACGATGATGCGCTTGCCGTCGGGAAACTCGACCTCGTCGACCTGCGGCTTGACGTTATGCCACTTGAAATTGCGCAGGCTCGAGATCTGGATCTCCGAGTCGAAGTGGCCGATGTTGCAGATGATGGCGCGGTGCTTCATCGCCTTCATGTGATCGAGCGTCAGCACGTCGACGTTGCCGGTGGCGGTGACGAAGATGTCGGCGCGCGGCGCGGCATCTTCCATGGTAACGACCTCGTAGCCTTCCATCGCCGCCTGCAGGGCGCAGATCGGATCGACTTCGGAGACCATGACGCGGCAGCCGGCCTGGCGCAGCGAGGCGGCCGAGCCCTTGCCGACGTCGCCGAAGCCCGCGACCATCGCCACCTTTCCCGACATCATCACGTCGGTGCCGCGGCGGATGCCGTCGACCAGCGATTCACGGCAACCGTAGAGATTGTCGAACTTCGACTTGGTGACCGAGTCGTTGACGTTGATGGCGGGCCACAGGAGCTTGCCTTCCTTGGCCATGTTGTAGAGGCGGTGCACGCCCGTGGTCGTCTCCTCGGTGACGCCCTTGATCGAGGCGCCGAGCTTGGCGTACCAGCCGGGCTTCGCCTTGTTGGTCTTGGCGATCACCTTGTAGAGGACTTCCTCTTCCTCGTTGGTCGGCTTGGCGATCAGCGAGGCATCCTTTTCCGCCCGCGCGCCGAGGTGGACCAGCAGGGTAGCATCGCCGCCGTCGTCGAGGATCATGTTGGGCTCGCCGCCGTCGTGCCATTCGAAGATCTTGTGGGTGTAGTCCCAGTATTCCTCGAGGCTCTCGCCCTTGGTCGCGAAGACCGGCGTGCCGGCCTTGGCGATGGCGGCCGCGGCGTGGTCCTGCGTCGAGTAGATGTTGCACGAGGCCCAGCGCACGTCGGCGCCCAGCGCCTTCAGCGTCTCGATCAGCACGCCGGTCTGGATGGTCATGTGCAGCGAGCCCGCGATGCGCGCGCCCTTCAGCGGCTTCTTCGGACCGTATTCCTTGCGGATCGACATCAGGCCCGGCATCTCGGTCTCGGCCATGTCGAGTTCCTTGCGGCCCCAGTCGGCGAGCCCGATATCCTTGACGATGTAATCCTGGGCCATTTGGCGCTCCTATAGGCGGCTGAGGGGGGAATTGCGGGCGTGTCATATCAGCGGCCCGGGGCCGCCTCAACGCGCCGTATGCTCATATAAGCAAGAATTTATGGGGGGATAACCGGCGCTTTATGCCGGGATGCCGTTCGGCTCAATCCTCGCCGAATTTGCCCTCGACCAGGGCCGAAAGGGCGGCCATGGCGTCCGCGGCCTGGCGGCCCGAGCAGGTAAGCTCGACCTCGGAGCCGATGCCGGCGCTCAGCATCATCAATCCCATGATCGAGAGGCCCGAGACTTCCTGGCCCTTGAAGCCGACGCGGACGACGGCATCGAACTGGCCGGCGGTGCGTACGAACTTGGCGGCGGCCCGCGCGTGCAGGCCGCGCTTGTTGGCGATCCCCAGCATCCGGCGGAGCGCTCCGATCCCAGCGTCGGCCGCGCCCACGGAGGCGGCCTCGTTCACGAAGCTTCCTTGGCCAGGATGCGCGAGGCGACGGTGATGTACTTGCGGCCGGCCTCCTGGGCCATGCGCACGGCTTCGGCGATCGGCCGGGTGCGGACGCTGGCGAGCTTGACCAGCATTGGCAGGTTGACGCCTGCCAGCACCTCGATGTGCGCCTGCTCCATGATGGAGATCGCGAGGTTGGAAGGCGTGCCGCCGAACATGTCGGTCAGAACGATGACACCTTCGCCGGTGTCGCAGGCACGGGCGCGCTCGAGGATTTCAGCGCGCCGCTTTTCCATGTCGTCGTCGGCGCCGATGCAGACGGTCGAAACGCATTGCTGCGGACCAACGACATGTTCGAGCGCGGCCAAGAACTCACGCGCAAGATTGCCGTGGGTCACCAGTACGATACCAATCATCCGTCCCCGTCCGGTTTACCCTGTAACGCCCGGCCCCCCGGCCCCGTCGGCGTCTCGGTGGGTGAGAGTGACCGAGCGGCCGTCGCCGCGCAACCAGTCTGCCAGGGCCTCGGCAACCGCCACGGAGCGGTGGCGCCCGCCGGTGCAGCCCACGGCAATGGTCAGATAGCTCTTTCCTTCTGCGTCAAAACGCGGCAGCAGGGGGCCGATCAGCCCCTTCAAATGACCAAGGAAGGGCGCGTAGTCCGGATCGGTTGCAATGAAGGACGCAACCGACGGATTGCGGCCGGTCAGCGGCTTCAGGGTCGGCTCATAGTGCGGGTTCTTCAGGAACCGGGCATCGAACACGAGATCGGCCTCGCGCGGCAGGCCGCGGCGGAACGAGAACGACATCACCGACAGGCGGGTGCCGGTCCGCGGGCCCAGCGCGAAGTGGCCGGCCAGCAACTGCTTGAGCGCATGCGGCGACAGCGATGAGGTATCGATCACGACGTCGGCGCTGTCGCGCATCCCGCCGATCTGCCGGCGCTCCTCGACAATGCTGTCGATCACCGGCCGGTCGGGCGCCAACGGATGCGGCCGCCGCGATTCGGTGTAGCGGCGCTGAAGCACTTCGGTATCGCATTCGAGGTACAGCAGCCTGGCATCGAGGTCGGGGCGCAGGCGCAGCTTGCGCACCCGGCGAACGAGTTCCTGAGGGTCGAACCCGAAGGTGCGGGTATCGACGCCGAAGGCAAGAGGCGGGGCGGTTGTGCCAGAACCGCCGGAGGTCGACCGCATCATGTCGCCGAGCAGCGGCAGCGGCATGTTGTCGACCGCGACGTAGCCCATATCCTCCAGCGCATTCAGCGCCGTCATCCGGCCGGCGCCGGACAGGCCGGTCACCAAGACGAACGGGCGGCGCACGGTCGTGGTGGTCGGAGACGAGAGGGAAGGGCTGTCGGGCATGGGCTGGACAGTGGCGATCATGCGGCTTCGATTCGCGTCAGGGCAAGGCGCAACTTGGCCGAGGCGGAAACCTCGAATGGCGCCAGCGCGAGCACGGGCACATCGACATCCAGCAGAGTCTCCTCCGCCGGCTCCGGCAGCCGCTCGACGCGGTCGGCCGGCACCAGATCGACCAGCAGCGCCAGCGGCGCCCGCGCCAATACCTGTCCGCGCGCAAGCTTCACGATTCCGACACCGCGCACCTCGATGAGGCCGGCGAGTGTGGCCGGCGCGGTCGCGACCAGGGCGCATCCGCGGCGGGTGAGGCGGGTCTGGTCGTCGGCCACCAGGCGGCCGCCAGCCTCGATCAGGCGCAGCGCCAGGTCGGACTTGCCGGCGCCCGAGGGCCCGCGCAGCAGGACCGCGCGCCAGGTGCGGCCCGACGATGGGCCAGGGGGCCGTAGTGCCACGCAGGTCGCATGCACGAGTATCGTCATTTGCGGTTGGCGGCGGGCACGCGGATGGTGAAGCGGGCGCCCAGTATCTTTCCGTCCGGCGCGCGGCGGTTGGTGGCGGCGATCGAGCCACCGTAGGTCTCCATGATCTGCCGGCAGATCGAGAGGCCGAGCCCCGAATGCTGGCCGAAATGCTCGATCGGACGCTCCGAGTAGAAGCGTTCGAAGATCGATTCGAGATTCTCCTCGGGAATGCCAGGTCCCTCGTCGTCGATCGTGACGACGAAAGGCCCGCCGCGCGGCTCGCGGCTCAACTCGACCAGGATCCGCGAGCCGGACGGGCCGAACGACAGCGCATTGTCGATGACATTGCGGAACACCTGGCCGTAGCGGCCATCGTGACCATGCGCGGCGAAAGGTGGGTTGGCGGCAACCCGGAACTCGACGTCGACGCCGGCCTTCCGCGCGGTGCTGATGGCATAGTGACCGGCCATGTCGGCCAGCAGGCCATGGAGGTCGACGGCCTTCACCTCGCCGCGCATCAGCTCGGCATCGAGCCGGGAGGCGTCCGAAATGTCGGAGATCAGCCGGTTCAGCCGGTTGATGTCGTCCATGACGATGGCCATCAGCTTGGCGCGGCGTTCCGCGTCGAGGTCCGGCCGCGCCGCCATTTCGATGGCGGAACGCAGTGAGGTGAGGGGATTTTTGAGTTCGTGCGCCACATCCGCGGCGAAGCTCTCGATGGTGTTGATGCGCTGCCACAGCGCGTCGGTCATCGAGCGCAGCGCGTCGTTCAGGTCGCCGATCTCGTCGCCGCGCTTGCCGAGGTCCGGAATCTCCGGCCGGCTTTCGCGCGCGAGACGCACTTCGTCGGCGGCACGCGCCAACCGCACGATGGGCTGGGTGATGGTGCCGGCTAGGTAGAGCGAGAGCAGCACCGTGATGCCGAGCGCTGCCGCGGCGATGGTCAGCATGTCGTAGCGGATCTGCCGCAGGGAGGCCGCGATGGCGCGATTGTCGCGGGTGAGGATCAGCGCGCCCAGCACCTGTTTGTAGCGCTGGACCGGCACCGCGGCGCTCAGGATCAGGCGGCCGTCGCCGGCGATCCGCACCGCCGAGGCGTTGAAGCCGCGCAGCGCGCTTCCGGCCTCCGGGTAGTCGCGGATTGTCGGCGCGGAGCGCTCGATATACTCGGGGAAGCGGTCG
This sequence comes from Reyranella massiliensis 521, assembly GCA_945860205.1. GTDB lineage: Bacteria > Pseudomonadota > Alphaproteobacteria > Reyranellales > Reyranellaceae > Reyranella > Reyranella massiliensis_B. Next base: position 39,464 of record CAMARK010000032.1, on the reverse strand, counting down.
GCCCGCGACAATTGCCGGGCAATCCAGTCGCTGATCCGGTCGCCCAGGGGAATCGCTGCGATGGCGGAGGCCTCGGGTGGCGGCAGCGGGCTGCTGTGGATGCGGCCGAGCTCGCTCAGAAAGTCCGAATCGCCCAGCAGGTCGCCGGTCTCGCTGAACAGGCGGGCCCGCACGCCGGTCGGGCGCACCAGGCGGGTCAGGAGCTGACGCGCGGCGTCGGCGTCCATCCGGTTGACGGTGGCCTCGCCGCCCACCACGGCGACCTCGCCGATGCCCGCCGCCACCATCTCGCCCTGGACCAGCAACGAGGCGAGTTCGGCGTCGATCAGCTCGTCCTCGTAGTCGCTGAGATAGACGGCGCCCAGGGTCAGCAGGGCCACCGGCACGATGTTGAGCAGCAGGATGCGGCGCGTGAGCGGCGAACGACGCCGCTCGCTGCTGCGCCGGCGCCGCAGCAGCGACGGCGATTCGGCCGCCGGCGACACGGCGCGCGCCCGCCAGCCGGCCGGCATCAACCGGCCGAGTGCCGCCACCAAACGCGAACCGAACGCTTGCGGCGCCGCCTGGCGCCGGCCCGGTTCAGGCGTCGCGGTATCGGTATCCAATGCCATAGAGGGTTTCGATCTGCTCGAACTCGCCGTCGACTTCGCGGAACTTGCGGCGGACGCGCTTGATATGGCTGTCGATGGTGCGGTCGTCGACGTAGATCGTCTCACCGTAGGCGGCGTCCATCAGCTGGTCGCGGTTCTTGACGTGACCGGGCCGCTCGGCCAGCGACTTCAGGAGCAGAAACTCGGTGACCGTCAGGTGCACCTCCTTGCCCTTCCAGGTGCATTGGTGGCGGCTGGGGTCGAGCACCAGTTCGCCGCGCACGACGCGCTCGGCCGCGGTCTCGCCCTTGGCGGTGCCGACATCGGCGCGGCGCAGCACGGCGCGAATGCGCTCGAGCAGCAGACGCTGGGAGAACGGCTTGCGGATGAAATCGTCGGCGCCCATCCGCAGCCCGAGCACTTCGTCGATCTCCTCATCCTTGGAGGTGAGGAAGATCACCGGGAAGTGCTGCGTCTTGCGGATGCGGTTCAGCAACTCCATGCCGTCCATCCGCGGCATCTTGATGTCGAAGATCGCGAGGTCGGGCGGCGCCTGGTTGAGACCTTCCAGAGCCGACGCACCGTCATTGTAGGTCTTGATCTGGAAGCCCTCGGCTTCGAGCAGCATCGACACTGAGGTGAGGATGTTGCGGTCGTCGTCGACAAGGGCGATGTTCTTGCGCACGGCGTGGATTCTCCTGACAGGCACGGCGGATAGTGGTTGAATGGTAACACGACCGGGGCCTTGCCGCCGCTGCCACGATCGGTCCTCGATATCCGTGAATTAAGGCTGTTTTGCCCCGAAAATGATTGAAGATATGTCACGTGCCGCCCGCGCTTTGCTGCGCGGGCTCGATCGCGCGGCCCTCGCCACGGCGCTGCCGGGCTCGGAAGGAGGCGCGGCCTGGCCCTATGCCTCGCTGGTGCTGGTGGCGGTCGATCACGACCTGTCGCCGGTCCTGCTGCTGAGCGACCTGGCCGAGCATAGCAAGGCGATCGCGGCCGAAAGCCGGGTTTCGCTGCTGTTCGACGGCACCGGCGGTCTCGACCAGCCGCTGACCGGCGCCCGGGTCACCTTGCTCGGACGTGTTGAGCGGACCGCCGACCCAAGGCTCTCGCAGCGCTTTCTCGCCCGCCATCCGGATGCCGCGATGTATGCCGGGTTCAAGGACTTCCGCTTCTATAAGGTCGTGCCGGAACGTGCCCATCTGGTCGCGGGCTTCGGCAAGATCCGCTGGCTGGAGGCGAGCGAACTCTTGCCCGCCATGGCGCCCGGTCTGACCGAAAGCGAGGCCGGCATCGTCAGCCACATGAACGAGGACCACGCCGACGCCTTGCAGCTTTATGCCGAAAAGCTGCTGGGACTGCCGGGCGGAGACTGGCGGATGACCGGCATCGATGCCGAGGGCATCGATCTGCGGCGGGCCGGGCAGGTGGCACGGCTGCCGTTCGACGTCCCGCTCGCCAATGCCGGCGAGGCGCGCAAGACGTTGGTCGCCCTGGTAGGGCGCGCGCGAACAGCCTGACCGGCTGCCGGCCGATTCCGCGACGCGGGATGGTCTTCGCAGGTGCGGTAGCTGATCCACATGATCCTCGAAACTAACTGTCGCAGGGTCTTGCCACCCCTTAGCCACACCAGTAGCGCATAGGAGTAATCTAGGATCAGCCGCACAAATCAGGAGAAAACTCCGTGCATCAGGCCGGCTTCGTTATCCCAAAGATTGGACTCGAAACACTCGGATTGAAGAACCCGGGTAACGTCTATTGGAACCTCCAGGTTCCGGCGCTCTACGAGGAGGCCATCCGCCGCCGCGAGGGCACGATGGTCGAGGGCGGCGCGCTGGCGGTACGCACCGGCGTCCACACCGGCCGCTCGCCCAACGACAAGTTCTTCGTCGAGGACGGCCAGTCCAAGGGCCGCATCGACTGGGGCAAGACCAACAAGCCGATCTCGCCCGAGCGCTACCGCGCGCTCTACAACCGCATGCTCTCCTACGCCCAGCGCCGCGACCTGTTCGTGCGCGACTGCTGGGCGGGCGCCGACCCGGCGCATCGCATCGGCGTGCGCGTGATCAACGAGACGGCGTGGCACAACCTCTTTGCCCGCAACATGTTTCTGCGGCCCAAGCCCGATGAGTTGCTGGGCTTCAAACCCGACTTCACCATCCTCAACCTGCCGGGCTTCCAGGCCGAGCCGGCAGTCGACGGCACCGCCTCCGATTGCGCCGTGCTGGTCAACTTCACCGACCGCGTCGTGGCGATCTGCGGCACCTGGTACGCCGGCGAGATCAAGAAGTCGGTCTTCACCATCCTGAACTACCTGCTGCCCGACAAGAACGTGCTGCCCATGCACGCCTCGGCCAACATCGGCGCGAAGGGCGACGTGGCGATCTTCTTTGGCCTCAGCGGCACCGGGAAGACCACGCTGTCGGCCGATCCGTCGCGCACCCTGATCGGCGACGACGAGCACGGCTGGGGAGAGACCAGCCTCTTCAACTTCGAGGGCGGCTGCTACGCCAAGGTGATCACGCTCTCCCGCGAGGCCGAACCCGAGATCCATGCGACCACCGAGCGCTTCGGCACGGTGCTGGAGAATGTCGTGTTCGATCCCGCGTCCGGCCGGCTCGACCTCGACGACGGCCAGCACACCGAGAACACGCGCGCCTGCTATCCGCTGGACTTCATTCCCAACGCCTCGACCTCGGGCATGGCCGGCACGCCGGAAAACATCGTCATGCTGACGGCCGACGCCTTCGGCGTGCTGCCGCCGATCTCGCGCCTGTCGCCGGAGCAGGCGATGTACCACTTCCTCTCGGGCTACACCGCGCGCGTCGCCGGCACCGAAAAGGGCGTGACCGAGCCGCAGGCCACCTTCTCGACCTGCTTCGGTGCGCCGTTCATGCCGCGTCATCCCACGGTCTATGCCAAGATGCTGGGCGAGAAGATGGCCCGACAACATGTGAAGTGCTGGCTGGTCAACACCGGCTGGTCGGGTGGCGGCTTCGGCGTCGGCGAGCGCATGTCGATCCGGCACACCCGCGCCATGGTGCGGGCGGCCCTCGACGGAACGCTGGCGACCGTCGCTTCGGCGACCGATCCGCACTTCGGCATGCAGGTGCCCAACGCCTGCCCGGATGTGCCGGGCGAGGTTCTCAATCCGAAGAACACCTGGAAGGACAAGAAGGCCTATGAAAGCGCCGCGCGCGACGTCGCCAAGCGCTTCGAGGCCAATTTCCAGCAATTCGAGAGTCATGTCGACGGCAAGGTGAAGCAGGCGGCGATCCGCGCCGCCGCCTGACCGTCGTCCCACGGTCGCGTTGGACCGGGGGACACCGTATGATGTCGCGGCTTGAGCAACCTTCCTGACGCCTCCCCTTTGGCCGCGGTTCCGGCCGTGGTCGTGCCGCGCCGGCCCTGGCGCCTGCCGCTGATCGCGGCACTGGCGCTTGCCTTCGCATCGCTGGCGCTGATTTCGGGCGTCGCCTATATCGCGGTACTGACCGGCGCCACGGGCACGGCCGAGCGGCTGCTGGTCGATCGCGCCGAGCGCGTGGTCGATGCCCAGATGGCGATGATCCGCAGCCGGCTCGATCCCGTCGCCGATCATCTCGAACTGATCGCCGCCCTTGCCGCCGCCGGTCGCATCGACATCGATTCGCCTGTCGCCGTGCGCGAGGCGCTGGCGGTGATGATGACGCGGGTGCCGGCGGTCTCGGCCGCGGCCTTCGCCACGCTCGACCTCCAGCTGCACCGGGCCGTGCGCCGTCCCGACGGGCAGGTGACCAGCGATACGGAGTCGCTCGCCACCCAGCCGCGCGGCCTCGAGCGCTTCCGCGAACTGCAGACGGCGAACGGCACCTTCTGGGGGGCGCTGTTCTGGAACGAAGCTCTGAAGCAGCCGCTCATCAATGTGCGGACGCCGGTGCGCCGCATCGACAATGCCTTCATCGGCGGCCTGATCGCCACCGTGGCGGTCGGCGATCTTTCGTACCTGATCGGCGATGCCAGCCAGGGCACCGAAGGTCGCTACTTCATCCTGGTCGGGCGCGACAAGGTGCTGGCGCACCGCCGCCTGGTCGACCCGCGCGACCTGGGTCTCTCCGAGGAAAAGCCGCTGCCCACCATCAAGGAAGTGGGCGACCCGATCCTCGCCAATATCTGGGATTCGCCAATCCGCTCGCGGCGGATCGATCATGCCCTGGGCAATTTCGGCCACGTGGTCGAGGCCGAGGGCCGGCACTGGGTATTCGTTTACCGCGAGATCCGGCGCTACGGCCCCGAGCCCTGGCTGGTCGGCCAGTACTACCCGGTCGAGGAAGCGACCGGAGATCTCGACCGACTGACCAACGGCGCCATCGTGGGCGCCGCCACGCTGGCTGTCGCGCTCATTCTCGCGTTGTTGATGGGCTTGAGCATGGCGCGCTCGATTCGCACCATTACCTCGGCCGCCGAATCGATCGAGCGGCTGGAATTCGGAGAGCCCCTGCACAAGCGCTCGCGGCTGCGCGAGATCGACGATGCCGGCCAGAGCCTCGACAAGGCGCGCGGTGCGCTGAAATGGTTCGGCGCCTATGTGCCGCACCGGCTCGTCTTCCGGCTGATGGAGCTCGGCGAAAGCGCCGTGGTCTCGCGCCGGCGCACCGTGACCGTCATGTTCACCGACATCGTCGGCTTCACGCCGCAGGCCGAGGACCTGCAGGAGCAGGAGACGGCCGACATGCTCAACCATCACTTCGCGTTGCTTGGCGCCTGCATCGAAGAGACTCAGGGCGTGATCGACAAGTATATCGGCGACTGCGTGATGGCGGTGTGGGGAGGCCTCTCCAAGATGGAAGACCACGCCGACCAGGCGATCCATGCCGCTCTCGAGATGGCGCGCGTGATCCGCGAGGACAACCAGATGCGCGCCGCAGAGGGAAAGGCGCCGGTTCGCCTGCGCGTTGGCCTGCATTCCGGTCCGGTCGTGGTCGGCAACATCGGTGCGCCGGGCCGCGTCAACTACACCGTGGTGGGCGACACGGTGAACGTGGCGCAGCGCCTGGAGCAGCTCGGCAAGGACTTCATGCGCGAGGACGAAGAAGTGATCGTGCTGGTCAGCGGCGACTCCATTGCCGCCATGAAGCACCCGGAAGTGCTGGGGGAATTGCCCACGCCCGAGCTGCGCCACGTCAAGGGCCGCGAGGAGCCGGAACAGGTTTATCGCCTCGTGTGAAGCGCCGCGCGCTGGACGCGAAGTGCCATTCAACGGTAGTGTGCCACCACGTCCTGGCGTGAGTTCGAGAGGCAAAAGAAGCACATGGAGCGGCGCAAACTTCTTGCATTGTCGACGGCCATGCTGGCCCTTGCTCCCCTCCGTTCGCTGCATGCCCAGAGTACCGCCAGTACCACGAAGCCCTACACGTCCGAGCAACTCGACCAGATGCTGGCGCCGATCGCGCTCTATCCCGATTCGCTGCTGGCGCAGGTGCTGATGGCCGCGGGCTATCCGCTGGAAGTGGTCGAGGCGGCGCGCTGGTCGGCTGCAAATCCCAACCTCAAGGGCGACGCGGCGGTGGCCGCGGTCAAGGACAAGAGCTGGGACGTCAGCGTGAAGTCGCTGACCGCCTTCCCCCAGACCCTCAAGATGATGAACGACCAGCTCGACTGGACCCAGAAGATCGGCGACGCGATGATCGCCCAGCAGAAGGACGTGGCCGACTCCGTGCAGCGCCTGCGGGCCAAGGCGGCGGCGGCCGGCAACCTCAAGACCACGCCGCAACAGAAGGTGACGACGCAGCCGGCGGCAACAGGCAGCAGCACGATCGTGATCGAGCCGGCCAATCCGGAAACCATCTACGTGCCGTACTACAATCCGGCCTGGGCCTATGGGCCGTGGCCTTATCCGGCCTATCCGCCGCCGTATTATCCGCCGCCGCCCAACTATGGCGCGGCCTTGATGACCGGCATGATGTTCGGCGTGGGCATGGCTGCGGGCGCCGCCATGTTCGGCGGCTGGAACTGGAACCACGGCAACACCTACGTCAACGTTAACCGCGCGACCAACATCAGCGCCAACAACTTCAACGCCAACCACTACGCCAACGGCAACTGGTCGCACGATCCCGCGCATCGCGACGGCGTGCCCTACAACGACCGGGCGTTGCAGCAAAAGTACGGCCAGAACCGTCCGGGTTCGGCCGAGCGCGACCAGTATCGCGGCCAGCAGTTCCAGAACGAGCTGCGCGGCGGCCAGGCCGGCCAGCGCGATGGTGCTGCCCGCACCAACGCCGAGCAGCGTGCCGGCAGCGGCGAGCGGGCCGGCGCTGGCGCCAGCGAGCGTACGGGCGCCGGTACCCGGTCGGCGGAGAGCCACAGCGGCGGTGCCTTCAACGGCGTTAATCATGGTCAGCAGGTGAACCGTGAGGCCGATCGTGGCCGGTCGTATAGCGGCGGCGGCGGACGTAGTTTTGGCGGCGGTGGTGGCCGCGGAGGTCGGCGATGAGCGGTTCACTTCTGCGCCGCGGCCTTCTGGCGCTCGTTCTCCTGGCCGGCCTTGCTGCCACCGCAGCGGCGCAGCCGAAGCTGCAGGGCTTCCCGACCGCCGATGCAGCGGCGGCGGCCTTCACCGATGCGGTGCGCGCCAAGAACGAGAAGGCGATGGCGGCGATGCTGGGCGCCCGCTGGACCGACTTCGTGCCCGCCGATGCCGGCGAAAGGGACCGGCGTCGCACCGCCTATCTGGCGGCTTGGGACGAGAGCCACAAGGTCACCGTCACGGACGGCACCAAGGCAGTGATCGAGGCCGGAAAGGCCGGCTGGACGCTGCCCATCCCGATCGTGAAGGACGGCGCGGAGTGGCACTTCGACCTCGAGGCCGGTCGCCATGAGATGCAGGCCCGCCTGATCGGCCGCAACGAGCTTGCCGTCATCCAGACCATGTTGGCCATCGTCGATGCCCAGCGCGACTACGCCGCCCTCGATCCGATGAAGACCGGCGCGCCGGCCTATGCCCGCCGCCTGCTGAGTTCGCCCGGCAAGAAGGACGGCCTCTATTGGGAGACGCCAGCGGGCCAGCCGCAAAGCCCGCTCGGCCCGGCGGTGGCCAAGGCGCAGGCTGGCAGCAGCACGGCCGACGGCCACTACGGCTACAACTTCCGCCTGCTCTACGCCCAGGGCCCAGCGGCGCCAGGCGGCGTTCGCGACTACATCGTGGGCGGCCGCATGATCGGCGGGTTCGGTGCCATCGCCTGGCCGGTGCGCTACGGCGAGACCGGCGTGATGACCTTCATCGTGAGCCAGAGCGGCGACGTCTATCAGCGCGACCTGGGCCCCGAGACGGCGCAGCGCGCGGCAGCTATGGTGACGTTCAATCCGGACAAGGACTGGACGAAGGCCGATATGACGCCTCCGTGAGGGGCATTTTGGGGAGAGAGTCATGATCAAGTCCAAGGTCCTCGCATTGTGCGTGGTCGCCGGCCTGCTGGGCGGCTGCAACCAGAGCCTGTCGGACGGCCAGACCGGCGCCCTGGTCGGCGCGGCGGCCGGCACCGGCATCGGTCTGGTGGCCGGCGGCAGCTTCGGGGCAGTGGTCGGCGCCGGCCTGATCGGCGGCGCGGTCGGGTATCTCGGCGGCACCGCCATCGGCAACAGCAAGTAGGACGGAGAGCCCTCATGACCTCCAGGTTCCTCCTTGCCGCCTCTGCCTTGCTCCTCGCGTCCACGGCCGCACAGGCCCAGGTTGCTCCGACCAACTTCGACCAGGCCGCCTACATCACTTGCCGCGAAGCCCAGGCCATGCAGCCCGCGGTTCGCCAGCAGCTCGCGGTCTATCTTGCCGATCACGCCGCGCGCCATCGTGGCGTCGCCGTTCCTGACGACGAGCGTGGCGCCCAGCTCGCCCATCTCGTACGCGGCGGTTGCACGCTGGCACCCGACGCCTATCTCTTCACGGTGATCGACCGCGCGCTGGTGTCCGAGCTGTCGAAGCTGCCGAAGCGCAAGTAGCGCTCCGGACCAACGCTTAGGTCAGCTTGACCATGACGTGCTTGGCATAGGCCGGGCGCGTCGTGAGGCGCTCGTACCAGGCCTGCAGGTTTTTTAGCTGCGGGCGCTTGATGTCGAGCGCGTACCAGCGATAGGCGAAGCAGCCGACCGGGATGTCGCCCATCGTGAAGTGTCCGCCGGCGACATAGGGCCGGTCGGCGAGATGGGCGTCGAGCCGGCCGAACAGCTTGCCGGCATCTTCCGCCGCCTTCTTGATGGCGGCCATGTCGCGCTTCTCCGGCGGCGTGCGCACCAGTCCCCAGAAGACGATGCGCATGGCGTCGGAGATGGTGCTGAGCTGCCAGTCCATCCAGCGGTCGGCCTCGCTCCGCGCGCCGGGGTCCTGCGGCCACAACGTGCCGGCCGCGTACCTGGCCGATAGGTAGCGCACCGCGGAGTTGCTCTCCCAGACGATGCGACCGCCATCGTCGATGGTCGGCACGACGCCGTTGGGGTTCATGTCGAGATACCATTTCTGGTCGTTGCCGCCGAAGGCGCCGCCGACATCGGTACGCTCGACCTTCAGGCCGCACTCGTCGGCTGCCCACAGCACCTTCTGCACATTGATCGAATTGGCGCGGCCCCAGATCTTCATCGCTTGCGTCCTCTCCCGGATTTCTAGTGCGCGGCGGCCCAGTTGTCGCCGACGCCGGTGTCGACGACCAGCGGCACGGTGAGTGTCGCGGCACTCTCCATGATCTTGCGCGCCACGTCCTTGGTCTTGTTCATCTCCGCGTCGGGCACCTCGAACAGCAGCTCGTCGTGCACCTGCAGCAGCATGCGGGCTTTCAGCTTGGCCGCGGCCAGCGCCGGCGGCACGCGGATCATCGCCTTCTTGATGATGTCGGCGGCGCCACCCTGCAGCGGCGCGTTGATGGCGGCGCGCTCGGCGAAGGCGCGCATGCCCTGGGCCTTCTCGTTGATGTACTTGAGGTGGATCTTGCGGCCGAACGGCGTCAGCACGTAGCCGTGCTTGCGCGCATAGTCCTTGGTCCGCTCCATGTAGTCTCGGATGCCGGGATAGCGCTGGAAATATTTGCCGATGTACTCCTTGGCCTCCTGCTGGCCGATGCCGAGCTGGTTGGCGAGGCCAAAGGCCGAGATGCCGTAGATGATACCGAAGTTGATCGCCTTGGCGCGCCGCCGCATCAGCGGGTCCATGCCCTTGACCGGCACGCCGAACATCTCGCTGGCGGTCATGGCATGGATATCGTCGCCGCGCGCGAAGGCCTCCTTCAGCTCCGGGATGTCGGCCACGTGCGCCAGCAGGCGTAGTTCGATTTGCGAATAATCGGCGCTCAGGAGCTTGTGGCCCTTCTCGGCGATGAAGGCCTGGCGGATCTTGCGGCCTTCCTCGGTGCGCACCGGGATGTTCTGCAGGTTGGGGTCGGTCGAGGCGAGCCGTCCCGTGGCGGCGCCGGTCATGTGATACGAGGTGTGCACGCGGCCGGTCTTGGCATCGACCTGGCGCACGAGCGCATCGGTGTAGGTGCCCTTGAGCTTGGCGAGCTGGCGGTGCTCCAGGATTTTTACCGGCAGCGGATGGCCCGTGGCGGCAAGGTCGTCGAGCACCGAGGCGTCGGTCGCCCAGCTGCCGTTCTTGTTGCGCTTGCCACCGGGCAGCTTCTGCTCGTCGAACAGGATCTCACCCAACTGCTTGGGTGAGCTGACGTTGAACTCGCGGCCGGCGATCTTGTGGATCTCTCCCTCGAGCTCGCCCAGGCGCTTCTCGAAGTCGGTGCTGAGGGCCTTGAGCTTGGTCGCATCGACCTTGATGCCGGCCGTCTCCATGCCCAGCAGCACCGGGATCAGCGGACGTTCGATGGTCTCGTACATCGTCGTCATATGCTCGGGCACCAGCCGCGGCTTCAGATGCGCCCAGAGCTGCATGGTGACGTCGGCGTCTTCGGCGGCATAGTCGCGCGCCTTGTCGAGCGGCACATGGTCGAAGCTCACCTGCTTGGCGCCGCTGCCGGCCACGTCGGAGAATTTTATGGTCTTCTGGCCGAGATGGCGCTCCGCCAGCTCGTCCATGCCATGGTTGTTCCGGCCGGCGTCGAGCACGAAGGAGATCAGCATCGTGTCGTCGACCGGGCCGATTTCTACGCCGTAACGCTGGAACACGGCCATGTCGTACTTGATGTTCTGGCCGACCTTCAGCACCGACGAGTCTTCGAGCAGCGGCTTGAGTGCAGCGATCGCCTTCTTGAGCGCGATCTGGCCTTCCAGAAGCTTGCCGCCATCCTTGTCGCCGCCGTCGCCCAGCAGATCGAGCGCGCCCTGCGCGGCGCCGCCAGGGACGCGGTGCATCAGCGGCACGTAGGCCGCACGCCGCTTCGTCGAATTGACGTCGCCCCACGGCCCCTCAAGGAGGGCGAGTGAAACGCCAACGAGACCGGCGTTGTTGGAATCGAGGCCGTCGGTCTCGCAGTCGAAGGCGACGGTACCGGCCTTGGTGGCCTCGGCGACCCATTCGGCGAGCGCCTTCTCATCCTGGATCAGCTCGTAGTCGGCGGCGGTGAAGGGCTGGTTCGACTTGGCGCGGGCGGCCGGCGCGGGTTTGGCGGGGGTGGCTTCGACTTTCGTTACGACCGGTGCGCTCGCGGTCGGCGCCACCGGCGCCGTCGCCTCGCCCAGCTCGCTCGTGAAGCGCTGCAGCAGGGTCCTGAAACCCTGCTGCTCCAGCCAGGGCAGCAGCACGTTGGGATCGGGTTTCCGTTTGTCAAAGGCTTCGGGTTCGGCCGGCGTCGGCACATCGTCGCGGAGCGTCACAAGCTGCTTGGAGATGCGGATCAACGCCGCGTTCTGTTCCAGCGATTCGCGCCGCTTGGGCTGCTTGATCTCGCTGGTGCGCGCAAGAAGCGTCTCGAGGTTGCCGTACTCGTTGATGAGCTGGGCCGCGGTCTTCACGCCGATGCCCGGTGCGCCCGGCACGTTGTCGGTCGAATCGCCCGCCAGCGCCTGAACGTCGACCACCTTGTCCGGCGTGACGCCGAACTTCTCGAACACCGCCTCGGCCCCGAGCTTGATCTTCTTGATCGGGTCCATCAGCTCGACGCCGGGCCGCACGAGCTGCATCAGGTCCTTGTCCGAAGAGACAATGGTGCAGGTGCCGCCGGCTTCGACGGCCATGCGGGCGTAAGTCGCGATCAGGTCGTCGGCCTCGTAGCCGTCGAGTTCGCACACCGTGACGTTGAACGCCCGGGCGGCCTCGCGGATCAGCGGGAACTGCGGGATCAGGTCTTCCGGCGGATCGGGCCGGTTGGCCTTGTACTTGTCGTAGATCTTGTTGCGGAAGGTGACGCTGCCGGCATCCAGGATCATGGCGATATGGTCGATCTCCGGATTATCGAGGAGATCGGCCACCAGCATGCGGCAGAAGCCGAACACGGCGTTGATCGGCGTACCGTCGGGCCGGTTCATCGGCGGCAGGGCGTGGTAAGCGCGGAACAGATAGCCCGAGCCGTCGATCAGATAGAGATGGCGGAGCGGCTTGTCGCCGTCGTCCGCCGCATTCGCGGGAGCCTTGGATTTCGCCATCTTTAAGCCCTAGCACGCGGGAGGAATTGAGGGGAGATCACTGGGGAGATCGAGCCGAAAATGTCGCCTGGATAGCGACGGGAAAAAATCCCGGATCGCGTTCCTTCCTGTGGGTCGCTCCGTCGGCCAACGCCTTGAGCGCATAGACAAATCACCGGCCGGCATCCTCGAACGCCTGTCGCATGGCAGGTGACATTTTTTTGATCCGATCCTGAATTATTCTTTCCGCCAGTATCTCGGCTCCCAGATTGACCTTGCGATCCATGTCACGGCCGCGCGAATCGAGCACCTGCTGCAGTTCGCGGGTCCGCTCAGTGGCGCGCTTCTCGACCTCCGCGTCGAAGTCCCGTCGTCGCTCGGCCCGCTCGCGGGCGCGGTCGAAGCGGCTCAGCACGAATTTCAGCATCTGGTCGTTGGTGCGCTCGACCGAGGAGACCTCCTTGCCGCGGAAGCAGTAGATGCGGCGCTGCACGCGGCCCGCGCGCTGGATGGCGGCGTCGGCCAGGACGGCTTCCCGATGCTCGATCAGCGCGTTGTAGCGCTCGGCGAAGCGGGGATCGCGGCCGCGCCAGCGCTGCACCGTGCGCGGCGTGATCCCGGCGCGGGCGGCGGCCTCCATGAGCGAGCCCGAGCGCTCGAACTGGCGGAGGAAATAGGTCCGCAATCGCGCCGGTGTGCGGCGACGGGGCGGGTAAGGCATAGGAGAAAGCGCGTCGTTATCGGGGGATTCCTGCTGGACCTCGACGGTGAGCTGGCTTGTCATACCGGGCTCCGTTCCCTGTTCGATATGATCGATAGGCAGGATAGTATAGGGAACATATCAGGAACGCAAGCCCAATCGTCGTCGGCCTTCCGGTCTTCGTTCGCCTCAGCCTCAGACGAATCCCAACCGACGTCGATCCTCGCGTCCGGCTGCATCCGTCAGCAGTGCCAGCAACCGCATCGCTTCGGCCGCGGCCTCGGCCCTGGCGCCAATCGCTGCCGTATAAACCGTCGCCAGCGCGCAGTCGGGCGGCAGGGCCGCCACCAGGACGATACCCGGCGTCGAGAGAATCTCGGTGGCCTGGGTGCAGCCGATGGGACGGCGGCTCGTCGAGGCGGCCAGCGCGCGCATCGCCGTGGCGCCGTTCGGCGCCGTCTTCAGGCGTGACGAGACGTCGTCGCAGATACCGAGGTCGCGCAGCACCTTGGCGAAATGGATGCCGGCGGTCGCCTGCTCGGGATCGGGGAAATGAATGGCGTCGGCCTCGAGAAGGGCAGTGCGTAACGCAGCCGCGTCGCCGACCGGCGGGATCGCGTCGCCGTGGCGAACGGCGATGGCGGTCTCGACCGTGCCGAGGTCTGCCGCCGTCGCGCCTGCCACGTGACCGTCCCGCGCCAGCCCCTCGATCAGCGCGCGCGTCAGAATCACCAGGTCGGCCGGCGTGCCGTCCAGCAGCCGGGCGCGCATGGCGCCCACGGCGCCGAACGTGCCGTCGAGGGTGCAGCCGGTCTCGGCCTCGAACGCGGGCCGCAGCTGCTCGACCAGCCCCTGGGCGGCGCCGCCGCTCAGGATTCTCAGCTTCTTCATTTTCGCATAATCCTCACCCTGAGGAGGCGCGAAGCGCCGTCTCGAAGGGTTGGCAACCAGTGGAGTCTGGGGCCCATGCTTCGAGACGGTCGCTGTGCGACCTCCTCAGCATGAGGATATTTTCTGGCACAAGCCTTCACTGCACCTTGGCGCCGGACTTCTCGACGACCTTCGCCCATTTGTCGATGTCGCCCTGGAGGAAGGTGGTGAAGGCGGTCGGCGTCATCGTCATCGGCACCGCGCCCTGCTTGGCCCAGGCCTCGCGCAGCGCGGGGCGGGCGATGATCTTGCCGATCTCGGCGTTCAGCCGCGCCACGATCTCGGGCGGCGTTCCGGCCGGCGCCATGATGCCGAGCCAGATCGTGGCCTCGTAATCGGGCACGCCCGCTTCGTTCACGGTCGGCACGTCGGGCAGCACGGCGGAGCGCGTGAGGCCGGTGGTCGCCAGTGCCCGCACCTGGCCCGCATCGACATGGCCCTTCATCGCCGTCACCGCGTCGAACATCATCGAGACGTGGCCGCCGAGCACGCTGGCGCGCGCCTCGCCGCTGCCCTTGTGCGGGACGTGCAGGATGTCGGTGCCGCTCATGGCTTTGAACAGTTCGCCCGCCATGTGATAGGGCGTACCCGGTCCCGACGAGGCGTAGGAGAGCTTGCCGGGCTCGGCCTTGGCGAGTGCGATGAACTCCTGCAGCGTCTTGGCCGGCACCGCCGGATTGACGACCATCACCAGGTCCGACGAATTGACCGGCGCCACCGCCACGAGGTCGCGCATCAGCGCGTAGGGCTTCTTCGACAGAAGCGTCTCGTTGGTGGTGTGGGTGTTCGACATCATCAGCAGCGTGTAGCCGTCGGGTGCCGCCTTGGCGACGATGTCGGTGCCGATCACCGCGCCGGCGCCCGGCTTGTTGTCGATGACGAACTGCTGCTTCAGCACGTCGCCGAGTTCCTGGCCGATCTGGCGGGCATAGACGTCGGCCGGGCCGCCCGGCCCGAAGGGCACGACGATCCTCACCGGTTTGTTGGGATAGGGTTGCGCGGCGGCGGGCGCCGACAGGGCAGCAAGGACCAAGGCTACGAAACTGAATTTCGCCATCCAGTGCATGAGATCCTCCCAAGACTTATTCGTTGTCTCCAGTGATGCCATGGTTGCGGCTGGTCGAACAGACTAGAACGGTCACAACTAAGAGAGATGGAGTGGGGGGAGATGGCCGGCAGCATCGAAGGCCGCGCGTCATGGCGGGCAGCCTGGATAACGCTCGGCATCCTGTCGATCTCCTTCGGCTCGCCGCTGCTGATCGTGGTCGGCATGAAGCCGATGCAGGAGGCGCTGGGAACGGAGCGGGCGGTGCTGGCCCTGGCCGGCGCGCTGGTGTGGGTCGGCACGGGTGCCGGCGGCATCCTGATGGGCTGGCTGGCGGATCGCATTGGCCTCCGCACCACCATCGCCATCGGCGCCTGCATGATCGCGGGCGGGCTGGCGCTTTCCTCGACCGGCTCGATCTGGGCGCTCTATGTCGGCCAGGGATTGATGGTGGGCTTCCTGGGCAGCGGCGGCGTCTATCCGCCGCTGCTGGTCTATGTCAGCCGCTGGTTCGATCGCCGGCGCGGCACGGCGATCGCGCTGATCTCGTCGGGCCAGTACGTCGCGGGCGTCCTCTGGCCCACGCTGTTCGAACTCGGGATCAGCAGCGTCGGCTGGCAGCTCGTCATGCTGGCCTATGGCGCGGTCGTGCTGGCCGTCATCCTGCCGGCCACCATGTTCCTGCGGCCTCCGCCTATCGCACCGGCGCTGTCGCGACAGGCCCAGGCGGCCGAGGCCCGGGCCGGCCGGCGCGTTGCCGGCCTCCCGCCCAACGTGGCGCAGGCGCTGCTCTGCGTCGCGGCCTTCTGCTGTTGCATCCCGATGTCGGTGCCCTCGGCGCATCTCGTGGCCTTCTGCAGCGACATCGGCATCAACCCGACGCGCAGCGCCGTCATGCTGTCGGTGATGCTGGCCGCGGCGTTCCTGGCGCGTCAGGCCTGGGGCGCGCTTGCCGACCGGATCGGCGGGCTGCGGACGATCCTGGCCGGCTCCGCCTGCCAGGCAGTCGCCATCGCGCTCTTCCTGACGACCCAGGATGAGGTCGGCCTGTTTGCGGTCGCCACCGCCTTCGGATTGGGCTTCGCCGGAATCATCCCGTCGTATTCAGTGGCGATCCGGGATCTGTTTCCGTCTTCGGAAGCGTCATGGCGCATGCCGCTCACGCTCTTCACGGCGATGAGCGGCATGGCGTTCGGAAGCTGGTTCGCCGGCTTTATCTACGATCACTTCGCCTATTACGCGCCGGCCTTCGGCATCGGCGTGGCGTTCAATATCCTGAACCTGATGATCATCGGCTTCCTGGTCTTCCGCACCGGCGGTCTGAAGCATCGGCCGGTGTGGCCGGTCGCCGCCTAAGCCACGCTGTTGGACAGCCGGCCCAGGCCCTCGATCTCGATCGTCACCCGGTCGCCGCGCTTCAGGAACTTGGGCGGCGTGAAGCCGATGCCGACACCGGCCGGCGTGCCGGTCGCGATGACGTCACCTGGCAGAAGCGTGATCCCCGCCGAGATCGTCGCGATCAGGGTCGGGATGTCGAAGATGAGGTCGCGCGTGTTGGCGTTCTGGCGCAGTTCGTCGTTCACCCAGCATTTCACGCCGAGGTTGGCCGCATCGACCTCGTCGGCAGTCACCAGCCACGGGCCCATCGGGCAGAAAGTGTCGAGCGACTTGGCGAGGAACCATTGCTTGTGCTTGCCCTGCAGGTCGCGGGCCGTGACGTCGTTGATGATCGTGTAGCCGCAGACATGGCTGTAGGCGTCAGCCTTCGAGATCCCGCGTCCGCCGCGGCCGATGACCAGACCGAGCTCCGCCTCGTAGTCCAGCGAATTGCTGACGCCTGCCGGATAGCGAATGTCGGCGCCGTTCGCGATCACGCATTCCGGCACCTTGGTGAAGATGATCGGCGCGGTCGGAATGGCGTCCGCCACCGAGCTGGCGCTGCTGTCGAAACCGCTGCGCGTGAATTCCTTGGCATGCTCGTGATAGTTCTTGCCGACGCACATCACGTTGCGCGCAGGCCGCGGGATCGGCGCCTCGATTTTTATCGCCGATAGCGGAAGGCCAGGCCCGGCGGGCTTGAGTCGCGGCCTGATCTCGTCGAGCTCCGCCACGATGGACGTGAGGTCGGGAACGGGGCGTCCCAGCATGTCCTCGAGCGGCCAGACGGACTTGGTGTCTGGGGCGACGAGGGCAGCCTTCGTCCGGCCGTCATGGGTGATGGTGGCGAATTTCATCGTCGGCTACTGCTGTTGCTGCGACTGATCCTGGCCCCAGCCTTTCTTCTCGGCATCGAAGAACGAGGCGAAGACCTTGCGGATGGTGCTCTCGGCGATGTCGCGGGTGATGAACACGACGCGGCTCTTGCGGTCGTCGCCCTCGGGCCAGGCTTCGAGCGTGGCCGGCGGATGGAAGACGTGCTGCACGCCGTGGATGACGACCGGCTTGTCGGTATCCTTGACGTTCAGGATGCCCTTCATGCGCAGGAGGTCTGGGCCGCGATAGGTCACCAGCGCATCGAAGGCGGCGGCCACCGTCGACCAGCTCATCGGCTCGTCGAAGGTCATGCAGAAGGAGCGGATGCGGTCGTCGTGGCGGTTGACGTCGTGCGGGTCCTGCTCGCCGTGCTCGTGTTTGTGATCGTGGTCATGGTCGTGATGATCGTGGCCATGACCATGACCGTGGTCATGGCTGCCTTCATAGGCTTCGGCCTGCAGCCACTTCTTCACGTCCGCGGTCTTGCTCTCGGGATTGTAGAGGCCGGCGTTCAGGATCTGGTTGGGGTCGATCTCGCCGGTGGCGACGGTATGGAACGGCGCGCCGGGATTGAGGTGATGAAGGCGGTGCTTCAGCGCCTCGAGCTTGGGCGCATCGGCGATGTCGACCTTGGTGAGCAGGATGCGGTCGGCGACGGCAGCCTGCTTGATCGCCTCCTCGTGGTTGTCGAGCGTGCTCGAGCCGTTCACGCCGTCGACCGTGGTCACCACCCCGTCGAGGCGGTAGCGCGAGGCCAGCAGCGGATCGGTCATCAGCGTGTGCAGGATCGGCGCCGGGTCGGCGAGGCCGGTGGTCTCGACCACCATGCGCTTGAACTGGCTGATCTCGCCGCGCGAGCGCTTGAGGAAGAGCTCGCTCATGGTCCGCACCAGGTCGCCGCGCACGGTGCAGCACAGGCAACCCGAGTTCAGCGTCACCATGCCCTCGTCGTCGGACTTCTCGACGAGCAGGTGATCGAGCCCGATCTCGCCGAATTCGTTGATGATTACGGCTGTGTCGGCCAGCTCCGGCCGGCGCAGCAGCTTGTTCAGGAGCGTGGTCTTGCCGCTGCCGAGGAAGCCCGTCAGCACGGTGACGGGGATGCGCTGTTCGGCGGCGGTACTGGTATCGCTCATGACTCGTTCTTACTCCAATTCGTCATCCCGACCGAAGCGAAGCGGAGTGGAGGGATCTTTTCTCCACGACTAGCCCCATCCGGTAGAGAGCAGGCCCCTCGACTACGCTCGGGGCGACGGGCTAGGCCCGTCGCCAGAACCGCTCGGCCTTCCTGAAATCCTTCCAGGCCCGCTCCAGCCGGCGACGGCAGCGTTTGCCGCCGGACGCCGCCTGCTTGGCGAGAACCTTGAGCGGCTGCGTCACGTCCTCAGTGGGACGGGCGGCCAGCGCGAGGTCGGCCACTACCTGGGCCGCCGCCGCGCGATCGTTCAAGGCGCCGAGCGCGCCCTGCAGGCGCACCGTGGCCTCGATATAGGCTTTCGCTGCCGGTGACGCAAAGGTGGCCGACGCAAAGGCGGGCCGCAGGTAGGTGGCGGCGTAGCGCAGCTTCTTGATGGCGATGCGCAGCCGGTGCAGGCGCTCGCTGTCGAGCTGTTCCAGTCGGTGGGCGCGACGGATGACCTTGCGGTGGCGCGTCTCGAGCACGCCGCGGCCGAAATCATCGAGGCGGAGCGCCGGGGCGGGCGATTTGGCTGGGGGCGTTGCTACAGGTGATTTGGCGGCGAAGGCGCTCAGCTGGCGATCGAAGGCGGTGAAGCGGGCGCCGGCCAGCGCCGCGCGGGCGCGCTCGAGATGTGCGGCCGCCAGGCGATTGCTGACGCGTCGCACCAGCGGCGGCACATCGCTCACGGTCTCGGTCAGAAAGACGTGCAGGTCGCGCGCCGGGGCGCACTCGCCGGCCAGCCACTTGGCCTCGGCCGACAGCGCCGCACCTGGGGGCCCGTCGACGGCGCCGCGGAACAGGCTGAAGGCGGCGCGCAGCCGGCGCAACGCCACCCGCGTCTGGTGAATGCCGATCGAGCGGCGGCTGGTGGCCACAACGGCGCGATACTTCACGAGGTCGGCCCGGCAGCCGGCCACGATGAGCCGCAGCGCGACATCGGGGGCGGTCCCAGCGCGAGGTTCTTTATCCGGCGAAGAGGCCATGCCGGCCGACCGTAGCGGGCGGCCGGAGCCGGGCAACCTCAAAGAACGACGGTCTGATGAAGGTTTTATTG
The DNA here is from genome assembly GCA_945860205.1 of Reyranella massiliensis 521. Taxonomy (GTDB): domain Bacteria; phylum Pseudomonadota; class Alphaproteobacteria; order Reyranellales; family Reyranellaceae; genus Reyranella; species Reyranella massiliensis_B. The sequence continues at coordinate 20,171 of CAMARK010000032.1, read as the reverse complement.
CAACACGATGACAGCGATTTGATCGCCGTTTCAGCGGATTTCGCTGGCCGGCCCTATAGTTAGCGTAGGGGTTAGCGTGCGGGTAGCGTGAATTGACGGCCGTTTCTGGTGGCGGTCGGCGGCCAGGCTGCCCTAGAGTTCCGGCCATGAGTATCGACGCGGCTGCCTTCAAAAAGGGCATGCGCCATCTTGCGGCAAGCGTGACCCTGATCACTACCCGCCACGGCGACCTGCGTGGCGGGCTGACGGCGACCGCCGTGTGTTCGGTCTCGGCCGAGCCGCCGCAGATTCTGGTCTGCGTCAACAAGACGGCGAGCGCCCACGATCACATCGGCGAGGCCGGCTTCTTCTGCATCAACATCCTGAGCCCCGCCCATCGCAAGATCGCCGAGCGCTTCGCCGGCATGGACGGCGTCGAGGGCGACGACCGCTTCTGTGACATGGGCGACTGGTCGTCGCTCACCACCGGGGCGCCGGTGCTGAAAGGCTGTCCGGTGTCGTTCGACTGCAAGCTGGTGACCCGCCTCTCGGCCGGCACGCACACCATCTATATCGGCGAGATCGTCGACCTCACACTCGACCCCGAGGCGATGCCGCTGCTTTATGCCGACGGCGCCTTCGTGCATGTCGATGCCTTGAAGAAGGCCGCCGCGGCGGCCTGAGGCCGCAGTAGCATCCTCCAGGCGAAGTCATTATGTTCCGCCCGCCTGTTGGGGCGTCGCCAAGCGGTAAGGCAGCGGATTTTGATTCCGCCATTCCCAGGTTCGAATCCTGGCGCCCCAGCCAGGCTGTTCTCCGGTTCTTCAGAGATGCGGCCGCACGCGAGCCGGTCGCGTCGACAGCACGGCCAGCAGCGCGAGCAGGGCCGGCGCGCCCTGGGTGAACAGGATCGACATCTTGGCGGTAAGCCCGCCGTAGACGCCGGCCACGATCACGCAGGCCAGGAAGAAGACTTTCACATCGCGGCGGCCGGCGACCAGGCCCCAGATAAGTCCGGCGGCGAGGAAGCCGTTGTAGAGGCCCTGGTTGGCGGCAAGGACCGCGGACGAGGCCGAGACTTCCGCAGTCATGTTGAAGATCTGCCGGCCGACCGGATGGTCCCAGTAGAACATCTCCAGGATCATGATGCCGACGTGGCTCAAGGCGACGAAGGCCGTCAGCAGCAGTGCGATCATCCGCATGGTCGTAATCCCCCCCGGGCTTAAGGGGCTAGCCTAGCACTTTCCGCAAAGCGAGGCGCTCTCAGGCGCCGTGGCGCAGCAGCCGGCCGGAGTGCGTATTGGTCGGCTGGTCGTCGCGCATCGTGACCTCGCCGTTCACCAGGATGTATTTGTAACCCGACGCGCGTTGCACGCGCCGCCACTCGCCGCCCGGCAGATCGTGGGCGATCTCGTCGGGCAGCACCTTCAAGCCATCGTAGTCGTAGATCACGATGTCGGCTGGCGCGCCCTTCTTCAGGACGCCGCGGCCACGGAAGCCCGCGACCTCGGCGGGAAGCGCCGACAGCCGCCAGTGCGCGTCCTCGAGGCTCAGCATGCCGTGCTGGCGCACCACCTTGCAGATCGTCTCGGTCGGATAGCGTCCTGCCGTCAGGAACTTGGTATGGGCTCCGCCGTCCGACACGCCGAACAGGATATAAGGATCGTCGACCAGTTCCTTGAGGTGCTCGATCTTGCCGTTGGGAGGGGCTGCGAAAAACTCGGTCTCGAGGTTCTCCTCGACTGCCATGTCGAGCATGACGTCGACCGGATGCTTGCCCATCTTTTCGCCGGCATGGGCCAGCGTGTAGTCGAGCCACTTCTTGTTGCGCTCGAGCTTGGGCCCGACGATGGCGATCTGCGGCAACGGCCCCGTAGCGGTGAACGGCAGGTTGTCGCGCAAGGCGGCACGGCGCGCCGGATCGGCGAGCTTGGCGAGCCGCTCCTCGCGGGTGCCGGTGGTGGCATCGCACCAGGCTTGCGAGTCGTCGAACAGGTTCCAGTCTTCGAAGGTGAAGGTGAAGCCCGCATCAGTCGTGAGCCCCTGTCCCACGACGCGGATGCCGCGCTCGCGGCAGCTCTTCAGCCAGCTGAGCACGCGGCGATGGATCTCCGGCTTGTGATCGAAGGCCTGCACCACGTTCATGATCATCGGCCGGCCGCTCAGGCTCGCCATCTCCTCGTAGAAGGCACGGTCACGGGCATTGTCACCCGAGATCAGCAGCATCTGCATGAAGCCGTCGTTGCGTTCGGCCAGGACGCGGGCGAATTCGCGGCAGGTCTCGTCGTGCATGACATCGGTCGGCATCGGCGTGCCGTCATAGTCGCGCTGCACCGCGGCGGGTCCGGTCGGCAGCATGCGCTGCGCCGACCAGCCGCAGGCGCCGGCATCCATGGCCTCGTTGAGAAGGCGCCGGAGCTCGGCATGTTGTTCGGGCGTCGGCAGCTTGCCCGCCTTGGCCGCCTCGAAACCCATCACCCAGATCAACAGCGGCGAGATCGGCACGTAGGGCAGGATGTTCACCGATTTTGGCGCGGCATCGACGCTGTTCAGGAACTCGGGGAACGTCACCCAGTCCCACGGCATCCCGGCCTTCATCGACGCCATCGGGATTGCCTCGACCCGGGTCATCGACATCATCGCGCGCTCGCGTTCGGCCGGCCGCACGGGGGCGAAGCCAAAGCCGCAGTTGCCGATCACGACCGACGTGATGCCGTGCCACGACGACAGCGAGCAGTAGGGATCCCAGAAAAGCTGGGCGTCGTAATGGGTGTGCAGATCGATGAAGCCCGGTGCCACGATCAAGCCGCCGGCATCGATCGTCTCGCGGGCCTCGCCGGCGCCGATATGGCCGATCTCGGCGATCAGCCCGTCCTTGATGCCGATGTCGCCGCGAAACCGCGGCAGGCGGCTGCCATCGACGATCATGCCACCGCGAATCACCCGATCGAAGCGTGCCATGCTGCCTCCCGACTTTAGCCGAAGCGTGCGGACGGAAGCCGGAACTGTCAACGCAACACGGCCGCTATGCGGGCCGCCGCATCGCCCGTTCGCGGTCGGCATAGGCGCGCGCGAGGCGCGTCGCACGGTCGTCGAACAGGTCGGGGGACGCTCTTTTGCCGAGCAGCGCCTCCTCGACCTCGGTGTGCGGGCGGATGCCGCCGTCGGCCAGCAGATGTTCTATCGTCACGCCGCGCTCGGCCAGGCGCCGCGACACCAGCACGGTGCGGTGGCAGTCGAGCGGCTCCTTCTCGGCGCACATCAGGCAGAGCACCTGCCGGCCAGCGCGCTCGGTCACGCGGTCGAGGGCCTCGGCGAAGTCGGGGCGGGCGGCAAGATCGTCGTAGCTGCCGCCGGCCCCAGGCTTGCCGCCCAGTGCGGCGCCTTCATGCACGTAGTCGATGCCCGCCTCGGCCAATGTCTTCGCGAGCCTGTCCTTGCCGAACTGCGGGAAGCGGCGCGACCAGGGCGTGGAGCGGACATCGACCAGCACCGTGACGCCGCCCGCTTGCAGCAGATCGACGAAGCGCTCGATGGGATGGCTGGAGTGACCGATGGTCCTGATCGGGTTCACGACGGCAGCCGGCGCACGAGGTCGATGAAGGCGAGCGTCGCGGCCGAGCGTTCGTCGCGGCGGCAGGCGAGGTTGAGCGGCACCTTTAGCGCCGGGCGGCCTTTCAGCATCCGGTAGGTGACGCCTTCCAGCGGCAGGCGGCTCAAGGACGCCGGCACGATGGTGATGCCGAGGCCTGCCGCCACGAGGTTGAGGGTCGACACGATGCGCGGCGCCTCCTGGCCGACATGCGGGCTGAAACCGGCCCGGGCGCAGGCGGCGATGATGACGTCGTAGAGACCGCGCCCGTCCGGCCGTCGATAGAGAATGAAATTCTCGGCTGCGAGATCTTTTAGCGCGAGCTGAGGCCGGCGCGCGAGCTTGTGGCGTGAGGGCAATGCCGCCGCCATGTCCTCCTGCAACAGCGCGTGGACGGTGAGGCCTTCGGCATCGACCAGGCCGGAGCGGATGAAGGCGATGTCGAGTCGCTCCTCGCGCAGGCCGCCCAAAAGATCGCCGGAGCTGCTTTCCTCGAGCACGAAGGAGACGTCGGGCCGGGTCAGGCGAAACTCGCGGATGGCGCGCGCCACCAGGGGATGGAACGGCGCCGAGGTGGTGAAGCCCACGGCGATGCGGCCGGTCTCGCCGCGCGCCGTGCGCCGGGCCCGGGCGGCGGCGCGATCGACCGCGGCCAGCACCGCCTCGGCATCGACCAGGAACGAGCGGCCGGCGTCGGTCAGCGCCACCCCGCGGGGATGGCGCACAAACAGGGCCGCGTCGATCTCGCGCTCCAGCGCGCGGATCTGCTGCGACAGCGGCGGTTGCTGCATATGGAGCTTCTCGGCCGCGCGCGTGATGTGACCCTCGTGGGCCACGGCGACGAAGTAGCGGAGATGGCGCAGTTCCAAAGGCATATCCAGAAAGTATGGAATGGACATCTAACATATATTTGAACACTGCATAAGTCCGCCCTAGCGTGCCGGGCATGACACTGGTGATGGCAGCGGGGCTCGGGCTCCTGATGATCGGCACGGCGTTTCTGTCGGGCATCTTCGGCATGGCGGGCGGCCTCATCCTGATCGGCGTGCTGCTGTTCATCTTTCCGCTGCCCACCGCCATGGTGCTGCATGCCGTGACGCAGATGGCCTCCAACGGCTGGCGCGCGCTGCTGTGGTGGCGGCACATCGCCTGGAAGAGCACAGTCTTCTACGTCGCGGGCTGCCTGGTCTCGGTCAGCCTGTGGTCGATCACACTCTACGTGCCCGACAAGGCCGTGGCCCTCCTGCTGCTCGGCCTGTCGCCCTTCATCATCCGCGCCATTCCCGAGCGCATCCTGCCGCGCAGCTTCGGGCCGCTGCAGGTGGCCGGCACGGGTGTCTTCTCGATGATGCTGATGCTGATGACCGGCGTCACCGGCCCACTGCTCGACACCATGTTCCTGCGCTCCCCGCTCGAGCGGCGGCAGATCATCGCCACCAAGGCGGTGTGCCAGGTGTTCGGCCACGGCTTCAAGCTGCTCTACTTCGGTGCCCTGATCGCCGATGTCGGCCAGGTCGAGCCGTGGTTCCTGGGCGTCGCCATCGCCGCGTCGATGATCGGAACGTCGCTCGGCAAGCTCCTGCTCGAGAAGTTGACCGACAAGCAGTTCCGGCTGTGGTCAAACCGGCTGATCACGACGATCGCCGCCTGGTATGTCGGCTACGGCCTCGTTCTTCTGGCGGGGATTGCCTAAGATGGCGTGTGGCTATCCCATCAGGCTTTCGCGAACTCACTGAGGCGTCCGGCTTTGCCGCGGCCAACGGGCCGTGGTTCGAGAAGATCGAGGACGGCCGTGCGATCCGCGGCTTCCTGCCCGGAGCACAGCACGCCAATGCGCTCGGCATCGTGCATGGCGGCATGCTGGCCGCCTTCCTCGATTCGGCGATGGGCGTCTCGGTCTGGCAGACGCTGCAGCGCCGCGCCGTCACGCTCACTTTGTCGCTCGACTATCTCGGCCCGGCGCGGATCGGCGACTGGCTGGAGGCGGTGGGTGAGGTGGTGGGCCACGACGAGCAGATGGCGCAGGTGCGTGGCCGCCTCTATGGTCCGCGCCACCAAGTCCTCGGCGGGCTCGGCGCGTTTGCGCTGCTGAGCCGCCAGCGGACGCTCAAGACCCGGAGCTAGCGCTTGCTTCAAGATGATCCGCCGCCCGATTTCCTGAAGATCGATTTTGCCCGCGGCCGGCCCGAGCCCACCTTCAACAGCCACATCGGCAACCTTTATGTAAAGCGTGGCGAGAAGGGCACCCGCGACGAGTTCGTCATGGGCTTCCGCGTGCACCAACATATGTGCAACCCGGCCGGCGGCCTGCACGGCGGCATGATGATGACGGTGGCCGACCTGGTGGGCGCGATGGGCGGCGGTACGGCGGCCGGTCTTCGGAAATTCCTGCCGACCGTGAACATGACCTTCGACTTCGTGGCCCCGGCCAAGGTCGGCGACTGGGTCGAGGGCCGCGCCGAGCTGGTGCGCGCCACGCGCTCGCTGCTGTTCACCAACATCTACCTGACGGTGGGCGAGCAGAAGATCCTGCGCGCCTCCTCGATCTGCAAGATCCCGTCGGGCGATGGGCTTTCCTTCGGCAAGGCCAGACTGGTGCGTGAGGATGCCAAGCCTTAACCCGCCCACCCTGCCCAAGGCCGTGCTGTTCGACCTGCTGACGGCGCTGCTCGATTCGTGGACTCTGTGGAACAGGGTGGCCGGCTCCGAGGCCGCGGGCCGCGCCTGGCGCGCTGAATATCTGCGGCTCACCTACGGCTGCGGCGCTTACGTCGCCTATGAGGATCTGGTGCGCGCGGCGGCGCGCACGACGGGTCTGCCTACGACCGTCGCCGACGCGCTGGAAACGCGCTGGCACGAGCTGCCGGTGTGGAGCGGCGCGCAAGCCGCGCTCGATGCGCTGCGGGGCCGGACGAAGCTTGCCGTGGTGACCAACTGCTCGGTTCGGCTGGGCGCACAGGCGGCGGCACGCCTGAACACGCGCTGGGATTGCATCGTCACGGCCGAGGAAGCGGGCTTCTACAAGCCCCACCCGCACCCCTATCGCCTCGCGCTGGCGAAGCTCGGGGTCGAGGCGCGGGATGCGGCGTTCGTTGCGGGCTCGGGCTACGATCTCTTCGGCACCTCAGCCGTCGGGCTGCGTACCTACTGGCACAACAGGGTCGGCCTCGCGCGGCCCGACGGTGCGCCCGCCGCTTCCCTCGAGCGGCCGACGCTGGAAGATCTTGTTCCCTGGCTCGAAGGACATTCGCCGTGACGCTGACAGACATCGACACACCGGCCGCGCTGATCGATGAGGCGCGCATGGCGGCCAACATCGCCCGCCTGCAGGAGCGCATGACCGACTTGGGCGTGCGCCTGCGGCCACATGTGAAAACATCGAAATGCATCGAAGTCGTCAGGCGCCAACAGGCGGCGGGGGCGCGCGGCATCACGGTCTCGACCCTGAAGGAGGCGGAGCAGTTCTTCGCCGCGGGTTTTGCCGACATCCTCTATGCTGTCTGCATCTCGCCCGACAAGCTCGACCGCGCGCTGGCGCTTTGCCGGCGTGGCTGCGCGCTGACATTGCTCGTGGACTCGGTGACGGCGGCGCAGGCGCTGGTCGCCAAAGGGCATCCTTTCGAGGTGATGATCGAGATCGATTCCGACGGGCATCGCTCCGGCGTGCAGCCCGAGGACGCGGTGCTGATCGAGATCGGCCGGGTGCTGCACGAGGGCGGCGCCAAGTTGAAGGGCGTGCTGACCCATGCCGGCAGCTCTTACGATCTCAACACGCCCGAAGCGCTGCAGGAACTTGCCGAGCAGGAGCGCCGCCTCTCGGTGCGCGCGGCCGAGCGCCTCAGGGCTTCTGGCCTGCCCTGTCCTGAGGTGAGCGTCGGCTCGACGCCGACGGCGCTCTCGGCGGAGCGTCTCGACGGCGTCACCGAGGTGAGGGCCGGCGTCTATGTCTTCTTCGACCTGGTGATGGCTAACATCGGCGTCTGCACGCCCGAGAACGTGGCGCTGTCGGTGCTGACGACGGTGATCGGCCATCAGCCCGAGAAGGGCTGGGTGATCGTCGATGCCGGCTGGATGGCGATGAGCCGCGACCGCGGCACGCAGCGCCAGAAGATCGACTATGGCTATGGCGTTGTCTGCGACGCTTCAGGCCGGGCGATCGACGGGCTTCTCGTCGGTGCGGCCAACCAGGAGCATGGCATCATCTCACGCCGCGATGGCGCGGCGGATACAAGTCTCGTCGGCCGCTTTCCAATCGGCACGAAGCTGCGCGTGCTGCCCAACCATGCCTGTGCCACCGGCGCGCAATATCCCGACTATCATCTGGTGACGGCCGCAGGCGCGACCGAAGTGTGGCCGCGCTTCCACGGCTGGTGAGGCGCTTAGACGGAAGCGCCGAAGTCGCGGGCCAGCGCGCGGCGGCCTGAATCGGTGAGGCGGACTGTGCGGCCGCGGCGCAATTTCTCGGCCCAGCCCTTCTTGAAGAACGTGTCGGCGATGGCCGAGCCCAGCGCGCCCGAGATGTGCGGCCGGCGTTCGCTCCAGTCGAGGCACTGGCGCGCGAAGTGGCGCGTGGTCGCCTGGCGCGCACCGCCGAGATCGACGCCGACCCGCGCGCAGAACAACTCGCCCGAGGGCGTCAGCTTCCAGTCGTGCGATCCCTTGGGTTCGAGGTGGCCGTGTTGGGTCAGCGAATCGGTGACCGCGATGCCGACCTGGCCGGCGAGATGGTCGTAGCAGGTCCGACAGAAGCGGAGGTCGGGATCGCGCCGCCACGCGGCGCTGCGGGACGCCGCCCCCGCCGTGGATTGGGCGCGCGTGCCGGCCAGCGCCATCAGCGATTCGATGGCGTGCGCCACGTCGCCCGAGGCCAGGCGATAGAAGCGATTGCGGCCCTGGGCGCGGGCGGCCAGCAGGTTGGCCTCGGTCATGCGGCCGAGATGGCCCGACGCGGTCTGGGCGGTGACGCCGGCGGCCAGCGCCAGGTCGGAGGCGGTGTGGGCGCGGCCGTCCATCAGCAGCGACAGCATGGCGGCGCGCGCCGGGTCGCCCATCAGGGCGGCGACTTCGGAAAGGGCGTTCACGGTGGTCATGGTGGGAATTTACGCCCGCGCGAGGGCGCCTGCTACGGCCAATGGTTCGGTCAAGGCCGAAGCATCATCTCCACTTCGGATTGGCGATGGCGATCTTGTCGGCAATGGTGGCGTCGAGATGTTCCATCAGGGCGGGATCGCGCTCGTCGCGCGTCCCGGTGCGGAGCTGGCGGGCGAGGTCGCGGTTGAGCTCGTCGAGCGTGCCGTGCCGGCCCAGCAGTTTTGCCAGCCGCGCCTGCTCAGCGGCGTCGGCGGTGGGACCGAGCCGCGCCTCGCGCTCGAGGATGGCTAGCGAATTCACGGCCACGCGCATCTGGAAGCCCAGCCGCGGCTCGGCCTTGTCGAGGGCGGGTGTTGCCTCCTCGCGCAGGAAGTCGGCGATGGCGGCCAGCAGTTCCCCGGCGGTGGGACGATCCTGTGCCATGTCAGGCCTTCAACAGTTGTAACAGATCGACTTCGGTCTCCACCGCGCGGCGGCCGATCGAGGCCAGCTCCATCGATTTGATCGCGCCCGAGAGATGCCGCCAAGCCTGGTTGTGGCAGATGATGCCCCAGCGCACGGTGCCGAACACTTCCCACCAATGCGCGCGCGCCGGATCGACCTTGATGCCGCCGGCGCTTGCGTAGGCGGCCCACAATTCCTCGCGGCTGCCGAAGCCGCCGGCCGGCCTGTCGACGGCGCCGAAGCGCCAGCTTTTTACGCAGAGCCAGCCGAGATCTTCTATGGGATCGCCGAGATGCGCGCCTTCCCAATCGAGGATCGCGGTCACGCCCGTTTCATCGGCGAGATAGTTGCCGGTGCGATAGTCGCCGTGAACGAGCACCGGCTCAGCGGTCGGCGCGGGCTTGCGCCGGTCGAGCCAGGACAGCGCCAGTTCGAACACCGGCTGCGGCCGGTCGAGCAGGTCGAGGGCGCGGCGCTGGCCCGCGATATGGTCGGCCGCCTCGCGGCGCACCAGCGGCGGCAGCCCGCCCAGCGGCACGGCATGGAGGCGCGCCAGGATCTCGCCGAGCTGGCCCGCGACCTTCTTGCGCGCACCTTCGTAGGGCGCATCGCGCAGCAGCTTGCGCGCGATCGCGATGCCGCCGATCCGGCGCATGACAAAGGCCTCGCCCAGCCCATCGTCGGGCGTGAGTTCGAACAACACCTCAGGCGCGCGCACGCCGGCCTGGAAAGCCGCGTGCAACACCCGAAACTCGGTGGCGCGGTTGATCGAGACCGAACGGTCGACGTCGGCCTTGGTTCGAGGCGCCCCCAAGGTCGGCGGATCGCGGCGCAGGATCAGCGCGTGCGGCGTGCCGTCGACGACGGCGTCGAAGCTCCAGGTCTGGCGCGAGGCGCCGCCCGACTCGCGGCGCAGCTTCTCGATCGTGGCCAGTCCGCCGAAATGGCGGCCGGCCGCCCGGGCCAGGACCGAGGCGACATTTTCCGATTCATCAGGCGTGTGAACGGTCATTCACCGGACTGTGGCACAGGCCCCACAGCGTGGTAAGAGGGCGGCCCTCACGCGGGGAGAATCAAGACGTGGCATCATCCTTTTCGGCCATGAGCGGCCTTTATCTCGAAGACCTCAAGGTCGGCATGTCGGCGATGTTCGGCAAGACCGTGACCGAGGCCGACATCACCGCCTTCGCCGGTGTCTCGGGCGACACCAACCCGATCCATCTTCATGACGGCTTCGCCCGCACCACGCGCTTCGGCCAGCGCATCGCCCACGGCATGCTGAGCGGCAGCTTCATCTCGACGGTGGTCGGCACCAAGCTGCCCGGTCCCGGCGCGGTCTATATTTCCCAGACCATGAACTTCCTGGCGCCGGTGCTGATCGGCGAGACCATCACCGCCGTCTGCACCATCACCGCCATCGACGAGAAGCGCCGGCGCGTCACGCTGCAGACCCAGTGTCTCAACGGCGACAAGATCGTGATCGACGGCGAGGCGACGGTGCTGGTGCCGCGGCGCGACGTGGCATGACATCCATTCCGGCCTTCGACGACTGGCAGAAGACGCCGGCCGCCTGGAAGGGCGGGGTGGTGGCGCTCGGCAATTTCGACGGCGTGCATCGCGGCCACCAGGCGTTGATCGCCGACGCCGGTCGGGAGGCCAAGGCGCTTGGCGCGCCCGTGGTGGCGCTCACCTTCGAGCCGCATCCGCGCGGCTTCTTCGTGCCCGACACCGGCCCGTTCCGCCTTACCCTGCCGCCGGCCAAGCTCCGGCTGCTGGCGCAGTACGGCGTGCAGGCCGTCCTCGCCCAGCGCTTCGACGCGGCGTTCGCCGCCCTCTCGGCCGACGCCTTCATCGAGGACGTGCTGCTGAAGGGGCTGGGCGCGCGCCATGTCGTGTGCGGCTACGACTTTACCTTCGGCGCGCGGCGCGGCGGCAATGTCGAGTTTCTCCGCAAGGCCGGCACGGCGCGCGGCATCGGCGTCACCGTGCTCGAGCCCGTCATGCGCGAGGGCGAGATCTATTCCTCGACCCGCATCCGCGAGGCACTGCGCGCCGGCATGGCCAGGGAGGCGGCCGAGCTGCTCGGTCATCCCTGGGAGATCGAGGGCGTGGTGGAACTGGGCGATCAGCGCGGCCGCACCATCGGCTTTCCCACCGCCAACGTCGCGCTGGGCGAGCACTTGAGGCCGCGCTTCGGCGTCTATGCCGTGCGTGCGCTCGTTGAAGGAACATGGCGCAACGCCGTGGCCAACCTTGGCCGGCGTCCGACCTTCGGCAAGCTGCAGGAGAATTTCGAGGTCCACCTGTTCGATTTCGCGGGCGACCTCTACGGCAGGAGCCTGCGCGTGGCGCTGGTCGACTTCATCCGGCCCGAGATGAAGTTCTCGGGCCTCGATGCGCTAAAAGCCCAGATCGCGGCCGACGGCGAGGCGGCAAAGGCCATTCTAGCGGCTCCTTGACCCCCCCGACCCCCGTCCCTAGATTGCCGGCCCTATGTTTATCGGGGCCCTCCAGGAGCGAATTATCCGCCCGGTCCGCTGACCGCGGCCGGGTTGTCCCGTCTGTTTGGCTGCCGTCCCGGCGGCCGCCCATCGCTCCTTTCGCACCGAGTTTCTTGTGACAACTGACTATAAATCCAGCGTTTTCCTGCCCAAGACCGACTTCCCCATGCGCGGCGGCCTTCCCAAGAAGGAGCCGGAGCTGTTGAAGCGCTGGGCCGACATGAAGCTGTGGGACCGGCTCCGCACCGAGAGCAAGGGCCGGCCGAAGTTCGTCCTGCACGACGGCCCTCCCTACGCCAACGGCAACCTCCATATCGGCCACGCGCTCAACAAGATTCTGAAGGACCTGGTGAGCCGCACCCAGCAGATGCTGGGCAAGGACAGCCACTACGTCCCGGGCTGGGACTGCCATGGGCTTCCGATCGAATGGAAGATCGAGGAGCAGTACCGCGCCAAGAAGCAGGACAAGGACCAGGTGCCGGTCGTGGAGTTCCGCAAGGAATGTCGCGCCTTCGCCGATCACTGGATCGGCGTACAGCGCGAGGAGTTCAAGCGGCTGGGCGTCGACGGCGACTGGGAGAACTACTACTCGACGATGAAGTACGAGTCCGAGGCCGTCATCGTGGCCGAGCTCGGCAAGTTCCTGATGAACGGCGGACTCTACAAGGGATCCAAGGCCGTGCTGTGGAGCGTCGTCGAGAAGACTGCGCTGGCCGAGGCCGAGATCGAGTATCACGACCATGTCTCCGACACGGTGCATGTCCGCTTCCCCGTCGTGAAATCAGCGGGTGGCAAGCTCGATGGCGCGGCGATCGTGATCTGGACGACGACGCCCTGGACCATGCCAGGCAACCGCGCGCTCGCTTACGGGCCCGAGATCGCCTACGCGCTGGTCGAAGTGACCGAGGCGGGCGAGGGCAGCAAGGTGCGCGTCGGCGAGAAGATGGTGCTGGCGAAGGAGCTGGTTGCCGCGACCGCCGAAGCGGGCAAGTTCACGGCCAAGGTGCTGGCCGACGTCACGGCATCCGATCTGGAAGGCCTTGTTGCGGCGCATCCGTTGCGCGGGCAGGGCTTCGACTTCGACGTGCGCCTGCTGTCGGGCGGCTTCGTTACCGCCGATGCCGGCACCGGCTTCGTGCACATCGCGCCGGGCCATGGCGCCGACGACTATGAGCTGGGCGTGGCCAATGGCGTCGAGGTGCCGGACACCGTCTCCGAGGATGGCACCTATTATCCGCATGTGCCGATGTTCGCCGGCAAGCGCGTCTACACGCCCGAGGGCAAGAAGGGTGACGCCAATCGCACGGTGATCGCCGCCATCGATGCCGCGGGCGGGCTGCTCGCGTCGGGCCGCATCACCCATTCGTATCCGCATTCCTGGCGCTCCAAGGCGCCTGTCATCTTCCGCAATGCGCCGCAGTGGTTCATCGCCATGGACAAGCAGATCCCCGAGATCGGCGGCACGCTCCGCGAAAAGGCGCTGGCGGCGATCGACGCGACGCGCTTCGTGCCGCCGGCCGGCTACAACCGTCTGCGCTCGATGATCGAGACGCGGCCCGACTGGAACGTCTCGCGCCAGCGCGCCTGGGGCGTGCCGATCGCGGTCTACGTGAACAAGGCGACCGGCGAGCCGTTGCGCGATCCCGAGGTGATGGGCCGCGTCGTAGAAGCCTTCAAGGCCGAGGGCGCCGATGCCTGGTTCGCGAGCCCGCCCGAGCGCTTCCTCGGCAACAAGTACGACGCCAAGGACTTCGAGCAGGTCACCGACATCCTCGACGTCTGGTTCGATTCCGGCTGCACCCATGCCTTCACGCTCGAAGGCAATCCCGATCTCAAGTGGCCGGCCGACCTCTACCTCGAAGGCTCCGACCAGCATCGCGGCTGGTTCCATTCCTCGCTGCTGGAGAGCTGCGGCACCCGCGGCCGCGCACCTTACGACGGCGTGCTGACGCACGGCTTCACGCTCGACGAGCAGGGCCGCAAGATGTCGAAGTCGCTGGGCAACATCACCGCGCCGCAAACGGTGTGCGACCAGTACGGCGCCGACATCCTGCGCCTCTGGGTGGTCGGCACCGACTACACCGAGGACCAGCGCATCGGCCCGGAGATCCTGAAGCACCAGGCCGAGGCCTATCGCCGGCTGCGCAACACCTTGCGCTACCTGCTGGGCAGCCTCGATGGCTTCAGCGCCGCCGAGCGCGTGGCGCCGGCCGAGATGCCGGAGCTCGAGCGCTGGGTGCTGCATCGCCTGGCCGAGCTCGACGTGATCCTGCGCAAGGCGGTCGACGACTACGACTTCCACACCATCGCGACCGAGCTCAATACCTTCTGCTCGGGCGATCTCTCGGCGTTCTACTTCGACATCCGCAAGGACGCGATCTACTGCGACGCGCCGTCGTCGCTGCGTCGGCGGGCTGGGCGGACGGTGATGGCCGAGATCTTCTCGTTTCTCACCGCCTGGCTCGCACCCATCACCTGCTTCACGGCGGAAGAGGCCTGGCTTGCCCGGCCGCAGGACATGCCGGACGGCAAGGCCGACTCGGTGCATCTGCGCGTCTATCCGACCATCCCCGAGGGCTGGCTCGATGCGGCGCTGGGCGAGAAATGGAAGACCGTGCGGGCGTTGCGGCGCGTGGTCACTGGCGCGCTGGAGCTGGAGCGGGCCGAGAAGCGCATCGGCTCCAGCCTGCAGGCCGCCCCGCATGTCCATGCCGGCTCGGTTTTCATCGCGGCGCTGAAGGGCCTCGACCTCACCGAGATCTGCATCACCTCGGGTGGCGACCTGATCGAGGTGCCCGACGGCGGCGTGTTGCCGGCGGGTGCCTTCATGCTCGCCGACGTGGCCGGTGTCGCCGTCGTGCCGGCGCCGGCTGCCGGCGAGAAATGCGCGCGCTGCTGGCAGGTTCTGGAGGAGGTCGGCAAGTCGGCCGCCCATCCACTGCTCTGCCAGCGCTGCGAAGGGGCCGTGACGTGAGGCTCGCCCGATGAGACGCCTCGAACTCCAGGCAATGGCCCTGATCATCGTGACGGTATTGGCCGATCAGCTCTCCAAGGAGCTGCTGCTGGGCTACCTGCTGCGGCACGGCGCGATGGTGTCGGTGATCGATGGGTTCTTCCGCCTGGTCGTGGTGTGGAACAAGGGCGTGAGCTTCGGCATGTTGGGCGGCGACAGGGCGCTGCCGCCGTGGGTCCTGTCGGCGGTTGCCGCGGCCGTCTGCGTCGCCCTGTTCATCTGGCTGCGACGAACCGACCGGCGGCTCGGCGGCTGGGGCATCGGCCTTGTCATCGGTGGCGCTATCGGCAATGTTATTGATCGTGCCCGGTGGGGAGCAGTGTTCGATTTTGCCGATTTCCACATAGGCCGCTGGCATTGGCCGGCCTTCAATGTCGCCGATTCGGCGATCGTTGTCGGCGTCGGGCTGATGCTCATCGATTCTCTCGTCGGCCAAAAACAACGCGCGCCCTGATGCGGCCATGATCAGCGGACAGAAGCTGACCTCCGAAGGACGGACGATGCAACGGACCAGTCTATTCCCGATGACTCTCCTCGCGCTTGGCGCCCTGGCGATGGGCGGCTGCAGCGCCTTCGAGAACCTGGGCGGCGGCAAGAAAGTGTCGCCCGACGAATTCAAGATCGTCTCGCATTCGCCGCTCACCATGCCACCGAACGCCGAGCTGCGCCCGCCGCGGCCCGGCGAGCCCCGGCCGCAGGAAGTAACGCCGGCCGAACAGGCCCGCGAGGCCCTGGCGCCGCAGACCGCCGGACGCCCGCAGCGTGCCCCCGGTGGCGCCGCCGCGCCGCCCGTGGCGGGTGGCGCCTCGGAGCAGGCGTTGGTCGCCAAGGCCGGCCAGGGCGGCATCGATCCCAACATCCGTAGCCGCGTGAACACCGACACGCGCACCATCAACGACAGCGACAAGTCCTTCGTGGATGCCCTGATCTTCTGGCAGGACAAGCCGCCGTCGGGCGTCTTGCTCGATCCGGCCAAGGAACAGCAGCGGCTGCGCGACGCCACGGCGGCCGGCCAGACGCCAGCAGGGGCCACGCCCACGATCACGCGACGCAAGCGCGGCCTGCTTGAAGGCATCTTCTGAGTGTGCTGACGCCCCGCCGCGGCCTTCTCGGTGGCCTTGTCGCCAGCGCGGTCCTGGCGCCGGCCGTCCCGGCGCTGTCGAAGCTGCTGACGGTCGGGCGCCGGCCGGCCGAGAGCTTCACGCTGGCCAACGGCCTGCAGGTGGTCGTGCTGCCGTCGAGCCGCGCGCCGATCGTGACCCAGATGCTGGTCTACAAGGTCGGCAGCGCCGACGAGACCTTCGGCCATACCGGCCTCGCGCATTTCCTCGAGCACTTGATGTTCAAGGGCACCGACCGGGTCGCCTCGGGCGAGTTCTCGCGCATCGTGTCGCGCAACGGCGGCCGCGACAACGCTTACACCACCTTCGATTCGACCGGCTATCACCAGACCGTGGCACCCGACCGGCTCGACATGGTGATGCGCATGGAAGCAGACCGCATGAACGGCGTGCGCTTCACCGAGCGGGACCTGATCTCGGAGCGCCAGGTCGTGCTCGAGGAGCGCCGCTCCAGGACCGACAACGTGCCGTCCGCCCTGCTCGACGAGGCGACGCGCGAACAGCTGTTCGGGCGGCACAAGCCCTACTCCATGCCGGTCATCGGCTATGCCGACGACATCAAGAAGCTGAACATCACCGAGCTGATGGCCTTCTATCGCCGCTTCTACGTGCCCGGCAACGCCGTGCTGATCGTGGCTGGCGACACCACGCCGGCCGAGGTCCGCAAGCTTGCCGATAAGCACTACGGCCCGATCCCGAGCCGCAAGGTCGAGGTCCGCCGCCGGCCGACGCAGGGCGGCACCGACCTGCCGCAGCGTGTGAGCCGGGCCGACGCGAGGGTCGTCGAGCCGCGCTGGTCGTGCGACTGGCTGGCGCCGTCTTACCGGGTCGGCGAGACGAAATACGCGCCGGCACTGCAGGTCCTGGCGCGCCTGTTCGGCGGTACCGAGACCAGCCGGCTATGGCGGTCGCTGGTGATCGACCAGCGGCTCGCGCTCTCGGTATCGGCCGGCTACAGCGCGGCCAGCCTCGGCCTCACTTCGTTCGACGTCAGCGTCCATCCCGCGCCCTCGCGCACCGTGGCCGAAATCGAGACGGCGGTGCGCCTCGAGATGAAGAAGCTGACCGATGGCGGCGTGACAGCAGATGAAGTCGAGCGGGCACAGAACCAGCTCCTGGCCGCGGCGATCTACGCCCAGGATTCGCTGGCGAGCGGCCCCCGCCTCTACGCCGCGGTGCTGAGCACCGGCGGCACCATCGCCGACATCGATGCCTGGCCCGAGCAGATCGCCGCGGTCAAGCCGGCCGACGTGGTCGCCGCCGCGCAACTGGTGTGGCGCGACTCGGGCGCGGTGGTCTCCCTGCTGAGCCCGGCGGAGGGCAGCCGATGAGGATCAGTCTCCGTCGCGGCGCCTGGGCGATCCTCGCCGTCGTGCTGGCCATGATGCCCGTGGCCGGCGCGCAGGCGATCGACATCAAGGAAGTGACCACGCCGCTCGGCATCAAGGCCTGGCTGGTCGAGGACAAGAGCGCGCCCGTCGTGGCGCTGTCCTTCTCGTTCGCCGGCGGCACGGCCTCGGATCCCGAAGGCCAGCTCGGCGTGACCAGCCTCATGGCGACGCTCCTCACCGACGGCGCCGGTACGCTCGACGCCCAGGCCTTCCGCCGCCGCCAGGAGGATGCCGCGGCGTCGCTGGGCTTCGGCGCCTCGCTCGACCGGCTGAGTGGCACCTTGCGCGTGCTGTCGGCCAACCGCGACGAAGGCTTCGAGCTGCTGCGGCTGGCGCTCTCCCAGCCGCGCTTCGATCCCGACATGGTCGACCAGCGGCGCGCCCAGACCATTGCCGCCCTCAACCAGGCGGAGCAACGGCCGCAGTCGGTCGCCGGCCGCACGCTGATGACCACGCTGTTTGTGGGCCATCCTTATGCCAACAATCCCGAGGGCGCGCGGGAAGACCTGAAGGCGCTCTCGCCCGACCTGCTCAAGCGGCGCGCCGCGACGCTGCTGGTGCGCAGCGGCCTGATCGTGTCGGCGGTCGGCGACATCGGCGAGGCCGAACTCGCCCGCCAGCTCGACCGCGCCTTCGGCAGCCTCGTCGTCGGCGTCGTGCCGCCGCTGCCGCCGGAGTGGAAGCCGCCGACCAAGCCGCGCACCGTCGTCGTCGAGCGGCCGGTGCCGCAGAGCACGGCGCTGATGGCCTTGCCCGGCATCGCCCGCGACGATCCCGATTGGTACTCGGCCGTGGTGATGAATCATGTGTTGGGCGGCGGCGGGCAGCAGTCCCGACTGTTCAACGAGGTCCGCGAGAAGCGCGGGCTGACCTACGGCGTATCGAGCGGGCTCCGCACCTACAAGAGGGCGGCGCTGCTGGTCGTCTCGACCGCGAGCGCCAACGAGCGCGTGGCCGATGCCATCCGCGTCGTCCGCGCCGAGCTCACGCGCATGCGCACCGAGGGCGTCACCGAGCAGGAGCTGGCCGACGCCAAGACCTACCTCAGCGGTGCGCTGGCGCTGTCGCTCGATTCCTCGGGCTCGGTTGCGAGCTTGATGCACTCGCTGCAGGTCGATGGCCTGGGGCCCGACCATCTGGTCCGGCGCGAGGCGCTGATCGGCGCCGTCAAGCTCGACAGCGTGCGTCGCGTGGCGCGGCGCCTGCTGCGCGAGGAGACGATGACCACGGTCGTCGTCGGCAAGCCCGTGGGTGTCGTTTCCGAACCAAAAGAGTAAGCGCTCCATGTTCTACCGCCAGACCATCGACGATGCCCTCGACAGTTCGGTCGGCGCCAAGGGCCTGTCGCGCGCCAGCCTCGATCGTGCGATGGCCGAGCTGCGCCCGGCGCTGGACAAGATCCGCCACTGGCATGCCAGCGACGAGCTGCCGCTGCTCAAGCTGCCGGCGCGCCGCGACGATCTCGCAGCACTTAAGCCTCACGCCGAGCGCTTCGCCAAGTTCGAGCATGTCGTGGTCATGGGATCGGGCGGCTCCAGTCTCAGCGGCAAGACTCTCGTGGCGCTGAAGGACCAGGGGTTCGGTCCGCTAAAGGGCCGGCCCAAGCTCTGGTTCATGGACAATATCGATCCGGCGAGCTTCGCCGCCTTGATCGAGCGCCTGCCGCTCGGTCGCACGGGGTTCATTCCGATTTCCAAGTCGGGCGGCACGCCCGAGACGATCGCGGCCTTCCTGACATTGACGGCGGCGCTCCAAGCCAAGGCCGGCAAGGCAGCGCTAGCGTCCAATGTGCTGGCCATCACCGAGGCGACCGACAATCCGCTGCGCCGGCTCGCCACCCAGATGGGCTGCACCATTCTCGACCACGATCCCAAGGTCGGCGGCCGCTTCTCGGCGCTGTCGCTGGTCGGCATGCTGCCGGCGATGATCGCGGGCCTCGACTGCGCCGCGGTGCGCGCGGGCGCAGCCAGCGTGCTCGATCCGGTGCTGGCAGCCAACGATGTCACGGGCATTGCCCCGGCGATCGGTGCGGCGTTGTCCGTCTGGTTGGCGCGCGAGAAGGGCATCAACATCACCGTGCTGATGCCCTACGTCGACCGGCTCAATGTTTTTGCCTTCTGGTATCGGCAGATCTGGGCCGAGAGTCTCGGCAAGGACGGCAACGGCACCACGCCGGCCGTGGCGCTGGGCACCGTTGATCAGCACAGCCAGGTCCAGCTCTATCTCGGTGGACCGGCCGACAAGCTCTTCACCTTCCTGATCCAGGACACGGCGGGGCAGGGCGCAGCGCTGCAGGCCGGCGGCAACAAGGCGCTCGATTATCTCGCCGGCCACACCATGGGCGATCTTCTGCTGGCCGAGGCGGATGCGACGGCTGCCACCACCGTCAAGGCCGGCCGGCCGACCAGGATCATCCGCGTCGCCGAGGTCGACGAACGCACGATTGGCGCACTGATGATGCATTTCATCCTGGAGACGATCTTCGCCGCCCATCTCTGGAAGATCGACGCTTTCGACCAGCCCGCCGTCGAGGACGCCAAGGTCCTGGCCCGCCAGTATCTTTCCCAGAGGCAGAAGTCGTAAACTCCGGCGCCATGCTGCGCCGTCTCCCCTCCAACCTCGTGAACCGCATCGCCGCGGGCGAGGTCGTCGAGCGTCCGGCCAGTGCCGTGAAGGAGCTGGTCGAGAACGCCATCGATGCCGGCGCGCACCGCATCGCCGTCACCCTGAAGGAAGGCGGCCGCACCTTCATCTCGGTGGTCGACGACGGAGTCGGCATGACTGCCGAGGAGCTTCAGCTCGCGGTCGAGCGCCACTGCACCTCGAAGCTACCGGACGATGAGCTGACCGACATCCGCACGCTGGGATTTCGCGGCGAGGCGCTGCCCTCGATCGCCTCGGTGAGCCGCTTCACCATCACCTCGCGCCCCGCCGGTGCCGACACGGCGTGGAGCCTCGAGATCGACGGCGGTGCCAAAGGTGAGCCGCGGCCGGCGGCGCATCCGGCGGGCACGCGGGTCGAGGTGCGCGACCTCTTTT
>CAMARK010000031.1 GCA_945860205.1 Reyranella massiliensis 521 | reverse complement strand
AGGAAAAGGACCCGCTGATCAAGCGCGAGACCCTCGAGCTGGTGCGCGCCTACTACAAGATCCGGGAGCCCCGCGTGCGCAAGCGCATCTTCGAGATGGTCAAGGCCGTGGGTGCCGCCAGCCATGCCGAAGCTCTGGGCGGCCGCAAGGGTCGCTGACGGGCAGGCGAGGCAGTTGGGCACAGGTGACCACTCTGTGAACCTCTTGATTTCCGCCAGTAATTGGAGTTTTTAGCGGCGCGGCCTCGATGGTCGATGCCGCCGCGGACGGATTTGGACGACTTGCCACCGCGAAAACAAAGGCTAAGCCGGACGTTGGCGGCGTTGCTGCCCTGCCCGGAGTCCAGCGTGAACCGTGGGAGGGCATTGTGACGCTCAAGGACTATCTTTTTACCAGTGAATCGGTCTCCGAAGGCCATCCGGACAAGGTCTGCGACCAGATCTCGGATGCCATCCTCGACGCCTTCATCGCCAACGACGTCAAGCTCGGCCATGCCGACGACAGCCACGCCAATACGCGCCTGGGCTGTGAGGTGCTGGCCACGACCAACAAGATCGTGGTCGCCGGCGAAGGCCGCGCCTCCGAGCCGTACATGAAGAAGTACGGCGATCAGACCATCGTGAACCGCGAGGCGATCAGCGAGATCGCCCGCAACGTGGTGCGCGAGATCGGCTACGACCAGAACGGCTTCAGCTTCCATGGTGCCGATGTCGACGTCCTGCTGCACGGCCAGTCGCCCGACATCGCCATGGGCGTCGATGCCAAGAAGAAGGGCGGCAACCTCGGCGACCAGGAAGGCGCCGGCGACCAGGGCCTGATGTTCGGCTTCGCCTGCCGCGACTCCGAGGAATACGAGAAGGGCTCGTTCATGCCGGCCCCCATCTTCTTCTCGCACCGTATTCTCGAAGCGTTGAGCAAGGCGCGCCGCTCGGGCGAACTGCCCGACCTGCAGCCTGACGCCAAGAGCCAGGTGACGGTGCGTTACGTGAATGGCAAGGCCGTCGGTGCCGCCAAGGTCGTGGTGTCCACGCAGCACCGCGAGACCACGGCCAAGGGCAAGAAATACAACTCCGGCATGATCCGCGAGATGATCGCGGGCCACGTCGAGAAGTCGCTGCCCAAGGGCTGGATGCCCAAGAAGGCGTCCGACTTCTTCGTCAACCCGACCGGCAACTTCGTCGTCGGCGGTCCCGACGGCGATTGCGGCCTGACCGGCCGCAAGATCATCGTCGACACCTACGGCGGCTTCGCGCCGCACGGCGGCGGCGCCTTCTCGGGCAAGGACCCGACCAAGGTCGATCGCTCGGCTGCCTACGCCGCGCGCTACCTCGCCAAGAACGTGGTGGCCGCCGGTCTCGCCGACCGCTGCCTGATCCAGGTCGCCTATGCGATCGGCGTCGCCGATCCGATGTCGCTCTATGTCGACACCCAGGGCACCGGCAAGGTCGACGAGCGCAAGCTGGAGAAGGTCCTCAACGACATCTTCCCGCTGCGCCCGACCAACATCCGCCGCGGCCTGCAGCTCAACAAGCCGATCTACCAGCGCACCGCGGCCTACGGCCACTTCGGCCGCAAGCCCGAGCGCGACGGCGGCTTCTCCTGGGAGCGCACGGATCTCGTGTCCGAGCTGAAGCGGGCGTTCGGCGCGCGCTAAGCTCGTCTCTTCGTCGATACCAAGAGGCGCGCGGAGCTCCACTCCGCGCGCTTTTTCATGTGAAGAATGCAGCCTAAATAATTGATTCTACGGCGATTTCGGATATTCTCGGGAGGGATGGCTCCTCTGGAGAATGGCGGCTTCCAGCAATCGGTGTGGGACGGCGAACGCCGCCAGCCGATCGATTCCCTCATGCGGGCACTGCTCTACATCGCACAACAGGTCGGGCGGCCGGTCGGTGAGGCCGACATACGGCGGCTCGCGGTGCTGCCCGTTTCAGGCCTCGACGAGAGTGCATTCCTGACGGTCGGTAAGCGGCTGGGCCTGGAGGCCTATGCCGTCGATCTCGCCGGCCCCGACGACGGGGGGCGGCTGGACGACCTGCCCACGCCGTTTGCCCTGGTCGGTTCGCCTGACCAGCCCGCTTACGTCGTGGTGGCCGGCGGCGGCGGCCAATGGACCGTGCTCGACGTCGTCGAAGGTCGCGTCTGGCGCCTGGCTACCGACGAGGTGATGGCACTGGGTGTGCGGGCGCTGGTGATGCGCGAGACCGCCGCCCACGAGCGACGCCAGGAGTGGTACGCGCCGCTCTGGGCCCGGGTGCGGCCGGTCGTCCTGAAGCTCGCGGCGATGTCGTTCGTCATCAATCTTCTCGGCCTCGCCACGCCGCTCTTCATGATGCTGGTTTTCAACGCCGTGATCGGCCGCGATGGAAAAATGGATGCCGCGGCGACCATGACCATGCTCTGCGTCGGCATGGTGATCGCCTATGGCCTCGACTTCGCGCTGCGCGTCGCGCGCGGCTGGCTCTCGGCGCGCACCGGCGCCCGCCTCGACACGATGATGAGCGGCGAGGTGCTGCATCACCTGGTGCAGCTACCCTACCGCCACTTCGAGCGCACGCCCTCGGGCGTCATCGCCGAACGGCTGCGCCAGCTCGACGTGCTGCGCGGCTTCCTCACCGGCCAGATGCCGGTGCTCGCCATCGACATCGCCTTCGTCGCACTCTTCCTGGCCGCCACCTTCGCCATCAGCACCACGCTGGGCATCGTCACGACGCTCGCCCTGCCGGTGGTGATCGGTGTGTCGCTGGCCACCCATCGTTCCCAGCGCCGGCTCGCCGACGAGAACTTCCAGGCGCTGGCGGCCAAGAGCTCGACCCTGACCGAGACGGTCGCCAATGCCGCCACCATCAAGGCCCTGGGGCTCGAGGCCGAGGTCGAGAAGCGCTGGCAGGCGCGGGTCGAGCAGTCCGCCTGGACCAGCTTCCGCGCCAGCAATCTTGCCAACATCGCCGCCAGCGCCTCCGGCGCGCTCCAGCTCATGGCCTCCCTGGCGATCGTGGCCATCGGCGTGCACGAGATCCTCGACCATCGCATGACGGTGGGCGCGCTGATCGCCGTCAACATGCTGGCCTCGCGTGCGCTGCAGCCGATGCGCCAGCTGGTGGTGGCCTGGCAGCAGCTCCAGGCGGTGGCGGCGGCCTTCCGGCGAATCGACGGGCTGATGCGTGAAGCCGTCGAAAGTCCGGCCGGTGCGCTGGCGCCGATGCCGCCGCTCCAGGGCGACATCACGTTCGAGCGCGTCACCTATCGATCCGACGATCATGTTCCCGCCGTGCTGCAGGACGCCGACCTCGACATCGCCGCCGGCGAGATCCTGGGAATCGTGGGCCCGTCGGGGTCGGGCAAGACGACGATCGCCAATCTCGTCCAGGGACTGTTCAAGCCGTCGGGCGGCCGCGTGCTGGTCGACGGCACCGACATCGCGCACATCTCGCCGGCCCAGCTGCGCGCCCAGATCGGCTGCGTGCCCCAGGAGCTGCAACTCTTCACCGGCTCGGTGCGGGAAAACATCGCCATGGGTGTCACGAACAAGGACCCCAGCCGCGTCGTGGCGGTGGCCAAGTTCGTTGGCGCCCACGATTTCATCCAGCGCCTGCCGGAGGGCTACAACACCGTGCTGGGCGAGCGCGGCCAGGGACTGTCGATGGGCCAGCGCCAGCTTCTCTGCATCGCCCGCGCCCTGATCCGCAATCCGCGCATCCTCATCCTCGACGAGGCGACGAGTGCCCTCGACCCGGCCACCGAGGAGCAGCTCCTGCGGCAGCTAAAAGCCAACACGCGCGGCCGCACCGTCATCATGATCACCCATCGGCTGGCGCCGCTCGCCATCGCCGACCGGGTGGCGCTGGTGATGGACGGCCGCATCGAGCGCGTCGGCCCGCCGACCGAGGTCATGGCCTATGCCCGCATCCGCATGGCCGAGGCGAGCCGCGGCCGTGGCGCGCCGGGCTCGGCCGCGCATGCCGCGTCCCGCACCATGCTCATCTAGAAGAGTTGTAGCTAGAGCAGGTCACCGAAGTCGGGATCTTCCAGGCGGGCCAGCCGCTCCGAGGCGAGGCGGGCGCAGTCGATCAGCAGTGCCTTGCGCCGCGCGGCGACGACGGGCCGGCGCGGCGGATGGCGCAGGACCTCGCCGCCGTAGGCATCGGCTACGATCAGGCCGATCTCGTCGGGGATCAGGGCCTGGGGGAAATCGACGGGGATGGCGACGTAGAGCTGGTCGCACCAGTCGAGGTAGTCGGGCCATTTGCCGTCGACGCGCCAATCCTCGATCGACGACTTCACCTCGACGATGACGATCTCGCCGCCGCGGCCTATGGCGAAGATGTCGGCGCGCCGTCCATTGGGCAGCGGCAGTTCGAGTAACACCGAATAGCCAGCCTGGCGCATCAGGCGGCAGGCGCCGCGGCAGACGGCGACGGTGACTTCGGGGCGCGCCTGTCGTGCTGCGGGCTGCATGTCCATGGGGCGGCATCATATATGCTAGTGGGGAGATGATGCCCATTCGAGATCGTGCCACCCTGGAGGCCGACGTACGGCGCGACCTTGCGTTGATCTCCTACCCGGAGCTGCGCTGGCTGCGCCCGACTGTCGGGCCTGGCGGCGAGAAGGTCCTCGACGTGCTGATCGTGGGCGGCGGGCAGGGCGGCCAGGCGCTGTCGTTCAAGCTCAAGCTCGAGCGCATCGACAACCACCTCGTCATCGACCGCGGCCCGGCCGGCGCGGAAGGCCCGTGGCGGACCTTCGGCCGCATGAAGACGCTGCGCACCTGGAAGACGGTGACCGGCCCCGATCTCGGCATTCCCGGCCTCACCTATCAGAGCTGGTTCGAGGCGCAGCACGGCAGCGAGGCCTTCGCGCGCCTGAACAAGGTCGCGCGCGAGAGCTGGAGCGATTACCTGCACTGGCTGCGGCGCGTGCTGGCACTTCCGGTCGAGGTCGGAACCGAGATGCTCGGCATCGAGCCGCTCGATACTGAATCAGGGGGCACACTGCTTCGTGTGCGCGTCCGGGACGCCGCGGGTGAACGCTCGATCCTCGCCCGTCATGTCGTGCTGGCACACGGCATCGAGGCGAGCGGGCGGTGGTCGATGCCGCCGTTCGTCGAGCGCCTGCCCCCGAGCGTGCGGGCTCATGCCGCCGACGCCATCGACTTCGCGGCACTGGCGGGCCGGCGCGTCGCCGTGCTCGGGGCCGGCGCATCGGCCTTCGACAATGCCGCCACCGCCTTGGAGGCGGGCGCGGAAGTCCATCTGTTCTGCCGCCGTCCCGAGTTGCAGCGGGTCCAGCCCTACAAGTGGCTGTCGTTCCCGGCGTTCTTCCGCCACTTCGGCGACCTCGACGACGCCACCCGCTGGAAGTTCATGAATCACGTGCTGTCGCTGCGCGAGGCCCTGCCGGTCGAGACCTGGGATCGCGTGACGTCGCAGGCCGACTTTCATCTGCATATCGGCACGCCGTGGCTCGACGCCCGAAGCGACGGCGTTGGCGCGATGGTGACAACGCCTGACGGCGAGCATCGCTTCGACTTCCTGATCTGCGGCACCGGCTTCGACGTCGACCTTGGCTTGCGGCCGGAGCTGGCCGCGGTCGCCCCGCATGTCCGGACGTGGCGGGACGCCTACCTGCCGCCGGACGGGCAAGGCAACGGCCGTCTCGAACGCTACCCTTATCTCGGGCCGGGCTTCGAGTTGCTGGAGCGGACGCCGGGCAGCGCGCCCTGGCTCGGCCGTATCCGGCTGTTCAATTTCGGCTCGACGCTGAGCTTCGGTCCCAGCGGCTCGTCGATCAACGGCATGAAGTTCGCCGTGCCGCGGCTGGTCGAGAGCCTGACGCGCGATCTGTTTCGCGCCGAGATCGACCGGCTGTGGCAGGGCCTCACGGCCTATGACACGCCGGAATTCCCGACGCGCTTCGCCCGCGATCGCTAGGGTTTCGCCCTTACGGCTTCGCCCCTACGGTTTTTGTGGAGGATTGAGACGCGGCGGCGCGGGATCGACCGGTGTTTCCAGCGTCGGCACGAATTTCTGGGCCAGCGCTTCGGCGCGCTTGCGGTCGCGATCCGGCATCTGCTCGGTGATCTTCTCGCGGGTCGCGCGGGAATCTGGATGGCCGCCGCGTTCGGCGACCACCAGCCACTTGTAGCCTTCGACCGGGTCGGCCGGACCGCCGCCGCCACCGATCAGCATGATGCCCAGCGCATTCTGCGCTTCGGTCAATCCCTGCTGCGCCGCGCGGCTGTACCAGAGGCGGGCCTGCACGGGATCGCGCGTGACGCCGGCGCCGGCAACGTAGGCGTTGGCGAGCTTGAACTGGGCCGATGACACGCCGGCGTTGGCGGCGACTTCGAACCAGGTGATCGCCAGTTTCAGGAGCTTGTCGTTCGCGGCCTTGTCGCGCGAGGCGGGCGTGCGCGCCGCCATGTCGCCCAGCGCCAGCGCGGCCTCGGGAACGCCGCTCTTCTGCGCATGCACCAGCCAGCGATGGGCAGCGGCCGGGTCGCGCTTGATGCCGCTGCCGTCGGAAAGCGCCAGGCCGTAGCGCAAGGCGGCAAACGGATGGCCTTTTTCAGCCGCCTGCCGATAGAGATCGGCGGCCCGGACCAGATCGGCATTGGCCGGCCCCAGGCTCTCCGACATGGCGCGCCCGAGCGCATAGAGCGCGTAGGGGTCGCCGTTCATGGCCGCCTTCTCGAGCCAGGCGCGTGCCTGAATGAGATCGCGCGGCACACCCTGGCCGCGCAGGTAGAGCGTGCCGAGATTGAGCTGTGCGCGCTTGTGGCCCTTTTCGGCGGCGCGCTCGAACGGTTCGACCGCGCGTGCCTCGTTGCGCGGCGTGCCGCCGTCACCGTGGGCGAAGACCAGCGCCAGCCGATGGGCGCCTTCAGCCGAGCCGGCGTCGGCGGATTGCTGGATCAGCCGCAGGCCCTCGCGCTGGGCACCGCGTTCCAGGAGGATGGCGCCCAGCCATGCCGCGGCGTCGGCGTCCGATGGCGCCAGTGCTCGCAGCGACGATTCGGCGCCGGCCACATCGCCGGCACGATAGGCCGTCACCGCCGGGCGCAAGGCCGGCGAGACATCGGTTGCTTCGTTCGATTGGGCGTGCGCGACGGTGCCGGCGGCGAGAAGTGCCGCAAGCGGCACTGCCCGCCTCACGATCATTTGGTCTTGAAGGTGTAGGCCACTGCGGCAGCCTTGGCCTTCGCGAGTTCTTCCGGATTGAGGTCGAGTGCCAATTGCTCGAACGCCTGAGGGGGCACCTGGACGTTCCAGCGCTCGGCGAGGGCGAGCCACTTGTAGGCCTCGAAAGCGCTCTTCGGCACGCCCTTGGCCTCGGCATAGGCGCCGGCGATCGGCAGCATCGCCGGCAGATAGCCGCGCTCGGCGGCGTCGAGCAGCAAGGGTGTCGCCTTGTTGACGTCGTAGAGCTTGGACTCGGGATTGCCATAGACGTAGAGGCCGAGGAGAAACTGGGCGCGCGGATCGCGCTCCCTGGCGAGGACCTGAAGTTCCTTTTCCGTCGTCGCCACGTCGCCGGCCTGCAGGGCTTTTAGGGCCTCGTCCAGTCCGGCGGCGGCGGGCTGTGCCGCGACTGCCAGAAGTACGGCCGTGGCGGGAACGCAGAGAAGGGATCGCAAGGAACGGACGGCTCGCACGGATTTGGACTCCCGACAACGACCGCCGATGTCGGCGGCCAATATTGGTGGAATGAAGGATCGTCTAGCATGGAATTGGGGCCGAAACACGAAACCGCGACGGCGTCGCTCGGCCCTCATCGCCCTCCGATTTTCGAAACAATGGACGATGTTGTCGGGTGATGCTGACGTTTTCAGTTAGCCGACAGTCAATTTGCATTGAAAATGCTGTCACTGATCGGTCTTTCAGCGCACAAACCATTGATATTGCTTGCAAATTACCGGAAAAAAGGTCGAGAAAAAGCGAAACAGAGTTACCCTTTCTGACTATCTGATGCCTGGAGCGTGCACAAATTCTTAGGAAACAGTGGGTTTGGTCAAAAGCAGATATGCGATTTTGCAGGTAACGAATGCCCGAAGCATTTGTTAAGTTGTTTTCATAAGAGGCACTGATCTGACTTCGAAATTCATTTCTGAAAGGTATTTCATCCCAGTTTGGCAGCGCTCCCAACCGGAGCGCGCCCGCACCCACCAAAGTTCCACCTAGCCCGCCAGCGGCCCCCAAGCCGCTCATCGAAGCCCCCTTCCCACACACCCAAGGCTTCGATAACCCCACACCCAGGCGGGCTCCTAAGGAAGGCCGGTCGTTCCCCAAGCGACCGGCCTTTCGTATTTTTGGCCCTTCGTGGCCCTGAATGGTCCACAGCCGGTTGCCGAACCGGGATTGACCCCTGCACAAAATTGAGGAAAAGCGCTATTTCCGCCTCGCGGCGATCATAGTGATTGCAGGTTAAATGCAATGTCAGACCTCCCAAAAGCGTCTATCTCAGAAAAAAAACGTAACAAAATCAGGCTCGATATTGGCCGAGATATGCATTTTTGCAAGTTACGCCCTTCGGCCCTCGTGTTAAGGTGGCGTTATTAAAGCAATTCTTATTCTATTGGTTTCAATATGAAAATTGTCGGATTCCCCATCGACGTTTCACGTTCGCAAGACGGCCGCATCGTGCGCGGTCTGCGAACCCGACAGGCCTTGATCCAGTCGACGCTGGATCTGATCCAGGCCGGCGATGTCGAGCCGACCTCGGCGGCGATCGCCACCATCGCCGGCGTGTCCAGCCGGGCGCTCTTCCAGCACTTCACCAGCCTCGCCGATCTTTATGCAGCGGCCTTCGATCTGGCCGTCAGCCGCGCATTCGACGTCAACGGGCCCATCGACGCCGCGGCGCCGCTGTCCAATCGCATCGAACTGCTGGTGTCGGATCGCGCCCAGCTCTTCGAGGAGTGGCTGCCGGTGTGGCACTTCGCCGAACGCGTGCGCAGCGTGGCGCCGGCGGTCGGCCTGGGCGTCGCGCAGTTGCGCCGGCTGCTGCGGGCGCGCCTGGCCGTCTGGTTTGCGACCGAACTCGGCAATCTCCATCCCGGCGCCCGCGACCTGGTGCTCGACTCGCTCGACGTCGCCTTCGGTCTCGACAGCTGGATGAACATGCGCGAGCAGCTCCGCCTGTCGCCGGTCCACGCGTCGCGTACCTGGCGGTTCACCGCCGAGGCCATCGTTCAGCAGGCCCTTACAGTTCCCAACCAACCCGTGGCGGTGGCCTAAAGCGATTTCGGTTCGATCCCGAACCGAAATGCGCGTAGCCACCACGGACGAAGCCCCCTTCCCACACACCCAAGGCTTCGTCCTTCACCCAACCCCACCCCAGCCACGGGCTCCACAGAAGGCCGGTCGTTTCCCCAAGCGACCGGCCTTTCTTTGTCTGCGGCCGAAGCGACCAGGCAAAGAAAAAGGCGACGGGAATCCCGTCGCCTTTGTCCGTTCTGGAAAATTTAGGTCAGTTCGCCTTGGCGCGGTACTTGTCGTGGCAGGCGCCGCAGGTCTTGCCGGTGTCGGCGAACGCCGTGGCCAGTGCTGCCTGATCGCCTGATCCCGCCGCTACGGCGAGTTTGTCGTAGGCCGCGTCGGAAGCCTTGCTGGCCGCCTGAAAGCCCGCCATGTCGGTCCAGATCGCGGGCAGCGCCTTGGTGTCGCCCTTGTCCGAGCCTGCCGGGAACAATTTCACGAAGGCCGCTTCGAGCGTCTTGAGCTTGGCGGCCTGCTCGACGGCACCGACAGTCGGTCCCTTGGCGTCGATGATGCCCTTGACGGCGCGCATCGCGGCGGCCGTCTGCTTGCGATTTTCCTTGCGCTCGGCGATCGGGTCGCCCTGGGCCATTGCGATCGTTGCGCCGCCCACCATTGCTCCGGCAGCGAGTGCGCCGATCACCGCCAAAACGAGAGTCTTCCTCATGAGCCATCCCCTTTGAGTTCAACCGGCCGGCGGGGCCTTGGGACCTCGACGACCAGCATTTGTTGCAGAGGTTGGCGTCAAAGCGAACAGGATAGATGCAAAATCGTCCATCACGACTGCGTGTAGTGGGGGCCTGCCCACGGGCCACCGGGGATTGTCAGTTTAGCCGAGGCGGTCGATAACACGGCATGGCCGACAAGAATGATCGCAAGATCCGGGTCTGGGATCTGCCTGTCCGACTGTTCCACTGGGCGCTCGTCGTCCTGCTGGCGGTGTCCTACTTCACCGCCCGCGCCGGCGGGGAGTGGATGAAGTTTCACTTCTGGTCGGGCTACACCATCTTCGCGCTGGTGCTGTTCCGTATCGCCTGGGGCTTCGTCGGCAGCACGACCGCGCGCTTCACCGATTTCGTCAAGGGGCCGTCAGCCGCCATTGCCCACCTCCGGGATCTGCTGGGGCGCGGCCGCCCCCGCGAAGCCGGGCATAATCCGGTGGGTGGCGCGATGGTCGTGGCGCTGTTGCTTGCCGTGCTGCTGCAGGTGGTGGCGGGACTGTTCTCGGCCGACACCGACACGGGCATGGTGAACGGGCCGCTCGCGTTGGTGGTCGCCGACAAGTGGGTCGAACGGGCGACCGCTTTCCATAGATTCTGGATCAACGTCCTGCTGTGGATGGTGGCGCTGCACGTTCTGGCTGCCATCGTCTATCTCGCCTGGAAGCGGCAGAACCTGATCGGCGCCATGATCACGGGCCGCAAGCCGCTCGACGACGTGGTGGAGCGGGGCAAGCCCGCGCCGAAGCTGGTCTTCGCGCCGGGCCGGTTGGCGGTGTCGCTGCTGCTCGCGGCCGCAGCCATCGTGTATTTCATCGTGAGAGCCGGCGGCTGACCCCGGCCTTGCTGCCCGGAAAGCCCCCCTCTAGGGTGCCCGCTGCCCTTGTGAATTTGGATTTTGCATCATGAAATTTGCCGGTACCGACTCCTATGTAGCCAGCGACGACCTGCGCGTGGCAGTGAATGCGGCCATCGCGTTGCAGCGTCCGCTGCTGATCAAGGGCGAGCCGGGCACCGGCAAGACCGTGCTTGCGCATGAAGTCGCCAAGGCGCTCAAGTCGCCGATTATCGAGTGGCACATCAAGTCGACCACCAAGGCGCAACAGGGTCTCTACGAGTACGACGCCGTGTCCCGCCTGCGTGACAGCCAGCTCGGTGACGAGCGCGTGAAGGACATCGGCAATTACATCAAGAAGGGCAAGCTCTGGGAAGGCTTTACGCACCCCGAGCGTCCGGTGCTGTTGATCGACGAAATCGACAAGGCCGACATCGAGTTCCCGAACGACCTGCTGCTCGAGCTCGATCGCATGGAGTTCTACGTCTACGAGACGCAGCAGGTCATCAAGGCCGAGCAGCGCCCGATCGTGATGATCACCTCGAACAACGAGAAGGAACTGCCCGACGCCTTCCTGCGCCGCTGCTTCTTCCATTACATCCGCTTCCCCGACCGCGAGACGATGACCCAGATCGTCGACGTCCACTTCCCCGACCTGCAGCGCAACCTGCTGCGCGAGGCGCTGAACGTCTTCTATGACATCCGCGAAGTGCCCGGGCTCAAGAAAAAGCCTTCCACTTCCGAACTGCTCGACTGGCTGAAACTTCTGATGGTCGAGGACATGTCGCCGGACGCGCTGCGCTCCAAGGACTCCAAGCAGCTCATTCCGCCGCTGCATGGTGCGCTGCTCAAGAACGAGCAGGACGTGCATCTGTTCGAGCGCCTGGCCTTCATGGCGCGGCGGGAGCAGCGCCAGTAACGCCCCCTGTGGCCGATGGGAGATCGCGATGTTCGTGAACTTCTTCCTTGAACTGCGTCAGGCCAAGGTGCCGGTCTCCATCAAGGAATATCTCGCCCTGATGGAGGGCATGGACAAAGGCGTCTCCGATTTCAGCGTCGACGATTTCTACTATCTGTCGCGCACCATCCTGGTGAAGGACGAGCGCAACCTCGACAAGTTCGACAAGGTCTTCGGCCATATCTTCAAGGGCCTCGAAGCCGTGCCCGGGGAAGGCATCGCGGCCGAGATTCCCGAGGAGTGGCTGCGCAAGCTCGCCGAGAAGCTTCTGACCGAGGAGGAGAAGAAGCAGATCGAGGCGATGGGTGGCTGGGAAAAGCTCATGGAGACGCTGAAGAAGCGGCTCGAGGAGCAGCAGAAGCGCCATCAGGGCGGCAGCAAGTGGATCGGCACGGCCGGGACCTCGCCGTTCGGCGCCCACGGCTTCAATCCCGAGGGCGTGCGCATCGGCCAGGACAAGAACCGAGAGGGCCGTGCGGTCAAGGTCTGGGACAAGCGCGAGTACAAGAACCTCGACGACACCGTCGAGATCGGCACGCGCAACATCAAGATCGCGCTCCGGCGCCTGCGCAAGTTCGCGCGCGAGGGCGCCGAGGTCGAGCTCGACATGCCCGACACGATCCGCAGCACGGCGCGCAACGCCGGCTACCTCGACATCAAGATGGTGCCGGAGCGGCGCAACAAGGTGAAGCTGCTGATCCTGTTCGACATCGGCGGCTCGATGGACGCCCATATCCGCGTTTGCGAGGAGCTGTTCTCGGCGGCGCGCTCGGAGTTCAAGCACCTCGAATTCTTTTACTTCCACAACTGCCTCTACGAGAAGCTGTGGAAGGACAATCGCCGCCGTCACGTCGACACCTTCTCGACGGCGCAGCTGCTCCATACCTATCCGGCCGACTACAAGGTGCTGTTCGTCGGCGATGCCTCGATGAGCCCTTACGAGATCGCCTATCCGGGTGGCTCGGTGGAGCACTGGAACGAGGAATCGGGCCAGACCTGGATCCAGCGCGTGGCCGACACCTACCGCAGCGTGGTGTGGCTCAACCCGGTGCCGGAACGGCACTGGAGCTACACGCCGTCGATCCAGCTGCTGCAGCAGCTGAGCTCCAACCGCATGTTCCCGCTCACGCTGGGCGGTCTCGACAGCGCGATGAAGGAACTGAACAAGTAGCCCTAGGGGAACGCAGATGAAGACCGGCCCGGCGATCGCCGAAATTCTGAAGAAGGAAGGCGTGGAATATCTCTTCGCCTACCCGGTCAACCATCTGATCGAGGCATGCGCCGCCGTCGACATCCGCCCCATCATCGTGCGCCAGGAGCGTATCGGCCTGCACATGGCCGACGCCATGTCGCGGATGACCAAGGGCCGCAGGATGGGCGTGTTCTGCATGCAGAGCGGGCCTGGCGCGGAGAACGCCTATGGCGGCGTGGCGCAGGCCTTCGGTGAATCGATCCCGCTGCTGGTGATCCCGCAGGGCTATCCGCGCCGCCTCGCTCATGTGCCGCCCAACTTCAACTCGACGCTCGCCATGGCGCATGTCGCCAAGCACGCCGAGCCGATCACGAACGGCAAGGAGATCGCCAACATCATGCGCCGGGCCTTCAGCCTGCTGCGCAACGGCCGCGGCGCGCCGGTCATCGTCGAGCTGCCGGCCGACGCTTACGGCGAGGACGCTCCCGATCCGCTGGTCTACGAGCCCGTCGTCGTCACCAAGTACGGACCGGATCCAGCGGCTGTGCGCGAGGCGGCCAAAGTGCTCATGGCTGCCAAGCGTCCGGTGATCTATGCCGGCCAGGGCGTGCACTGGGCCGAGGCCTATGCCGAACTCAAGGAACTTGCCGAACTGCTGGCGATCCCGGTCTGCACCAGCCTCGAAGGCAAGAGCAGTTTCGACGAGACCCATCCGCTGGCGCTGGGTTCGGGCGGTCGTGCGTATCCGAAGGCGGTGCGTAGCTTCCTCGACCGTTCCGACGTCATTCTCGGCATCGGCTGCTCCTTCACCGAAACCAATTTCGGCATCTCGATGCCGGCCGGCAAGACCGTCATCCACGCCACGCTCGACCCGGCACATCTCAACAAGGACGTGCCGATCAAGTACGGGCTGGTGGGCGATGCCAAGCTCACGCTCGCGGCGCTTGTCGAGGCGGCCAAGGCGCTGGGCGCCACCAAGCGCGACCCGACTACCGTTGTCGCCGAGATCAAGTCGATCGCCGACGAGTGGCTGAAGGAGTGGATGCCCAAGCTGACCAACAACGAGGCGCCGCTCAATCCCTACCGCGTGCTGTGGGACCTGCAGCACACCGTCGACGTCGCCAACACCATCATCACGCATGACGCCGGCAGCCCGCGTGACCAGCTCTCGCCGTTCTGGAAGACGACGCAGCCGCACACCTACATCGGCTGGGGCAAGACCACCCAGCTCGGCTATGGTCTGGGCCTCGCCATGGGTGCCAAGCTCGCCTGCCCGGACAAGCTCTGCATCAACGTCTGGGGCGATGCTGCCATCGGCTTCACCGGCATGGATTTCGAGACCGCGGTGCGCGAGCGCATTCCGATCATGTCGATCCTGCTCAATAATTTCTCGATGGCGATCGAGCTTCACATCATGAAGGTCTCGACCGAGAAATACCGCTCGACCGACATCTCCGGCGACTATGCCGCGATGGCGCGGGCCTTCGGCGGTTACGGCGAGCGCGTGACGAAGGTCGAGGATATCGTTCCCGCCATTAAGCGCGGCATCGAGCAGACCAAGAAGGGCGTGCCGGTGCTCCTCGAGTTCATCACCTCCAAGGAAGTGACGATCTCGGTGCCGAAATGACCGTCGTCCTCACCCCGACCGAACAATTCGACGTCGAGGCCCGCGACGGTCTCTGGATGGCGGCCGTCGATGCCGAGCGCGTCACCGGCTGGACGCTGAAGCCCGAGGGCATGTGCCGAGCAGAACTCTGCGTGCCGTTGCCGGCTTCGGCCACCAACGGCACCGAGGTCGATGTCGAAGTCTTCTGGAAGAAGCTCGGCGCGCCCGTCATCGCCAGCGAAGCGCGCGACGTGTGGGCGCTGGGCGCTCCGGCCGACGAACGCAATGCCGCGCTCGAAGGGCTGCAGGCGCCGGACTTCACCCTGCCAGACATCGACGGCACGCCGCGTTCGCTGTCGCAGCTCAGGGGCAAGAAGGTCTTCCTCGCCACCTGGGCCAGTTGGTGAGGCTGCCGGTTTGACTTGCCCGTGTGGCAGCAGCTCTACGCCGAACTGAAGGACAAGGGTTTTATGGTCGTGGCAGTCGCGGAGGAAAGCCGCGGCGCAGACCATGCGCGGCCGTGGATCGAGCAGGCCAGCTCGGACTACTGGCAGCTCATCGACACCGAGCACCGCCTCGAAGATCTCTACAATCTCGTGAACGTGCCGCAGGCGATCTGGATCGACGAGCAGGGCCGGATCGTGCGGCCGCCCGAGACGGCAGGCTCGACCGACCACTTCCGGCGCATGGACCTCGAGACGAAGACCATGACACCCGAGGACCAAGCCGAGCGCCTGGCGGCGCGCGTGGCCTATCTCGATGCCGTGCGTGCCTGGGTGAACGACGGCAAGCACGCCCTGCCGCCCGACGCCGCGCGCGCCGGCCTGCCCAGCGTGACGCCCGAAATCGCCGAGGCGCGGGCGCGGTTCCGGCTGGGTGTCTGGCTGCGCGCCCATGGCAATACGGTGGAGGGCGACCGCCAGATGAACGAGGCGAGCGGCCTGCACCCCGACTCGTGGAGCCTCTGGCGCCAGGCGGCCGACCTCGACGAGGTCGGCAAGGCTTCCGGCATGGAATTCTGGAAGCGCGTGCAGGCCCTGGGCGACAAGCCCTACTATCCGCCGCCCAAACTTTAGGCGGCCGGGCAGCCTTCCGCGGCGCGGGCCAAGAGAGCGAAGCGGTTGCGGCGTCCCTAGCCCTGCCGCCTGTCTGGACAACGACGTCGAATTGCGTTTCCATGAGCGGATTGGGGGAGATTCACATCACGCATTGGCACCGCGCGGCGCGGAAGGCTTTTGTTGAGGCCGGAGCATGACCGGCGAGGTCGTCGACACAGGCGCGGCGAACTCCGCCGAGGTCGATTTCGTCGCCTTGCAGCCCGGCCAGAC
Source organism: Reyranella massiliensis 521 (assembly GCA_945860205.1). Lineage (GTDB taxonomy): Bacteria > Pseudomonadota > Alphaproteobacteria > Reyranellales > Reyranellaceae > Reyranella > Reyranella massiliensis_B. Next base: position 29,071 of record CAMARK010000031.1, on the reverse strand, counting down.
CATCGGCCGCTTCACGGTTGTTTCCGTCCTCGGCCAGGGCGGCTTCGGCATCACCTATCGCGCGCGCGACACCCAGCTCGGCCGCGAGGTCGCGATCAAGGAATATCTGCCGACCGCCATCGCCATTCGCCAGGGCGGCGAGACCGTGCTGCCGCGCTCGACCAAGGTCGCCGAGGATTTCATCTGGGGCCGCGACCGCTTCGTGGCCGAAGGCCAGACGCTGGCGAGCCTGCATCACGCGCCGGGCATCGTGCGCGTCTTCGACTTCCTGGAGATCAACGGCACCGCCTACATCGTCATGGAACTGCTCCATGGCGAGACGCTCGAGGACCGGATCAAGAAGCAGGGACCTCTCGACGCCGCCGCGGTCGACCGCATCCTGACGCCGCTGCTCGACGGCCTGGAGCAGGTGCACGCCGCGGGCTTCCTGCATCGCGACATCAAGCCCGCCAACATCCTGCTCAGCGCCAAGGGCGATCCCACCCTGATCGACTTCGGCGCCAGCCGCGCGGCGATGGCCGGGCGCAGTGTGGTCATGACGGCGGTCTTCACGCCAGGCTATGCCGCGGGCGAGCAGATGACGTCGGCCAAGCAGGGCCCGTGGACCGACATCTACGCTTTGTCGGCGACGCTCTATCATGCGATCGCCGGCAAGGCGCCGCCCAACGCCTTCGACCGCATGCTCGACGACGACTACCAGCCGCTGGGCAAGCTGGCGCCTCAAGGCTTCGCGCCAGGACTGATGGCCGGCATCGATGCCGGCCTGGCGGTGCGCGCGTCGGACCGCCCGCAGACGATCGCCGGCTGGCGCACGCTTCTTTCCATGGCCTCGCCCGGCGACGACGATGCCACGCGGCTCGCGCCGCGCCCGGCCGACCCCGGCGCCACGGTGGTGACGCGGACACCGACACTCACACCGGCACAGGTGCCGATAAAGGCGTCGACGCTACAGCCCGCGCCGGCCATGGATCTTCCACCGCCCCCGACTCCTCCAGTCGCGGCACCGAAGAGCAAGACATCACTCTACGCCGGCATCGCGGCAGCGGTGCTCCTGCTGGCGGGCGGCGGCTACTTCATGCTGGCGCCGACGTCCGGTCCGCAGGCCCCGTCCGCGCAAGCCCTCAAGACCGAGGATCTCGAGAGGGTGCTGGCCGAGCGCCGCGCCGCCGACCAGCAGGCGGCCGACAAGCGCCGGGCCGAGGAGGAGGCGCAGCGCAAGGCCGACGCCGAGGCCACCGCCAAGCGTGTCGCCGACGCCGAACTCGAGCAGGCGCGCGTCAACCGCCAGAAGGCGGAAGAGGAACTGGCCAAGCTCAAGGCCGAGATGGAAACACGAAGGATCGCCGAAGCCAGCCAGCGTCAGCAATCCGACGCGACGGCCCAGCGTGCGGCCGAACAGGCCGCCCAGCGCAAGGCCGAGGCCGAGATGGCCGCACTCCGCCAGACCGAGGAGGATGCCCGCAAGAAGGTCGCCGCCGAAGCCGAGGCCAAGCGCCAGGCCGACGAGGCGCTCGCCAGGGCCCAGACCGAGCGGCAGCAGGCCGATGCCGCCGCGCGCCAGAAGGCCGAGGCGGAAGCCAAGCAGAAGGCCGAAGCCGACGCCAGGCAGCTCGCCGAGGCGGAAGCACGCCAGAAGATCGAAGCGGAGGCCAAACAGAAGGCGGACGCCGAAGCCCGGGAGAAGGCGGAAGCCCGCCAGAAGATCGAAGCGGAGGCCAAACAGAAGGCGGACGCCGAAGCCCAGCAGAAGGCGGTCGCCGATGCCGCCGCGCTTGCGGACAAGAAAGCGGCGGAGACGGCGGAGACGGCGCTCCGCCTGTCGGTTCCCGACCGCCAGCGCGTGCAGGTGGCGCTGACCTCGCTCGGCTTCGACACCCGCGGCGCCGACGGCGCCTTCGGCCCGCGCTCGCGCGACATGGTCGCGGCCTGGCAGAAGGCCCGGACCCAGCCGGCGACCGGCTTCCTCTCGGGGCCGCAGAACCAGGCATTGCTGCGCGAGGCGGCTCCCGCGCTGCAGAAGTACGACGAGGAGCAGAAGAAGAAGGAAGAAGACGAGAAGAAGAAGGCGGAGGAGGCCAGGAAGAAGGCAGAGGACGAGGCCAAGGCGCGCGCCGCGGCGCCCGCGCCGGCTGCAGCCGCTCCCGCTGCACCGGCCGCCGCGCCGGCCGCTGCCCCTGCGGCCCAGCCCAACGTCGCCGCTGCGGCACCCCCGGGCGGCGCCGTTGTGCTCGACGGGACCTACACCGGGTCGCTGAACGTCACTGCTGGAAGCTTTGACCACCTCATGCATGTATCGGTGAAGATGGTGAACGGCAGCGGAACCGGCACGGTCACCAATCCAAAGTGCGGCAGCCTCCCGATCTCACTGAGGGTCGATCCCTCGGGAAATGCGACGGGCAATATGAAGTTCACGATCAGTACGGTTTGCGACAGCGGCAGCGCCGGTAAGGTTACCGGCCAGGCCGAAGGCAACAAGGGCATCAGGCTCGAAATGGATGGCACGACGACGAGCGCCCGCGGCCGCGGGAAGATCAGGCTGGCTGAATAGGCCAAGCTCCGCTTGGCCGATGAGCATCAGCTGCGGCTTAATGAGAACCGACGTGCGCTGGGTGGCCGGCAGGAAATCCTTGACAATTTCCTATGATATCCTATCTATTCTGTGCGTTCGATCGATCGCGGCGAACAGATCTGCAGAAGTGGAGAGGAATCGAAAAAATGTCACACTTTATTTCCCATTCGCATCGGAGCTTTGTCGCGTGCAATCAAGGGCTTGAGGCGAAAATTCCCGCGCAAGATAGGAAGCCGATCGTCGCTTGCGATCACACATGCGTGAGCGATGGGCCGGCTATAGGCGTGCCCCATCTGCTCGGCTAGGCTGCCCGCCATACTCCAAACAAACAGGAGACCGGGATGGCTGTCCTCAACGTCAACGGCAAGGCGCTCAATCACAACGCCGATCCGCGTACCCCGCTGCTATGGGTGCTGCGCGAACAGCTCGGGCTCACCGGCACGAAATATGGCTGCGGCATCGCCCAGTGCGGCTCGTGCACGGTGCTGATCGACGGCGTGGCGACGCGCTCCTGCCAGGTGCCGGCGAACTCGGTCGGCAATCGCAAGGTCACGACCATCGAAGGACTCGCGGCCAGCGGCCAACTGAACAAGATCCAGGCCGCGTGGGTGGCGATCGACGTGCCCCAGTGCGGCTACTGCCAGAGCGGCATGGTGATGGCAGCGACCGCGCTGCTCGCCGCCAAGCCCAAGCCGACCGATGCCGACATCGACGCGGCCATGACCAACATCTGTCGCTGCGGCACCTACCAGCAGGTGCGTGAAGCGATCCACGCCGCGGCCAAGGCCTGAGGGGAGGACGCATCATGACGATCCATCAGACCTCTCTTCGTCGCCCCTCTCTTCGTCGTAGGGGCTTTCTGGTCAGCGGCGCTGCCGTCGCCGGCGGCTTCTCGCTCGGCTTCCACGTTCCCTTCGAGGACGGTGCGGCGCATGCCCAGACCGTCAAGGAGCTGAACGCCTGGGTGGTCATCCATCCCGACGACAAGGTGGTGATCCGCATCGCCCGCTCCGAAATGGGGCAGGGCACGCTCACCGGCCTCTGCCAGCTCGTCGCCGAGGAACTCGAGTGCGACTGGAACAAGGTCGCCTGGGAATATCCCACGCCGGGCGAAAACGTCGCGCGCAACCGCGTCTGGAAGAACTTCTCGACTGGCGGCAGCCGCGGCATCCGCGAGAGCCAGCAGTATGTCCGCGAAGGCGGCGCCATGGCGCGCGAGATGCTGATCGCGGCCGCCGCGACGCAGCTCAAGGTGCCGGCGGCCGAGCTTACTGCCGCCAACAGCGTCATCACCCACAAGGCCTCGGGCAAGACGGTGACCTACGGTGCGGTCGCCGCGGCCGCTTCCCAGCTCGAGCCGCCCAAGGAAGTGAAACTCAAGGACCCCAAGGACTGGAAGATCGCGGGCAAGCCGGTCAAGCGGCTGGACACGGTCGACAAGGTCACGGGCAAGCAGATCTACGGCATCGACCTCGTGCTGCCCGGCATGCTGGTCGCCACCGTCCGCGCCTGTCCGGTGATCGGCGGCAAGCTCAAGAGTTTCGACGCCGCCAAGATCGAGAAGATGCCCGGGGTGAAGAAGGTCGTGGCGATCGACGGCAACGCCGTCGTGGTCGTGGCCGACACCTACTGGAATGCCCGTACCGCGCTTGCGGCGCTTCCCACCGATTGGGACATCGGCGACCTCGGCAAGGTCTCGAGCGAGACCATCGCCGCCATGCTGAAGGAGGGTCTAGACGCGCCCGAAGCTTTCGTCGGCAACAAGGCGGGCGATGCCAAAGCCGCGATCGCCGGGGCGGCCAAGAAGGTCGAGGCGACCTACAGCTTCCCCTACCAGCACCACGTCACCATGGAGCCGATGAACGCCACCGCGCGCTACACGGCCGGCAAGTGCGAGGTCTGGTGCGGCACGCAGAACGGTGAGGCGGCACTTGCCGCGGCGTCCGAGGCGTCCGGCCTGCCGGTCGCCAAGTGCGATGTCATCAAGCAATTGCTGGGCGGCGGCTTCGGCCGGCGCGGCCGTTCGGACTATGTCCGCCAGGCCGTGCTGGTCGCCAAGGAGATGCCCGGCACGCCGATCAAGCTGATCTGGTCGCGCGAAGAGGACATGACGCACTGCCAGTATCATCCGATCACGATGGCCAAGATGACCGGCGGCCTCGACGCCCAGGGCAATCTGGTCGGGCTGCAGATCCGCATCTCGGGCCAGTCGATCCTGGCCTCGCTCCTGCCGCAGAACCTGCAGAACGGCATGGATCCCGTGATGTTCCAGGGCCTGATGGCAAGCGGCGTGGAGGCGGCCTACGGCTACAATGTGCCGAACCTGCTGATCGACCATGCCATGCGCAACCCGCACATCACCGCGGGCTTCTGGCGTGGCGTCAACACCAACCAGAACGCCGTCTACATGGAAAGCTTCATGGACGAGCTGGCCGACGCGGCCGGCCAGGATGCGCTCGCCTTCCGCATGAAGCTGCTGAAGCCCAAGTGGGCGGCGGTGCTGCAGGCGGCGGCCGACAAGGCGGGCTACGGCAAACCGCTCCCCGCCGGCCACTTCCATGGCTTGGCCCAGGTCATGGGCTACGGCAGCTATGTTGCCGGCGTCGCCGAAGTCTCGGTGAACGCCGACGGCCAGCTCAAGATTCACAAGATCACCGCCGCGACCAATTGCGGCCATGTGGTCAACCCGGCGCAGATCGATCGCCAGGTCGCGGGCTCGTTCGCCTACGGCCTGTCCGCCGCGCTCTACGGCGAGATCACCGTCAAGGACGGCGCCGTCGAGCAGACCAACTTCGACAGCTACAACATGATGCGCATCGACGAGATGCCGCATGTCGAGACCGTGCTGGTCCCGACCGGCGACTTCTGGGGCGGCGTCGGCGAGCCGACCATCGCCGTGGCCGCGCCCGCGGTGCTGAACGCGATCGCCCGCGCCACGGGCAAGCGCGTGCGCAACCTGCCGTTGATGCATCACGAGCTGAAGAAAGGCGCGTAAATGGGCCGAGTACTGTTGCCGGTGCTGGCCTCAGCGGTGCTGCTGGCCGGCCCGGCGCAGGCGGCCGATGCCCCATTCAATGGGCCACCGGGTGCAAGTTCCTGCACCGGCTGCCATGCTACGACGAAGATTGCCGACTCGGTGATCCCGCGTATCGCCGGCCGCAAGGCCGCCGACATCGTCACCTTCATGCGCGAGTACAAGAGCGGTGCCTGGCCTTCCAGCGTGATGGGCCGCATCGCCAAGGGCTTCGACGACCAGCAGACCGACGCCATCGCGGCCTGGTTTGCGGCTCAGCCTGAATAGGGACGTCATGTCGACACGGCGCACCTTCCTGAAGCTCACTGCCGCGGCAAGCCTGGCGCCTTCTGTCGCCTCGGCGCAGGGAGCCGGGGCCGGCAGGGTCGTGGTGATCGGCGGTGGCTACGGCGGCGCCACGGCGGCGCGCGCGCTGAAGGCGCTCGAGCCGAAGCTCACGGTCACGCTTGTCGAGCCCAACCCGGTTTACACCTCCTGTCCGTTCAGCAACTCGGTGCTCGCCGACCTGCGCCAGATCTCGCAGCAGGAATTCCGCTACGACGGCGTCAAGCGCGCTGGCGTGGTGGTGGCCGAAACCAGCGCCACCGCTGTCGATGCCGAGGCCAAGACGGTGACGCTCGCCGACGGCAACAAGCTCTCCTACGACCGGCTGGTGATGTCGCCCGGCATCGACTTCAACTGGGGCGCCTTGCCCGGCTACGACGAGGCCGCCGCCCAGAAGATGCCGCATGCCTGGAAGGCGGGGGCCCAGACCACGTTGCTGCGCAACCAGCTCCAGGCGATGGACGATGGTGGCCTGGTCGTGATGTCGGTGCCGGCCAATCCCTACCGCTGCCCGCCCGGCCCCTACGAGCGCGCCAGCCTGATCGCCTACTGGCTGAAGATCTGGAAGCCCAAGTCGAAGCTGCTGCTGCTCGATGCCAAGGATGCCTTCTCCAAGCAGCGCCTGTTCCAGAATGGCTGGACCGCACTCTATCCCGGCGTGATCGAATGGGTGCCTTTGTCCAAGGGCGGCAAGGTGACGGCGGTCGATCCCGCGACGCTCACTTTCACGACCGAGTTCGCCACCCACAAGGCCGCCGTCGGCAACGTCATCCCGCCGCAACGGGCCGGCGCCATCGCGGGCCAGGCCGGCGTCGCCGACCGCACCGGCTGGTGTCCGGTCGAGCCGGTGGCCTTCGAATCGACGCTGCGGCCCGGCATCCATGTGCTGGGCGATGCGGCGATCATGGGTGGCATGCCCAAGTCGGCCTTCTCTGCCAACGCCCAGGCCAAGGTCTGCGCCGCCGCCATCGTAGAACTGCTGGCCGGCCGCAAGCCGCAGGACCCGATCCTGATCAACACCTGCTACAGCCTGCTGGCCGCCGACTACGGCATCTCGGTCGCCGGTGTCTATCGGCCGGACAAGGGCCAGCTCACCGACGTGCCGGGCGCCGGCGGCGTCAGCGCGCTCGAGGCCGTGGGCGGGCTCCGCGGCCAGGAAGCGCTCTATGCCGCGAGCTGGTTCCGCGCCATCACCGCCGAGACCTTCGGCTGACGCCGTGCGGATCTTGCTCGTCATCGCTCTGGGATTCCTCGCGCCCGCTGCTGCTGCGCAGCAGGTCGTGGGCGATGCCATCCCGGCCTCGCTCACCGGCCAGTCGGGCGATGCCGCGCGCGGCCGGGCGATCGTGGCCAACCGCAGTACAGGGCTTTGTCTCCTCTGCCATTCCGGTCCGATCGCCGAGGAGCGTTTCCAGGGTGACCTTGCGCCCAGCCTGGCCGGCGCGGGATCGCGCTGGTCCCCGGGACAATTGCGGTTGCGCATCGCCGACGGCGCGCGTCTCAATGCCGACACGATCATGCCACCCTACTATCGAACGACCGGCCTGCAGCGGGTCGCCCGGAATTTCGACGGCAAGACCATCCTGTCGGCGGCGCAAGTCGAGGATGTCGTGGCCTATCTCGCAACCCTGAAGGACTGAATGGATCGACGTCGCTTCCTTGCCGGCACCGCCGTTCTCGTCGTCCTGCCGCTTGGCTCCGCCTCGGCAACGGCTGAAGCCATGGCCGAAGCCATCAAGAAGGTGGTGGGCAATTCCGTCGTCACCGAAGGTCGCGTCACGCTCGACCTGCCGCCGCTGATCGAGAACGGCAACACCGTGCCGCTCGTCGTCTCGGTCCAGAGTCCGATGACCGTGGCCGACCATGTCAAGGCGATTCACGTCTTCAACGAGAAGAACCCGCAGCCCAACGTCTTCTCCGCCCGGCTCTCGGCCCGCAATGGCAAGGCCACCATCGGCACGCGCATCAAGCTGGGCGACAGCCAGAAGATCGTGGCCATCGCCGAGACCAGCGACGGCCGCTTCTGGAGCGCCAGCGCCGACGTGATCGTGACGCTGGCCGCCTGCCTCGAGGAGTCGACCTGATGGCCAACGTCCTCGTCAACGCGCCCAAGACGGCCAAGCGCGGCTCGGTCGTGGAGATCAAGGCGCTGATCCTGCATCCCATGGAGACCGGCTTCCGGCCTGGCACCATGGGCAAGATCATCCCGCGCAACATCATCGAACGCTTCACCGCGACGTGGAACGGCACCGAGATCTTCGACATGGAGATGTCGCCCGCAATCGCGGCCAATCCGTTCGTCTCCTTCTTCGCGGTGGCGAGCGAGACCGGCACGGTCGGCCTGCGCTGGACCGGCGACGAAGGCTTCGTCGTCGAGGAGCGGGTCGTCTTCACCGTCGAATGAACGTCCTGCACTTCGGCATCGGGCTGGCGATCGTCTTCGCCGCCTCCTACGCGACGGCGCAGGTCGGGGCGGACAAGCGGCGCTCCGGCACCCAGGACATGGGCGAGGCGCTGCAGAAGATGCAGGACGACGACACCGCCAATCCCGGCATGCTCTTCGTCCAGCTCGGCAGCCAGTCCTGGGCGAAGAAGGCCGGCGCCGCCGACAAATCCTGCGCCGACTGCCATGGCAATGCCGGCACCAGCATGAAGGGCGTGGCCGCGCGCTATCCCGCCATCCCAAAGGGTGCCGAGGTGCCGGTCGATCTCGAAGGTCGCATCAATCTCTGCCGCACCGAGAATCAGAAGGCCGAGCGCCTGCCCCCCGAGAGCCGCGAGCTGCTGGCGTTGCAAGCCTATGTCGCGCACCAGTCGCGCGGCATGCCGATCGCGCCGCCGGCCGATCCGCGGCTTGTCGCCTTTCACGACCGCGGCGCGGAAATCTACCGGGCACGTCAGGGCCAGATCAACCTGTCCTGTGCCATCTGCCACGACGACAATGCCGGCAAGAAGCTCGCGGGCGTCACGATTCCGGAGGCCCATCCCACTGGCTATCCGATCTACCGGCTGGAATGGCAGACGCTGGGCTCGCTCAAACGCCGCCTGCGCAACTGCCTCGTCGGCATCCGGGCTGAACCCTACGCCTACGATGCGCCCGAATATGTCATGCTCGAGCTGTTCCTGATGAACCGGGCGAGGGGCATGATGCTCGAATCGCCCGGCGTGAGACCTTAGGATGAAACCATGCCCGACCTCCGACGCCGCCCGCTGCTCGCTGCCCTGCCGGGACTCACGCTCATGAGTGCCACGGCCGGCGCCCAGTCGCCGCCGCTCAAGCTCGGGACCGCGACCCCGGGTGGCGGCTTCCCGGTCTACGGCGCGGCCTTCATCAAGGCGATCAAAAGCGTCGATCCCACCTTCGAGATCGAGGAAGTGAACACCAAGGGCAGCACCGAGAACGTGCCGCTGCTCGAGGCCGGCAAGCTCGACCTCGCGCTGGTCCAGGGCGAAGTCGTGCAGGATGTCTTCTTCGGCGCCGGCCGGCCGCCCAGCACGCTCAAGATCGTGACGGCCATGTATGCCTCGCCCGGCATGTTCGTGGTCCGGGCCGACAGCCCCTACCGCCGCATCGCCGATCTCAAGGGCAAGCCGGTGGCGTGGGGCGCGCGTGGCTCGGGCCTGGTCATCCTGGGCCGCTATGTCGTGGGCGGCCTCGGCTTCGACGCCGAGAAGGATTTCGAGCCGGTCTATCTCGACCGCGCCGGCGACGGTCCGGCCCTGGTGCTCGACGGCAAGGTGGCAGCCCTGTGGGGCGGCGGTGCCCGCTGGCCGGGTTTCATCGCCGTCGCCAACGCGCCAGGCGGGGCTCGCTTCCTTGTGCCCGACGCCGGCGAGATCGACGGCATCCTGGCCAAGTTTGGTTTCCTGAAGCGCATCACGGTGCCGTCCGGTACGTTTGCCGGTCAGACTGCGGCGATGCCGACCGTTGGGTCGTGGAGTTTCGTGCTTGCGCGTCCCGGTCTCGACGAGGCGGTGGGCTACCGGCTGGCGGCGGCCCTGCACAAGGTCGAGCGCGCTGGCACGCCGTCCGAGCAGCTATCGGAAACCACGGCCAAGAACACGCTCGACGCCTTGCCGATGCCGGGCGCCCTGCAGCCCGGCGTGGCGCGCTACGACAAGGAAATCGGGCTGCTGCCGTAGCGGCCGTTACGCCTTCGGCTTCGTCCGCGTCTTCGGCTGGTTTGTCGGTGACTGGCCCGTCGGTCGCTTGGTGCCGGTTCTCGCGGCCGCCGTTTTGGCGCCGCTCGGCTTTCGGGTGTTGGCCTCTGCCCGCAACTCGGCGCGGCGGGCCTCGATGAGACGATTGGTCGGGGCCATGAATTTCCTGCCTCGGGTCGTTCTTCTCTCCGTGCCGGCAAGCGTAATTCAGCCGGGACGCGGCGTCACCGCTGGGAGGTGAAAATTCTCCCCCACGTTGATCCTGGAGATTTTCCTCCTGCGCCGCAGGGGTAATTCGGCCGCCGGTTTCATTGCCGGCGCGATGCAACGGCCCCTAGAGTCGGCGCATGCTCGACCTTGCCAGCGACATCGTCGCCCGCGCGACCCGCCTGCTTTTCCCCGTCGGGGAAGAGCTTGCCCTCTGGACGATCTCGGCCGGTGGCCGGGTGGTGGGCTCGCTGGTGTGCGAGGCGGGAAACTGGCGCCTCTCCTGGTTCAACGGCGCCGACCCGCGGCTGGCGGCCTATGCCGGTCCGGTGGATGGCAATGTCGAGGCCCTGGCCGCTGCGCTCGGTGCCAGGCTGGGCTTCCCGGTGCGCCTGGAATCGCTTCCGACCTGAACCACCTGTTGAGATTCTTGACGACAGGTCCGACAGTGGACCGGCTGCTCATCACGGATGTGTGAAAAATGGATGCGATCGACCGCAAGATCGTGGTGCTCCTGCAGGACGACGCCAGCCTGTCGTTGGCGCAGATCGCCCATCGCGTCGGGCTGTCGCAAAGCCCGTGCTGGAAGCGCATCCAGCGGCTGGAGAAGACCGGCGTCATCCTGAAGCGCGTGGCGCTGATCTCGCCCGAATCGATTGGCGTCGGGCTCAGTGTGTTCGTCTCGATCGAAACCGGCGATCATTCCTCGGCCTGGCTGTCGAAATTCGCCCTGACCGTCACCGCCATGCCCGAGGTGATGGAGTTCCACCGTATGGCCGGCGACATCGATTACATGCTGCGCGTGGCGGTGCCCGACATGCAGGCCTACGACGCCTTCTACAAGCGCCTGATCGACACCATGCCGCTCAAGAACGTGACGTCGCGGTTCTCGATGGAGCGGGTGAAGTCGACCACGGCCTATCCACTGCCGGCCGAGCCGCGCAGCCCGGCGGCGGGCAAGAAGAAGCTCTGACCCCTCCGGCCTGCGGCCACCTCCCCATTCAAATGGGGAGGTGCCCCATCTCACGGGGCGGAGGGGTCAGCCTTCGCCACGCGGCCCAAAGCCCTTCCGATCCGATCACTCCGGGGTTACCGTTCGCAACCAGTTTTCACCCGGAGCGTTATCATGACTGTGCACGCCCTCAAGCCATCCAAAGTTGCCAGCCTCGGTTCAGAAGTCTCGCCGGAGGAATGGCAGGCCCGTGTCGACCTCGCCGCCTGCTACCGCCTGATCGCGCACTACGGCATGTCCGACCTGATCGCCAACCACATCTCGATGCGCGTGCCGGGCGAGCCCCATGCTTTCCTGATCAACGCCTATGGGCTGCTCTACGAGGAGATCACCGCTTCGAGCCTGCTCAAGATCGATCACGAGGGCAATGTCCTCGCCAAGCCGGAGTTTCCCGACGGCCTCGACTACGGCGTCAACCGCGCCGGCTTCGTCATCCACTCGGCGATCCACATGGCCAAGCCCGAGGTCAACTGCATCATCCATACCCACACCTACGCCGGCATGGCAGTCTCGACCCTGGAATGCGGGCTGCTGCCCAACACCCAGACCTCGATGCGCTTCGCCAAGATCAGCTATCACGACTATACCGGCGTCGTGCTCGACACCGCCGAGCGTGAGGCGCTGGCCAAGAGCCTGGGCGACAACAACGCGCTCATCCTGCGCAGCCACGGCCTGCTGACGACCGGCGCCACCATCCCGGAAGCGTTCAACGCCATGCATCGGCTCGAGCTTTCCTGCAAAACCCAGATCGCCGCCATGTCCTGCAACACGCAGATGGTGCGCGTGCCGGAGAAGGTGGTCGAAGATACCTACACCATGTACCAGCCCAAGACGCGCCGGGCGTTCGGCGTGCTCGACTGGCCGGCGTTGCTGAGGAAGCTGGATCGAATCGATCCAAGCTTCCGCGACTAACTTGGATACGCCGCGCAGCTCGGTACGGGCTTTTGCGGCTGTTGCCAGCGGCTACTGGACTGCGCCCGGATACCGCCTTGTCGCCTGGGGCCTGACCGGCGGCATGGTCCTGCTCGGCGTCATCAACGTCGGCATCGCGCTCTGGCTCAATATCTGGAACCGCGACTTCTTCAATGCGCTCGACAAGAAGGACACCGGGCAGCTCTTGCAGCTGCTCTGGGTGCTCGCTGCCATCGTCTGTTCCGCAGGTGTCGCTGTCGCCATCCAGCTCCACGTCAAGCGCCGGCTGCAGATCAACTGGCGGTCCTGGCTGTCGCACGTCACGGTCCAGCGCTGGCTGAATTCGGGCCGCCAGTACCAGCTCGGTATGTTGGCCGAGGAAGTCGATAATCCCGACGGCCGCATCGCCGAGGACATCCGCGTCTCGACCGAACTTGCCGTCGAGTTTGCCCAGAGCATCCTCCAGTGTGTCCTGCAGCTCGTCACCTTCCTCAGCGTGCTCTGGGTTCTGTCGGGCTCGATGCCGATCAGGATTGGTGGGCTCGAATTCGATCTGCCGGGCTACATGGTCTGGTGCGCCGTGGCCTACGCCTTGATCGGCTCGCTGCTGACCTATGCGTTGGGCCGCGGCTTGATCCAGGCCGGCAACGTGCGCCAGAGCCGCGAGGCCGATTTCCGCTCCGGCCTGACGCGGTCGCGCGAGCACGCCGAGGGCATTGCCCTGATGCGTGGCGAGGACGACGAGCGCGAGCGGCTGCGCGGCTCGCTGTTCGACCTGCGCTCGGCCTGGAACGTCCAGACGCGCGGCCAGGGCAATCTCTCGCTGCTGACAAGTTCGTTGGCCTACCTCGCGCCCATCGTGCCGTTGATCGTGGCGCTGCCGCGCTATCTCGGCGGCGAGATAGCTCTGGGCGGCCTGATGCAGACGGCGCAGGCCTTCTCCAGCGTGCAATGGGCGCTGTCGTGGCTGATCGACAATTTTCCCAAGTTCGCCGAATGGCGCGCCTCGACCGACCGCGTCGTGCACCTGCATGTGGCGCTCACCGACCTGGAAGAAGATGCCGAGGCGCCGGACGATGCGCGGATCGTGGTCCATCCGCCGAGCGACTCCGACCGCCTGATCATGCGTGAGCTGGGTGTCGCCCGGCCCGATGGCGAGATGCTGGTGGCGGAGGCCGAAGTCACGATCCAGCGTCCCGAGCGTGTGTTGATCCGTGGCCAGTCCGGCAGCGGCAAGAGCACGATCATGCGGGCCGTGGCCGGCGTATGGCCGTGGGGGCGTGGTTCCATCCACCTGCCGACCGGCGCCATCACCTTCATGCCGCAGAAGCCCTATTTCCCGCTCGGCACCTTGCGCGACATCATGCTCTATCCCACTGCCCCGGAAGGCATCAGCGACGAGGCGCTGAAGGACATGCTGCACAAGGTTGGCCTCGATCACCTGCGCGGCCGGCTCGACGAGACCGAGCGCTGGGACCACATCCTGTCGGGTGGCGAGCAGCAGCGCGTGGCCTTCGCCCGCGTGCTGGTCCACAAGCCCGACTGGATCTTCATGGACGAAGCGACCTCGGCGCTCGACGAGACCGGCCAGGAGAACGTCATGAAGCTCCTGATCGAGGAGCTGCCCGAAACCTCGGTGGTGAGCATCGGCCACCGGCCAGGCCTCGAAGTGTTCCATACCCGCGAATTGACCCTGATGCCCGGCGCCGACGGCACCAAGCTCCGCGCCCACGGCGGTGGCCGCCGCTCGCTGGGCGACCTCTACCGCAAGATGGCCACCGCCAGCCGCTCGACGCCCACGGCGCCAGGCTTCTGGGCGAACGTCCGGGCCAATTTGCTGGGCCGCTGATCTACTTCTCGTAGTCGCGATCCGTGCGCTGGACCACGCGGACCAGCAGTGCCGTCGACCAGCCGAACATCAGCATGCCGACCGCCGATTCGACGGCGCCGGCGATGCGATGGCCGTTCGAGAGAGTGAGGTCGTTGGCGCCCAGCGTGGTGAAGCTGGCGAGCGAGAAGTAGAACGAGTGGGCGAAGCCGCCGAGTTCGCCCCAGTCGTAGTAGAGGAGTGCCCACATCGTGACCTGCAGCGCGTGGCCCGTCATCAGCACCAGCACGGCCAGCACGCTGTGCAGGATCATGTAGGAGGTCTGGTGCGTCGAGAGCTTCGGCGTCGGGATGACATCCATCAGGCGGCTGAGCGCGAGCTGCGCCATCACCTGCACCGTGCCGGTGGCGATGACCATCGCGACGCCGCGCAGGATCCGGCCGAGTGGGGAGAGTTCGTCCATTACGCCGCTTTCGGCTTGCCCAGCAGGTGATCGGAGATGATGCGCTGCTGGATCTCCGACGTGCCCTCGAAGATCTTGGTGAGGCGGGCGTCGCGCCAGTAGCGCTCGACCGCATGCAAGGTCGTGTAGCCCGCGCCGCCGAACACCTGCAGCGCTTCCGACGTCACGCGCTCGGCCATCTCGGAGGCGAAGAACTTCACCATCGCCGCTTCCTTGTCGCAGCGCCGCTTCTGGTCGATCTCGTCGCAGACGAAGTACATGAGCTGCCGCGCCGCCTCGATCTCCGTCGCCATGCGCGCGAGCCGGAAGCGTGTGTTCTGGAATTCGCCGATCGCCTGGCCGAACTGGCGGCGCTCCTGGGCATAGGCCGTCGCATCCTCCAGCGCGCCGCGCGCCAGGCCGATGGCGCGGGCTGCGGTGTGGGCGCGGGCGCGTTCGAGGCCGGCGGAGATGTAATAGAAGGCGCGGCCCTCCTCGCCGATCAGCGCCGAGCCGGGCAGGCGGCAATCGTCGAAGGCAAGCTCCCAGGTCTTCCAGCCGAAGTAGCCGATCTTGGGAATGGGTGCGCCCTTCACGCCCTTGGGCAGCTGGCCGCGCGGCTTCTCGATCAAGAAGGATGAGAGGCCGACATGCTTGCGCTTGGGATCGGGCGAATCCGACGTCCGCGCCACCAGCATGATGTAGTCTGCTCCATCGGCAAACGTGCACCAGTATTTGTTGCCGTTGATCACCCAATCGTCGCCGTCCTTTTTGGCACGGCAGGAGATGCTGCCGAGGTCGGAGCCGACGTTGGGCTCGGACATGGCGGCGGCGCCCAGGAACTCGCCCCGGGCGGCGCGTGGCAGGAACACCTTGCGCTGCGCGTCGGTCATGCCGCGGCCGGCCGAGAGGCCGTTGCCGCGGGCGATGATGGAAGCGACGCTCATCCAGGCGCGGGCCAGCTCCTCGGTGATCAGGCAATACTCGAACACGCCCAGGCCCATCCCGCCGTGTTCCTCGGGGATGACGATGCCGAAATAACCCATGTCGGCCAGCTTCTGGATCAGCTCGCGCGGGATGTCGCCTTTCTCGGGATCGAGCCTGTTGGCGACCGGCAGGACTTCCTTCAGGGCGAAGGCGCGCGCCGTCTCCTGGATCATCCGGCGCTCGTCGGTCATGTAGCCCATGGCGTTTCCCTCTGCGTTGCCGCAGCATAGTATCCAAATCACCGGTCATTAGGAGACACGCATGCTGAGACTTCTGCTGGGTGCGCTGGCACTCTTCCTCTCTGCGGTTTCGGTTCAAACGCAGGCGCAAGGATCCGATTGGCCGACCAAACCCGTGGCCATTTACATGGGTTTCCCCGCCGGCTCCGGCGTCGATGTGGTGGCGCGCATCCTCCAGCCCTCGCTCGAGAAGACGCTCGGTCAGCGCCTGGTGATCGACTACAAGGCCGGCGCGGGCGGCAACGTCGCCTCCGAGGTCGTGGCCCGCGCGGCGCCCGACGGCTACACCTTCCTGCTGGGCACGGCAGCGACGCACGGCATCAATCCCGCGCTCTACACGAAGCTGTCGTTCGACGTCGAAGCGGACTTCACCCCGATCACCACGCTTGCCGACATCCCCAACGTGCTGGCCATCAATCCCGAGGTGATCGATGCCAAGGACGTGAAGGACTTCATCGCCAAGGTGAAGGCCGCCCCCGGGAAGTACAGTTACGGCTCGACCGGTAACGGCACGGGCACGCACCTCGCTTTCGCCGCCTTCAACAAGCAGGCTGGCCTCGACATGGTGCACGTGCCCTACAAGGGCGGGCCGGATGCCACCAACTCGCTGATCAAGGGCGAGACCTGCTGCAGCTTCCCGCTCCTGCAGGCGATGCTGCCGCACGCCAAGGCGGGCAAGGTGCGGTTGCTTGGCGTGACGACGCCCAAGCGCGTCGCTGCCATGCCCGATCTGCCGACCATCGCCGAAGCGGGTCTGCCGGGCTACGAGAGCTATACCTGGTTCGCCATCTTCGGGCCGAAGAACCTGCCGCCGGCCATCGCCCAGAAGATGAACACCGCACTCAAGACCGCGCTCGAGGATCCCGAGGTCAAGGCCAAGCTCGTCGAACTCGGCAACACGCCGCGCTATGAGACCCTCGAACAGTTCAAGGTGACGGTGAAGGAAGGCCGTGCAAAGTGGGCCGAGGTGGTGAAGGCAGCGGGCGCCACGGTCGACTGAGGCTCTATCGTTTGGCCTTGGGCGCGGTTCTGACCGGCTGGCGCAGAATGGTCCTCAGTTTGGCGGGCTCGGTCTTGCGGGGGTCGCTCAAATAGATTTCGTGATGGGGGCCGGCAAAGGTCAGGCCCCGCGACGGCATCTCCCTGTCATGAAGCTGCGCGAGGGTCGGCCCTTCGTCGTCGTAGCTGCCGACATGCAGGATTTGCAGCGCGGTTCCTTCCTCCAGCCTCTCAAGCCGCAGGCTGTCAGGAGGGATGCCGAGCTTTTTCTTCGATTTCTCGACGGCGGCTTCGAACAGCGAGTGGTCGATGAACTCGGGCGCCATGATCATCATCGTCCAGCACCATCGATCCTTGCGGCGCGCGACGAAATCGGCGGGATCATCGGCCCACCACAGTCCTTCGAGCGGCGGCACAACGTAGTCCTTGCCCTTGGCGGTCTTGGCCGCGAACTTCATCGCGTAGCTCACCGGATAGAGCCATTCGATTGCCTGCTTGTAGGCCGACGCCTTGTTGGGATCGCCCTTGCCGTCGATCTTGACGAACTGCATCGCCGGAACGTCGACGGATACGAACCGATCGACCGGGGGCTTGTAGAGGCCTGGCAGGCTTTTCTTGAAGTCGACTTTTTCCACGGCTGCCTTCTACGAAAGGGCCTTGGCGTCTTCGCGGATCATGGCGGCGCCCTTCTCGGCGATCATGATGGTGGGGGCGTTGGTGTTGCCGGTGGTCAGCGTCGGCATCACCGAGGCGTCCATGACGCGCAAGCCTTCGATGCCGTGCACGCGCAGCCGGGAGTCGACCACGGCGCGCGGGTCCTCGCCCATGCGGCAGGTGCCGACCGGATGATAGAGCGTGTTGCCGGCACGGCGGGCATAGGCCAGCAGGTCGGCGTCGCTGGTGACGTCGGGGCCGGGCTGGATCTCGCCCGAGCTGTGCTGGGCCAGCGCCGGGGCCGCGAAGACGCGTCGCACCTGGCGCACGCCGCTCAGCAGGGCGAGTTCGTCGGTGTGCGTCGTGAGGTAGTTGGGTTTGATCGCCGGTCGCGCGAAGGGATCGGCGGAGGTCGCCTTGATGGTGCCGCGGCTGTCGGGCTTCACGACGCAGACCACGCAGCTCATGCCCGGCTGCTCGTCGAGCTCGCCGAATTTCAGCGGATGGGTGCTGCCGGGCGTGAACAGGAGCTGCAGGTCGGGCGAGGCCAGGCCCTCGCGGCTGTCGGCGAAGACCTGTGAGGTGGTGACGCCGAAGGTAAGCGCGCCCTTGCCGGTGAAGAAGAAGCGCAGGATCTCCGGCAGCACTCGGGGGAAGCGGGCGATCTCGTTCACGGTCTCGGTGCCGCGCACGCGATGGACGACGCGGATGACGTAATGGTCGATCAGGTTGGCGCCGACGCCCGGCAGATCGTGCGTCACCGGGATGCCGAGCGATTGCAGGTGCTGGGCGGGGCCAATGCCGGAGATCTGCAGCAGGTGCGGTGAGTTGATGGCGCCGCCGCTCACGATCACCTCGCGGTTGGCACGGACCTCGTGGAGCTGGCCGTTGCGCTGGAAGGTGGCGCCGACGCAGCGCTTGCCCTCGAACAGCAGCTTGCCGGCCTGCGCATTCGTCTCGACCGTGAGATTGGCACGGCGTCTCGCTTCGCGCAGGTAGGTCTGGGCCGTGGAGCCGCGGAAGCGGCCGCGCCGCGTCATCTGCGAATAGCCGACGCCGGCGCGTGTCTTGCCGTTGAGGTCGGGATTGAAGGGAAAGCCCGCCTGCTGAGCCGCTTCGACGAAACGGTGGGTGAGCGGCAGAATGGTGCGGTAGTCCTCGACCTTGAGCGGTCCGCCCTGCCCGCGCACGGTGGGATCGCCGCCCTGGATATAGTCCTCGGACTGCATGAAGTAAGGCAGCACATCGTCGTAGCTCCAGCCGCGACAGCCCATCTGCGCCCAGCCGTCGAAGTCGGCCGGCGCACCGCGCACATAGAGCATGCCGTTGATCGAGCTCGAGCCGCCGAGCGTCCGGCCGCGCGGCCATTCCATGCGGCGGTCCCCCGTGCCCTTCTCGGGCTCGGTGGTGAAATTCCAGTTGACCAGCGGATTGCGGATCAGCGAGCGCATGCCGGCCGGGATGTGGATCATGGGATGCCAGTCCGAAGGACCGGCTTCGAGCAGGATGACCGACGCGCCGGTTTCGGAGAGGCGCGCGGCCACGGTGCACCCGGCGGAGCCTGCGCCCACGACGACGTAATCGGCCTGCATGTCGATCTCCCTAGAGCGTGCCGGCGCGCTTGTCGCGCGGCACGAAGTAATCGGTGGGGCTGAGTTCCGGGTCTTCGACCGCGTGCATGTTCTGCACGTGGCGCTCGATGTCGGCCGTGAACAGTGCGTGCGAGATCGCCTGCACCAGCCGCGTGGCGCCAACGAAGAGACCGGGGATGTCGCCTGCCAGCGCGCCCTGGCTCAGGATTCCACCCCAGTTGAAGAGATGGATATCCTTTAGGTGCGGCGTCTTGCCGATCGTCTTCTCTTCCAGCTCGAAGCCGCGGCCGAGGTAAGGATAGCGCGCCGCCTCGGCGTTGGCCTTCACCTCGTCGGCGCTGCGCATGTCTGCCCACAATTTCACGTTGGGCGTGAAGGCCGCGAGTTCTTTTACGCAGCCCATGTCGATGTCGAAGCCGGTGCCGATCAGTACCGCGTCAAAGCGCTCCGTGCCCTTGGCCGTCTTCACCGTGACGCCGTCCGTCTCGACGATCATGTCGAGCCACGGCTCGGCAAAGCGGAAGGAGAAGCCCGGCAGCTTCTGGGCACGCAGCACCGACTCGTGCGGCGGCGGCGAACCTGCCGCCAGCATGTAGGTGTAGATCTTCCAGCGCCAATCGTCGTCGAGCATGCCCTGGCCGCGCTGGAAGCCGGGGAACGACACGCCTTTGGATTTGTTGACCTGCGGCAGGTGCGGCCGGCGGGCGTAGCAGATCGCCTCGCGCGCGCCGGCTTCCAGCGCCGTGCAGGCATTGTCGATGGCGGTGGCCAGCACGCCCAGGATGCCGAGCCGCTTGCCGATCAGCTTGCTGAAGTCGATGTCCTCCAGCGTATGGAAGACGAGGCCTTTACGCTTGGGGTCGTCGGGGTCGAAAGACGGCAGCGCTGGCCAGCGGAAACCGCCCGAGCCGTCGCGGCCGTTGGCCATCACGACCTTGCGGGCATGGACGGTTTCGCCGGTCGACAGCGTGGCGCGCAGCAGGTCGCCCGCCGGTTCGACCTTGAGCAGGGCGACGCCGTTCTCGACTTTTAGCCCCACGGTCTCGCGCACCCAGAGAAGGTAACGCAGCCAGTCGAGCCTTGGGATCTTGTAGAGCGCAGCCCATCCGTCGGCGCCGTGTTGCGCCTCGTACCAGGCGCGGAAGGTGAGAGAGGGGACGCCGAGGTCGGGGCCGGTCAGGTGCTTGGGCGAGCGCAGGATCGGCATGCGCGCCGTGGTGTTCCACGGGCCCTCGCGGCCATGCGTCTCGCGCTCGATGACGCGGATGTTGGCGATGCCTTCGCGCAAGAGGCCATAACCCACCGTCTGGCCGCACATGCCGGCACCCACCACCAGCACGTCGAGCACCCGCTTGCCGTCGGGGCCGGCACGCTCGGGCACCCAGTTGGCGGGCGGGTAGTTCAGCCGGGCGAGATCGTGCGAGGCGATCTTCCGCAGCGCGGCCAAGCCCGCATCACCCTCGACAACACCAACCATGCCGTGCTTCTCACTTTCAGGCCCTTTCAATAGCAGGGCCACCTCTGCCGAGAAATGCCTAGGGAGAAAATGCCATGCGCGGCCGCCAAGTGTTCTTCGAGACGCTGATCAACCACGGCGTCGATCGCATCTTCGGCAATCCCGGCACCACCGAAAGCCCGCTGCTCGATGCGCTGCTCGACTATCCGCAGATCGAGTACATCGTGCATCTGCACGAGGGCGTGGCCACCGGGGCGGCGAACTTCTACGCCCAGGCGAGCGGCAAGACGGCCTTCGTGAACCTCCATGTGGCGCCGGGTCTCGGCAATGCCATCGGCATGATCTACGGCGCGCTAAAAAACAATTCGCCGATGGTGGTGACGGCGGGGCAGCAGGACACGCGCATGCGGCTGCGCGATCCCGTGCTCGGCGGCGATCTCGTGGCCATCGCGGCGCCCGTCACCAAGTGGAGCGTGCAGGTCCAGACCGCCGACGAGCTAGGCCCGATCCTGCAGCGCGCCTTCAAGATCGCCAACGAGGCGCCAGCCGGCCCGGTGTTCGTGGCGCTGCCGATCAATGTCATGGAGCAGGAGACGTCCATTCCCGCCGGTAAGCCCGGCCATTCCTTCGCCGCGACCCGGCCCGATCCGGCCGGCATCGCCGCCATGACGAGGTTGCTGTTGGCCTCCACGAAGCCTGCCATCGTCGCGGGCGACGATGTCGCGCGGGCGGGCGCCGGCGGCACGCTGGTCAAGCTCGCCGAAGCTCTCGGCGCCTCGGTGTGGTTCGAGGGGCTGCGCGGCCGCAACTCCTTTCCGACTGATCATCCCGCCGCGCGCGGCACGCTGGCCTTCGATGCCCCTGGTGTCGCCAAGCAGTTCGCCGACAACGATCTCGTGCTGATGGTGGGCGGGCCGTTCTTCGAAGAGGTGTGGTACTCAGCCGGCTCGCCGTTCCCGCCGGGCTGCAAGGTGCTGCAGATCGAGGCCGCACCGTCGCGGCTGGCCTACAATTTCGCCCTCGATGCCGGTGTGGTGGCCGATGTCGGCGCGGGCCTCGCGGCCCTCGACGTCGCCCTGTCGACGGTCGCGGGCGAGGATTTTGCCGAGGCCGCCGGCAAGCTCAACGCGGGGCTGCAGGCGCTCAAGGACGCCGACGACGCGGCCCAGAAGGCCCGTGTCGAGAAGGCCTGGGCCCGCACGCCGACGTCGATGGCGCGCGCCATGGCGGAGATCCGCGCCGGCACGCCCCAGGACGCGATCGTGGCCGACGAGACGATCACGGCCAACCTCGATCTCTTCAAGACTTTTACCTTCGCGGGGCCCGGCGACTACTACAGCGGTCGCGGCGGCGGCATCGGACAGGGGCTGGCGGGCGCGATCGGCGTCGCGGTGGCGCAGCCCGAGCGGCCGGTGCTCTGCCTCTCGGGTGACGGCTCGTCGATGTATTCGATCCAGGCGCTATGGACCGCAGCGCATCATGATCTCGCGATCGTGTTCGTGATCCTGGCCAACCGCGAATATCGCGTGCTGAAGCACAATATCGACGCCTATCGCGCACGCTTCGACGTGAAGTCGAACAAGCCTTATATGCACATGGATCTTGGGAGCCCGACCATGGGCTTCGTCGACATGGCCAGGGGCATGGGTGTCGCGGGCACCTATGTGTCGAAGGCCGACGACATCAAGGAAGCGGTGGCGGCTGCCTTCAAGACCGGCAAGCCGCACCTGATCGAAATCGAAATCGAAGGGAAAAGATAACTGTCATCCCGAGCATCGCGAGGGATCTTTGGGGATCCTTCGCTGCGCTCAGGATGACAGCTTCGCTGTCACTTCTGGAACGCGCGTACCTTCGCCTGGTGCGCGCGGGCGGCGCCCGTGAGCATCGGCAGGTCGTTGCCGGCCAGCAGGAATTTCATGCCCTTGCCAGTGTAGAGCTTCAGCAGCTCTTCCGTGTAGGCGCCGCCCATGCCCGGCCACTTGCCGTGCTTCTTGCAGGCGGCGATCACCTTGTCGACCGCGGCCTGAACCTTGGGATGTCCCGTCTCGCCGGGAATGCCCAGTTCCATCGACAGGTCGCTGGCACCCACCAGCAGGCAGTCGATGCCCGGGACCGCGGCGATCGCGGCGGCATTCTTCACCGCCTTCGGCGTCTCGATCATCACCGTGATCAACGTGTTGTCGTCGCTCTGCTTCGTCATCTCGCCCATTGGCATGGGCGCGTAGTCGAACTGCGCCTGGCCGCCGCCCACCGAGCGATGGCCGCGCGGCGGGTAGCGCAGCCGGTCCGCGATTTCCCTGGCCTCCTCGGCGGTATCGACGTGCGGGATCACGATGCCCAAGGCGCCGCCGTCGAGGACGCGCGTCGCCATGGCGAGCTCGCCGTAGGGCACGCGCACGATCGGGGCGATGCCGGAATCCTGGGCGGCGACCGAGATCTCGCAGGCCGTCTCGATCGACATCGATCCATGTTCGAGATCGATGAACAGCCAGTCGAAACCCGCCGCCTTCATGACCTTGACGATGTCGACGTTGCGGACGAGGCGAACGCCGATCCCGACGGAAAGCTCGTTCTTCTTCAGCCGCGCCTTGGCAGCATTGATCGCGATGGCCATGTTTCCTCCCGTGGCTTTCGTCATTCTGGATGAGGTAAGCTAGTCGCCATGACTTTCCGTGTCGAACGAATCGATCATGTCGTACTGCGGGTGAGCGATCTCGCGGCGATGGTGCGGTTCTACGAGCAGGCCCTGGGGTTCGACGTCGAGCGCCGGCTGGAGAGGATCAGCCTCGTGCAGATGCGGGCCGGCGCTTCGATGCTGGACCTGGTCGCCGGCGAGCGCGCGGAAGGCGCTCCCAACATGGATCACCTCTGCTTCCGTATAGAACCGTTCGATCGTGACGCCATCGTCAGGCAACTCGCGCCGTTCGACATATCGGTCGGCGAAACGGTCGAGCGCTACGGCGCGGAGGGCAACGGGCCGTCGGTCTATTTCCACGACCCGGAAGGCAACCAGGTCGAACTCAAGGGCCCTCCCAGCTAGATCGGGCAAGCAAGATCGGCGCTTTAGCGCTTGGCCGCTTCATACGATGTGCTAGCTTCGCGGCAACGGGGAACAACAACACGCCCGCTATCGCGTGAGTCTGGGAGGACTTTCTATGCGCACTCGCTTGGCATTCGTTGCCGGCAGCCTGGCTGCGTTCGTCGCCGCTTCGTCGCCGGTCTTCGCCCAGAAACAGGGCGGAACGCTCCGCATTTCCCATCGCGACAACCCGCCCAGCGCCTCGATCCACGAGGAGGCGACGATCTCGGTCGTGCAGCCGTTCATGGCGGTGTTCAACAATCTCGTGGTGTTCGATCCCAACGAGAAGATCAACAGTCCCGACAAGATCGTGCCCGATCTTGCCGAGAGCTGGTCGTGGAACCCCGATCAGACCAAGCTCACCTTCAAGCTGCGCTCCGGCGTCAAGTGGCACGACGGCAAGCCGTTCTCCGCCAAGGACGTGAAGTGCACGTGGGACGCTCTGACCGGCAAGGCCGACGAGAAGTCGGACCTGGTCCGCAAGAACCCGCGCAAGGTCTGGTACAGCAACCTCAAGGACGTGACGGTCGGCTCCGACACCGAGGTCACCTTCGAGCTCGGCCGGCCGCAGCCGTCGTTCCTGTCGATGCTGGCCGCCGGCTACTCGCCGGTCTACGCCTGCCACGCCAACGGCCGCGACATGCGCTCCAAGCCGATCGGCACCGGCCCGTTCAAGGTCGTCGACTTCAAGCGCAACGAGTCGATCAAGCTGGTGCGCAATCCCGACTACTGGAAGAAGGGCCGCCCTTACCTCGACGCCATCGACTGGAAGATCGTGCCCAACCGCAGCACCCGCATGCTGGGCTTCATCGCCGGCGAGTTCGACATGACGTTCGATTCCGATATCACCTTCCCGATGCTGGCGGACGTCAAGGCGCAGAAGGCCGACGCCGTCTGCGAGGCGCGGCCGAGCAACGTCAACTCCAACATCCTGATCAACCGCGACGAGCCGCCGTTCGACAAGCCGGAACTCCGGCGCGCGCTCGTCCTGGCGCTCGACCAGAAGCCGTTCAACGAAATCCTGTTCCAGGGCCACGCCCTGGCAGGTGCGTCGTTGCTGCCGCCGCCGGCCGGCGTTTGGGGCATGCCCAAGGAGATGCTCGAGACCCTGCCCGGCCATATGCCGGACCGCGAGAAGAGCCTGGCCGAGGCGCGCAAGATCATGCAGAGCCTGGGCTACGGGCCCGACAAGCCGCTGAAGACCAAGGTGTCGACCCGCAACATCGCGATCTACCGCGACCCCGCGGTCATCCTGATCGATCAGCTCAAGCAGATCTACATCGAGGCCGAACTCGAACCGATCGACACCACGGTCTGGTACACCAAGATCCAGGGCAAGAAGTACACGATCGGAATGAACCTGACCGGCCTCGGCGTCGACGATCCCGACACCAACTTCTACGAGAACTTCCACTCGACCTCGGACCGCAACTATACGGCCTACAAGAACCCCGAGGTCGACAAGATGATCGAGCAGCAGTCGGCCGAACTGGACCGCGAGAAGCGCAAGAAGCTGGTCTGGGACGTCGAGAAGAAGCTGATCGAGGACGGTGCCCGTCCGGTGATCAACCAGAACGTCGCCAGCACCTGCTGGACGCCGCAACTCAAGGGTGTCCTCCTGCAGCACAACAGCATCTACAACGGCTGGCGCTTCGAAGACATCTGGCTCGATCGCTAGTCGAGCCACACAGCCGCCGCTAGGGGACATCGATGGGCTCTTACCTGACCCGCCGCTTCCTGTTGATGGCACTGACGCTCTTCGGAATGTCGGTGCTCATCTTCGTGATGCTGCGCCTGGTGCCCGGCAATGTCGCCGACATCCTGGTCGACTCGGCCGGCATCGCCGATCCCAAGGAGAAGGCCAAGATCGCCCGCGAACTGGGCATCGACCGGCCGATCTTCGACCAGTACATCCACTGGATCGGCGGACTGGTGCAGGGCGATCTGGGCTTTGCCTACGTGTCGGAACGGCCGGCGATCGAGGAGATCGCCCCGCGCATCCCGATCAGCGCCAAGCTCGCCGGCCTGGCGCTGTTCTTCTCGGTGATCATGGGCGTGCCGTTGGGTGTCATCAGCGCCGTGCGCCAGAACACCGCACTCGACTATTTCCTGCGCGTGCTCAGTCTCAGCGGCCTGTCGCTGCCCTCCTTCTGGCTCGGATTGCTGATCCTGATGGCGTCGGTCCAGTGGTTCGGGATGATTCCGATCTACACCAACGAACCGCGAAGTTTCATCGACGAGATGCTGCTGCTCAGCATTCCGGCCGCGGCGGTGGGTTTCCGAAGTTCGGCGTTGATCATGCGGCTGACGCGATCCTCGATGCTCGAGGTGCTGCGCCAGGACTATATCCGCACCGCCCGGTCCAAGGGCGCGTCGCAGACTTCGGTGAACTACGATCATGCGTTGCGCAACGCGCTCCTGCCGGTGGTCACCATCATCGGTATTGAGGCGGCGTTCCTGATCGGCGGACTGATCGTCACCGAGACCGTGTTCAACATTCCCGGCGTCGCACGCTTCCTCGTCGAGGCGATCCTGTGGCGCGACTATCCGATCGTGCAGAACCTGGTGATGCTGATTGCCTTTGTGGTGATCGTCGTCAACTTCCTGGTCGACATGGCCTACATGGCCCTCGACCCCCGCATCAAGTACGCGGACTGAGGCGGACATGGCGATCATCAATCATGAGGCGGCACTCTCCCGGGCCGGGGCCAACGTCACCGGCTGGTGGAGCCGTATTCTCTTTTTCACCCGCCGCTACCCTCTGGGCGCCGTCGGCGCGCTGATCGTGCTGGTTTTCGTCCTGACGGCCGTCTTCGCCAATTTCATCGCGCCGTACGATCCGACATCCACCAACGCGCGCGCCTCGCTTGCGAAGCCCGGCATGGCCTACTTCCTCGGTGCCGACTTCATGGGCCGCGACATGTTCAGCCGCATCGTCTACGGCGCGCGCATCTCGCTCACCGTCGGGCTCGGTGCCACCCTGCTGGGCGGCATCCTCGGCGTCACGATCGGCCTGATGTCCGGCTATCTCGGCGGCTGGATCGACCTCGGCACCCAGCGCGTCATGGACGTCATGCAGTCGCTGCCGCTTCTGGTGATGGCGTTGGTGATGGCCGCCTCGCTGGGGCCATCGCTGGAGAATACCATCATCGCCATCGCCATCCCGCTGGTGCCGACCGTGGCCCGCGTCGTGCGCTCTAGTACGCTGTCACTGCGCGAACAGCCCTTCGTCGAGGCGGCGCGCGCCGTCGGCATGGGCGAAGCGCGTATTGCCGTGCGCCACGTCCTGCCCAACACGCTGGCGCCGCTGATCGTTCTCGGCACGGCGCAGCTCGGCTCTGCGATCCTGACCGAAGCCTCGCTGTCCTTCCTCGGCCTCGGCATTCCCGAGCCTTATCCGTCGTGGGGCCGCATGCTGTCGGAGTCGGCGGCCGAGTACGTGCGCACCGCGCCATGGCTGGTGATCTTCCCCGGCGTCGCCATCAGCCTCACCGTCTTCGGCACCAACCTGCTGGGCGATGCGCTGCGCGACATTCTCGATCCCAGAGAACGGACATGAGTGAGCGGACATGAGCGAGCGTACATGAGCCAGCGGACATGAGCGCTCTCCTCGAGGTCGAAGACCTCGGTACCTGGTTCTACACACGGCAGGGGATCGTGAAGGCAGTCGACGGCGTCGATTTCCAGGTCGCCTCGGGCGAGACCCTGGGGATCGTCGGTGAATCGGGCTGCGGCAAGAGCATGACGGCGCTGTCGCTGATGCGCCTGATCCCCGATCCGCCGGGCCGTATCGTGTCGGGATCGGTGAAGCTGGGCGGACGCGATCTCCTCAAGATCAGCGAAGACGAGATGCGTGGCGTGCGCGGCAACGAGATCTCGATGATCTTCCAGGAGCCGATGACGTCGCTCAATCCGGTGATGACCATCGGCAAGCAGATTGCCGAGGCACTGATCCTGCACCGCAACCTCGACCGCAGGGCGGCGCTGAAGCGCGCCATCGAGATGCTGGACCTGGTGCGCATTCCCGAGCCGGGGCAGCGCTCCAAGGAGTACCCGCACCAGCTTTCGGGCGGCATGCGGCAGCGCGCCATGATCGCCATGGCGCTGGCGTGCAATCCCAAGCTGCTGATCGCCGACGAACCCACCACGGCGCTCGACGTCACCATCCAGGCGCAGATCCTTCAGCTGATCGTCGAGCTGCAACGCGAGTTCGGCGCGGCGGTGATCCTGATCACCCACGATCTCGGCGTGATCGCCGAGACCGCCAAACGGGTGATCGTCATGTATGCCGGCCGGAAGGTCGAGGAAGCCGAGGTCGGCGAGTTGTTTGCCAGCCCACTGCATCCCTACACGGTGGGCCTGCTGGCCTCGATCCCGCGGCTCGACCTGATGCGCGGCGAAACCGAACGCCGGACCGAGCGCCTGCAGGAAATCCCCGGCATCGTGCCGCCATTGTTCGACCTGCCGCTGGGTTGCGCCTTCGCGCCGCGCTGCGGGAAAGCCGACGATCTCTGCCGGCGCGAGCGGCCGGCCTATGAACAGAAACGGACAGGCCACTGGGCGGCCTGCTGGCACAGCAATGGCTGAGTCCAACGTTCCCGTCCTCGAGGTCAGGGACCTCAAGAAGCATTTCCCGGTGAAGAAGGGCCTGCTGCGCCGCACGGTCGGCCAAGTCTATGCCGTCGACGGCATCAGTTTCACCATCGCCTCCGGCGAGACGCTGGGCCTGGTGGGCGAGAGCGGCTGCGGCAAGACCACCGCCGGCCGCACCGTGCTTCGCCTGACCGAGCCGACGTCGGGTTCGATCGAGGTCGGCGGCACCGAGATCACCGGCCTGTCCAAGGCCGAATTGCGGCCCTACCGGCGGCAGATGCAGATCATCTTCCAGGATCCGTTTTCCTCGCTCAATCCGCGCATGTACGCGGGTGACATCGTGGGCGAACCGCTGCTGGTTCACGGCGTGTCGTCCAAGAAGGAGCGGGCGGAGCAGGTCGCCGCGCTGTTTGCGCGCGTCGGCCTCAGGCCCGCGCAGATGAGCAACTATCCGCATCAGTTCTCGGGCGGTCAGCGCCAGCGCATCGGCATCGCCCGCGCGCTGGCGCTGGGCCCCAAACTGATCGTGGGCGACGAGCCGGTGTCGGCGCTCGACGTCTCGATCCAGGCCCAGGTGATCAACCTCCTGAAGGATCTGCAGCGCGAGCGGCAGCTTTCGTACCTGTTCATTTCGCACAATCTCGCCGTGGTCGAGCACATCAGCCACCAGATCGCGGTGATGTACCTCGGCCGCATCGTCGAATATGCCGACACCCGCTCGATCTTCACCCGCCCCCAGCATCCCTACACCGAGGCCCTGCTGTCGGCGGTGCCGGTGCCGGACCCGGCCATCAAGCGGAACAAGCTGGTCCTGCAGGGCGACGTGCCGAGCCCGGTGAAGCCGCCCTCGGGTTGCCACTTCCACACCCGCTGCCCCTACGTCGTGCCGCGCTGCAGGATCGAATCTCCTCCGCTGCGCGAAATCGCACCAGGGCATAAAGTTTCCTGCCATCTGCGCTAGAGTACGACTCATAGGAGCGCGG